>NZ_CAUFLV010000018.1:0-39518 GCF_959026545.1 uncultured Collinsella sp.
AACCTCCCATCTCGAGGACTTTATTTTCCAGTCCAAGAAATGGGAGGCAGTTCATGGCTTCGGAGGGTTTTTCATTTTGAGCGTACGTAGAAATGATGCCGGCTCATTGCAACCGAGGATTGGAAGGAGGCTGGTATGCGGGCCATTCGCAGCATCAATAACAACATCGCAGTGTGCATAGACAGCACCGGCGCCGAGTGCATCGCCATGGGCAAGGGCATCGGTTATGGCAAGATGCCGCGAGAGATCGAGCTCTCAAGTGTTTCGCACACGTACTACAGTGTGGACGAGCGACAGCTCGAGGGCGTAAAGGACATTCCGCAGGACGTGCTTGCTTTTGCTGCTGCGGCGGCTGATAGGGCGCGCGGACAGCTCTCATACCAGATGAGCCCCAATCTCACGTTCACCCTGGCGGACCACATCGCATTTGCAATCAAACGTGCGGAGCAGCACATCCGCGTGCGTATGCCGTTGGCCTACGATGTCGAGCAGAATTATCCGGATGAGTATCGCCTGGGGCGCCAGCTCGTACGCCGGATCCGTCGCGAGTTCAAGGTCGGGCTGCATGACGATGAGGCCATTGGGATTGCCATGAGCTTCGTGAATGCGCGTGTGGGAGCAGCGACGGAGGAGGAGCTTGCGGCGGCGCAGCGAGACGAGGATATGCTCGAGGACATCACTGAGATCGTGGAGAACCACTTCGGTGTGTCGGTGGATCGCACCTCGTTCGCGTTTTCGCGTTATGCGACGCACCTGCACTATCTGTTCGCGCGCATCCATGGTGGCAAGGCGTTGCCCGCTGAAGGGCTGAACGGTTACCAGGGGATAGGGGAGCAGTTCCCCGAGGGCGTGAAATGCGTGGAGAAAATCGCCACTCATATTGGCGAGGCGTGGGGAGCGGAGCCCACCGATGAGGAGAAGCTCTATCTCGTGATTCATGTAAGCAGGATTTGCATCAAAGGGGCGGACCGCTAGATGGCGGTCCGGCGGGCTGCCCCATGGTGGCCCGTGGCGCGCCGCCGCATGCGGCGTGAACCCGAGGTTTCGAACGAAGGAGCTCGTCATGCCTTCAAAAGACAAGTACGCCGAGCTTGCCGACAAGATCGTCGGTCTCGTCGGCGGCAAGGACAACATTAGTTATTTCACTCATTGCGTCACGCGCCTGCGTTTTAACGTGAAGGATAAGGGACTGGTGAAAAAGGAGGAGATCGAGCAGATTGCTGGCGTGATTGGCACGCAGTGGTCGGGCGATCAACTCCAGGTCATCATCGGACAGCAAGTGGGGGAGGTCTACGCTGCGATTTGCGATTGCTCGGGTCTTTCTCGCGAAGACGCGATCGACGAGAATCTCGACGCGCATTTGACGGGGAAAAGGGACTTCTCTCCTAAGCACATTTTCGAGCTGTTCTTGGATACCGTATCCGGCATTTTCGTCCCGTTTATCCCTGCAGTTGTGTGCTGTGGTTTGCTCCAGGGATTGCTGTATTGTGCATCATCCTTCGGTTTTATCAGTGCTGAGTCTCCGGAGTACACGTTCTTTTACACGTGCGCGAACACCGCGTTCTACTTCATGCCCGTTCTGATCGCTTACTCGGCAGGGCGTCGCTTCAAGGCCAACCCGTACGTTGCCGCCGCCCTCGGTGCTGTTCTGCTGCACCCGTCATTTGTCGGCATGGCCGGGCAGTCGATTGATCTGTTTGGGATAATCCCTATTACTTTCGCGGATTACTCATCGAGTGTCGTACCCGCCATTCTCACCGTGTATTTCATGTCCTGGGTTGAGAGGGGCTGCAAGCGCGTTATCCCGGACATGGTGGACATCATTTTCACTCCGTTTATCAGCTTCATCCTTTCTGCGATAGTCGGCTTTGCCGTACTTGCTCCGCTTGGCGGATTCTTGGGACAATTTATGGTCGAGGGCGTTCTCTTCCTTTACAACACGTTTGGCGCGGTTGGTACGGGAATATACGGCGCGCTATATCCGTTTGTGCTTTCTACCGGCATGCAGACGGCAACGATTCCGCTCATTACGCAGAACCTTGCAACGCTTGGTTACGATCCGGTGATTTATCCTGCAAATGCTGCGTCTAATGCTGCCATGGCTGCTTGCGCACTTTATATCTTCTTTAAGGCTCGCAATAAAAAGGTCAAGGCTCTCGGTTCCTCGACTGGCGTTACCGCTCTTATCGGCGTAACCGAGCCCGTGCTTTTCGGTCTGATTCTTCGTTTCAAGAAAGCTCTCATTGCAACTGTCGCTGGTGGCGGTGTTGGCGGATTCATCATGGGCCTGTTTAAAGTCCAGTATCTTTCCTTCGGATTTGTCCCCTTCGGAACATTTCCGCTTGCCATGACGGAGACGTTCCCGTTCTATCTACTCGGTGTCTTTTCTGCAATGGCCGTGGCTGTAATCGTCCTGCACCTTCTTCGCTTCGATGACGAGGAGTAGAGATGGCTGAATTTAAAGATGGATTCCTCTGGGGAGGCGCTACGGCAGCGAATCAGTACGAGGGTGCATATCTGGAGGATGGAAAGGGAATGAGTGTCGCAGACGTCATGTCTGTGGGATCTCATCAACAACCTCGTCGCATCGGTGTTGAGCGAGAAGAGGGCGTTGTGTATCCGTACGACTTCGCGTCCGACGGGTACCACCGCTATTCTGAGGATTGCGCACTCCTCAAGGAAATGGGTTTTACCTGCTATCGCATGTCCATCGCATGGGCTCGCATTTTCCCGAATGGGGACGACGCCAAGCCAAATGAGGCTGGCCTGCGCCATTACGAGAGGGTGTTTAGTGAGCTTCGTGAAGTTGGAATTGAGCCGGTGGTAACCCTGTCGCACAACGAGCTTCCGCTTAACATCGTTACCTCTTACGGTGGCTGGGGAGATAAGCGCGTCATCGATATGTACGTTCGCTACTGCATCACCGTGTTCGATCGCTATCGCGATCTAGTGAGGTACTGGCTTCCCTTTAATGAGGTGAACAATCTCCTGCTTCCCCTTGGGGCTTTTATCCAGGGTGGGATCTATCACGATGGGACGGAGTATTTCACTGCACAGCCCGATTACCTACAAGAGAGAATCGATGCGCTCAACAACGTGCTGATCGCGTCTGCTCGGGCAGTTAAGGCCGGCAGGGATATCAACCCCGATTTCCATTTTGGCACGATGATCTGCCATATCACGCAATACCCACGCACGTGCTGCCCCGAGGACCAGTTGTTGGTCCAGGCAGACGACCTGTACCGCAACTGCATGTGCTCCGATGTGATGCTGCGTGGCGAGTACCCGTACTACGCGTGGACGTATTTCCGCCGTCACGGTATCGAGCTTGAGCTTTCTGATGAGGAGCGCGCCGACCTCAAGGCCGGAACATGCGACTTCTACACGTTCTCCTACTATCAGAGCATTTGCCAGACCACTCGCGAAGACGAGTTCACCGACCAGACGAGCGGCAACATCATGGGTGGCGTCCGCAACCCGTATCTCGAGCTGACGGACTGGGATTGGCCCATTGACCCCGTCGGTTTGCGGTACACCTTGAATAAGGTGTACGACCGGTACCGTGTTCCCGTCATGATCACCGAAAACGGTCTCGGTGCGGTCGACGCGGTCGAGGAGGACTGCTCCATCCACGACTCGTATCGCATCGATTATCTGCGCCGCCACATCGAAGAGATGAGGAAGGCGGTTGACGACGGCGTGGACCTCATTGGCTATACGCCGTGGGGCTGCATCGATCTCGTGAGCGTCTCGACCGGCGAGATGAAGAAGCGCTACGGATTCATTTATGTTGATGCCGACGATGAGGGCAACGGCACCTTCGACCGATATCGCAAGGACAGCTTCTACTGGTACAAGAAGGTCATCGCCTCAAATGGTGAGGATCTGGATTAGTTCTTGTCGGATGCATGGGATTTGAGGCGAGCCGGATGTTCCGGCTCGCTCCTATTTCGTTAGCTGGCACCCCTGCAGCCTACGCATGTCTTCGATGGTTCGATCAATCGTCCCTCGGATGCCCCTTCGTTCGGATGCGCCAGGGCTTGCGCCCGTACGCGCACACGGTGCCAATCGACCGTTTGTCGGGCAAATCTTGCCGTTGGCGGGTTGATTCGCGCCGCCTTTCGGCCATGGGTGTAAAAATGGCAAATAGGAATGTTACCCGCAAGGGGCATGACCGGATTCTGTTCACAATTGCATCGACTCCCGGAATGTTACTCCCTGAGGCATGACCGAGTTTGGCTCCGCATCGCGGCGACTTTCTCGTATATGCTTTGGGGAGTTTTTCGTTTCTAGCGATCGTATGAGACGGGCTTCAGTTGAGCCGATGCACCAAGGCGAAAGGGGAGGTGCCGGCATGAGGGCGATTAAGCGCATCAACAACAACGTGGCGGTTTGCCTCGACGGTGCGGGTCATGAGCTTCTTGCCATGGGCAAGGGCATCGGTTTCGGCACGATGCCGCGCGAGCTCAGCCTCGACGATGTTGAGCGCACGTTCTACGACGTCGATGAGCGCTTCTTCTCCGCCATCAACGATCTGCCTGTCGATGTCATGGCCTTTGCAATCAAGGCGGCAGACTACGTCCGCGGAGAACTTGACTACCAACTGAGCCCCAACCTCGCTTTCACCCTGGCCGATCACCTGGCGTTCGCCATCCAGCGCACCAAGAAGAACCTGCACATCCGCATGCCGCTCGCCTACGATGTGGAGCAAACGTTTCCGGAGGAATACCGGATCGCGCGCCATATCGTGCGCAGGCTGCGTCGCGAGCTGCAGCTGGCGCTTCCCGACGACGAGGCCTCGGCCGTCGCCATGAACCTCGTCAATGCGCGTGTGGAGTCGGCAAGCGAGGACGAGATTGCGCGGCAGCGTGAGGACGACGAGATGCTCGAGGATGTGACCGAGATCATCGAGGACTCCTTCGGCATCACCGTCGACCGCACGTCATTCGCGTTCTCTCGCTACGCCACCCACATGCGCTACCTCTTCGAGCGCCTGCATGCGGGCAAAGCGCTCGATAGCAGTTGCGTCGATGGCTTTCGAGGCATCGAAGGCCAGTACCCGAGGGAGTTCGCGTGCGTCGACCGCATTGCCGCGCATATCGCGAGCGCCTGGGAGGGCGCCGCGCTTTCGGATGACGAGAAGCTGTACTTGGTGATCCATGTGAGCAGAGTCTGCATCAAGGGGTCGGGCAACTAGGGGAGAAGTTTGCCGGTAATCCGGAAGTCCCGTTGCCTTCCAAAACGAAAGGGGCCGCACATGGCCAAGCAAGAACGCTACGCCGCGCTCGCCGACGGCATCGTCGAGCAGCTCGGTGGAACGAGCAACATCACGTTTTTCACGCATTGCGTGACCCGTCTGCGCTTCAACGTCAAGGACAAGAGCCTGGTGAACAAGGAGGCCATCGAGGCCCTTCCCGGTGCGCTGGGCAGCCAGTGGGTTGGCGACCAGTACCAGGTGATCGTCGGCCAGTCCGTGAGCGACGCGTACAACCTCATCGCGGAGAAAACCGGCTTGCAGAAGCAGGATGCCGTGGCGGAGGACATGGGCGACGCTCCTAAGAAGAAGTTCTCCATCACCACGGTCTTCGATGCTATCTCCGGTTGCATCGCCCCGCTTATTCCCGTGCTCATCGGTGCCGGGTTTATCAAGATCATCCTTCTTCTGGCGGAGCAGTTCGGTCTTCTCGCCGCAGGCGATCCCACGCATACGGTCCTTACGTTTGTCGGTGACGCCGGCTTCTATTTCCTGCCTGTGTTTATCGGCGCAACGGGCGCCCGTAAATTCGGTGCGAACATGGGCCTGGGTATGATGGTCGGTGCCATGCTGATACACCCCACGTTCGTCGCTGCGGTCACCGAGGGCACGCCTCTTGATATTGTGGGTCTTCCCATCTATTCGGCGTCGTATGCCAGCAGTATCGTGCCTGCGATTCTGGCCACTGCGGTCATGGCCCCGGTTGAGAAGTTTTTTGCCCGTATTTCCCCGGATTCCATTCGTTCCATTACAGAGCCTTTCTTTACGCTGCTGGTAATGGTTCCCTTGACTCTTTGCGTACTTGCTCCACTTGGCTCGTTTATCGGTGTGTATCTGTCTCAAGCGGTTATGTGGCTCTACGGCGTTGCCGGTCCTCTTGCCGTCGCCGTTCTCTCCTGCCTCTTCCCGTGGCTCGTTATGACCGGAATGCACAGCGCGTTCCTGCCGTACATCATGGATGCTTTTGCAACGGTTGGCTACGAGTCGGTGCTGCTTACCGCAAATATCGTGTCGAATATCAACCAGGGCGTTGCTTCGCTTGTTGTTTCACTTCGATCTAAGTCTACCGATGTCAAGTCCACTGCCGCATCGTGTGCGATTACCGCTATTGTCGGTGGCGTTACCGAGCCTGCAATGTTTGGTATTAGCTTGCGTTATAAGACCCCGATGTACGGGGCGATGATCGGCAGCTTTGCCGGGGCTCTCGTCGCGGCGTTTGGCGGTGCGTCTGCCTACGCGCTCACTGGTTCCGCTGGACTTGTCGGCGGTCTCCCGATTTATCTGGGAGGTGGCATCTCCAATGTTATGTGGATGGTTGCGGGTCTTGTGGCCGGTGCCGTGGTCACCTTCATCGCCACGTGGATTCTCTACAAACCCGAGGCCGTCGAAGCCTAGCGGGCTGTAGGCGCCAAGAATTGGAGCGTCGTCGGCATGCCGTCGACGCTCCAGCTGATGCCGTGCGTCCAGCACGTTGCGGGACGCCTTTATCGAACGGAGGATTTCCATGGCTTTCCCAAAGAATTTCATGTGGGGTGGCGCTACCGCTGCCAATCAGTGCGAAGGGGCCTACCTCACCGACGGCAAGGGGCTCAGCACCGCCGACGTTATGACGGCGGGCGACGCGAAGACCCCCCGCCGCATCACCGACGGCGTCGTGGCAGGGGAGAACTACCCCAGCCATACCGCCATCGATCATTACGGTCACTTCAAGGAGGACATCGCGCTTTTCGGCGAGATGGGTTTCAAGACCTATCGCATGTCCATCAACTGGTCGCGTATCTTCCCCAACGGCGATGATGCCGAGCCCAACGAGGCCGGCCTCGCGCACTACGACGCTGTGTTCGACGAGTGCCGCAAGCACGGCATCGAGCCGCTCGTCACGCTCTCGCACTACGAGACCCCGCTCGGCCTGCAGAAGTACGGCAGCTGGACCAACCGCGAGTGCATCGAGTTCTTCCTCAACTACTGCCGTACCGTCTTCACCCGCTATAAGGGCAAAGTGAAGTATTGGCTTACGTTCAACGAGATCAACTGCATGTCCATGATGCCGTGGATGGCCGGCGGCGTTCAGGTTGATGCCGATGAGCAGGCCCGCATGACCGCCGCCTACCACCAGTTCCTGGCCAGTGCCCGAGCGGTCCAGCTTGCACACGAGATCGACCCGGAGAACAAGGTCGGCATGATGTACGGCGGCATGTTCTCCTACCCCAACTCTTGTGACCCTGCCGACGTGCAGGCAAACGAGGAGTTCATGCGCACCAACCTGTTCTATCCCGACGTCATGTGCCGCGGCTACTACCCGGCCTACAAGCTCAAGGAGTTCGAGCGCAGGGGAATCGTGCTGCCAGAGCAACCGGGCGATAAGGATACGCTGCGCGCGGGTACGGTCGATTTCCTGTCCTACAGCTACTACTTCACGATGGTGTGCGGCAAAAACTCCGGTCAGGCCGCCATCGACTGCGGCAGCGTGAACACCGGTTACACCAATCCGTATGTGGAGCAGACGCCTTGGGGTTGGAGCATCGACCCGTACGGCCTGCGTTACTCGCTCAACCTCTTCTATGATCGCTATCAGATTCCGCTGATGATCGTGGAAAACGGCCTGGGGACGTACGACACGATTGAGGCCGATGGCTCAATCCACGACGATTACCGCATCGACTATCTGCGCGAGCACATCAAGGCCATGAAGGACGCGGTGGAACTAGATGGTGTGGACCTCATGGGCTACACCCCCTGGGGCTGCATCGATATCGTGTCCGCCGGCACCGGCGAGATGAAGAAGCGCTACGGTTTCATCTACGTCGATGTGGATGACGAGGGCAACGGCACGTTCGACCGCTCTCGCAAGGACAGCTTCTACTGGTGCAAGAAGGTCATCGCCTCCAACGGCGAGGACCTGGATTAGGCCCCCATCTGGCGGGTGACGGACGCTGCTCGCCGCCCGCCACACCTTATTTCGATATATCGGCTTTTCCAAGGAGGACGTTCATGGCATTTCCCGAGGGATTCCTGTGGGGTGGCGCCACCGCTGCTAATCAATATGAAGGCGGCTGGAATGAGGGCGGTAAGGGCCCGTCCGGCGCCGATATGATGACCAACGGCACTCACACCATGCCTCGCCAAATCACCCGTACATGGGAGGATGGCTTGTTTTACCCCAACCACAAGGCCAGCGATTTCTATCATCGCCATGCCGAGGACATCGCCCTTATGGGGGAGATGGGTTTCAAGGTGTTCCGCATGTCCATCAACTGGACGCGCATTTTCCCCACCGGCATGGAAGAGGGGCCCAACGAGGAGGGCCTGGCGTTTTACGACCGGGTTTTTGATGAGCTCCGCTCGCAGGGTATCGAGCCGCTGGTGACCATCAGTCACTATGAGCTTCCCTTCGCCCTTACCGAGAAGTACAACGGCTGGGCGTCCCGCGAGCTCATCGACTTGTATGTCCGTTACTGTGAGGCGATTTTCACGCGGTATAAGGACAAGGTAAAATATTGGCTCACCTTCAACGAGATCAACTGCGGCACGCTGCCGTTGGGTAATTTCATGGGTTTGGGCATCCTCAACGAGGGCACGCGCGATTTCGCCAACCAGGTGGACGATCCACAGCTGCGGTATCAGGCACTGCACCATATGTTCGTGGCGAGCGCCCGGGCGGTACAGCTCGGCCACAGCATCAACCCCGCCTTTAAGATCGGCTGCATGATCGCCTTCATGACCAATTACCCTTACAGCTGCAATCCCAAAGACGTCATCGCCTGCCAAGAGAAGAACGACGAGGCCAATTATTATTGCGGCGATGTGCAGGTGCGTGGCGCCTATCCGCACTTTGCCAAGAGTATCTGGAAAAAGTATGGGGTCGAGCTTCAGATGATGGACGGTGACCTGGAGGAGCTCAAGCGTGGCACCGTGGACTTCTACAGCTTCTCCTACTACATGAGCAATGCGGTTGCCACTGGATCCGACGTTGAGGAGTCCGCCGGCAACTTGCTTGGCGGTGCAAAGAACCCCTATCTCAAGGCGAGTGATTGGGGCTGGCAGATCGATCCCGATGGCCTGCGCTATACGCTCAAAGAGCTTTACGGCAGGTATCAGGTCCCGCTCATGGTTGTCGAGAACGGCTTGGGCGCCTTCGACACCGTTGACGAGGACGGCGCCATCCACGACCAGTACCGCATCGACTACCTGCGCGACCACATTGTCGCCATGGAGCAGGCAATTGAGGACGGCGTCGATCTTATGGGCTACACCATGTGGGGTTGCATCGACCTGGTGAGCGCCTCAACCGGGGAGATGGGCAAGCGCTACGGCTTTGTGTACGTCGATGCCGACGACCACAGCCAGGGCACCTTCGACCGCTCCCGCAAGGACAGCTTCTACTGGTACAAGAAGGTCATCGCCTCCAACGGCGAAGATTTAAGCTAAGCGTGATTTAAGCTGGGCGTCATGAACGCTGCCCAGGGGAGTGCCACTGCGCGCGGGCAATCGTCGAGGCGTTGCGTTTCGAGTGCCGGGTTGTCCTGTGCCGTTCGCGTGCGCGGATGCTACCCGGTCTTCTAATTCGTGCGCGATATCCGCTGCGGGTATACAATATAGAACGATTATGACCAGCTTTGCGTCTCAACGCACCCTGCTGAAAGGTATGTCCGCATGTCCAAGTACATCGAGGAGCTCATGTCCCCGCAGCTGATGATCGCCGTCTATGGCTTCATCGCCTTCGTCGTCGCCCTGTACCTCCTCTCAGTCGTGTATGTCTTCATCGATGCGAAGCGCCGCGGCGTCCAGGCGTTCTGGGCGTGGGGCCTTGTGGCCCTCATCCCGTTCGTCGGCCTCATCGCCTACATCGTGATGCGCCCCGGCATGTATGCATCCGATCGCGAGGAGCAGGAGCTCGAGATGGCCCTGCGCGAGCGCCAGCTTGCGCACTTCGGCAATTGCCCCAACTGCGGCACCACCATCGAGAAGGACTTCATCGTGTGCCCCGTGTGCAACACGCAGGTTCGCAACGTGTGCCCCACCTGCAAGCGTCCGCTCGAGGCCCACTGGAAGGTCTGCCCGTACTGTCGAACTCACATTCAATAGGCGCATGTGCGCCCCATGTGACGCATGGGGCGCCTCGAAGCGCGCCGTTTCGCACCCGTCATCGCATATCGATGGCGGGTGCGCTTGTATTTGCAAGCGTACCTCGGTGAAAACGGGTACACTTAGACGGTTACTCAGGTAATACACCTTATAAGGAAGGTATTCATATGAAGGCACTGTTTAACGACGGCTCGGTGGCCGAGGTCGAGGGTGACGAGGCCCTCCACGTCATCCGCCATTCTGCCGCGCACATCATGGCCCAGGCAATCCTGCGCCTCTATCCAGAGGCGGATTTCGCTTACGGCCCCGCCACCGACAACGGCTTCTACTACGATGTCGACCTCGGCGACAAGACCATCTCCGAAGACGACTTGCCCGCCATCGAGGCCGAGATGAAGAAGATCACCAAGGAGAACCTCAAATTCCAGGTGTTCGAGCTCCCGCGCGAGGAGGCCATCGCCCTCATGGAGGAGCGCGGCGAGAAGTACAAGGTCGAGCACATCGGCGACCTGCCCGAAGACGCTCGGATCACCTTCTTCCAGCAGGGTGACTACATCGACATGTGCGTCGGCCCGCACCTCACCTACACCAAGGCGCTCAAGGCCTTCAAGCTCACCGGCGTCTCCGGCGCGTATTGGAAGGCCGATGCCTCCAACAAGATGCTCACCCGTGTGAACGGGACCGCGTTTGCCACCAAGGACGAGCTCGAGGCGCACCTCACCATGCTGGAGGAGGCCAAGAAGCGCGACCACCGCAAGATCGGCCGCGAGATGGACCTCTTTATGATGCGCGACGAGGCCCCCGGCTTCCCGTTCTTCCTGCCCAACGGCATGATCCTTAAGAACACGCTGCTGGACTACTGGCGCGAGATCCACCACAAGGCCGGCTACGTGGAGATCTCCACGCCGCTCATCATGAACAAGCAGCTGTGGAAGACCAGCGGCCACTGGGATCACTACAAGGACAACATGTACTCCACCGTCATCGACGACGAAGAGTACTGCATTAAGCCCATGAACTGCCCGGGCGGCGTGCTGGTGTACGCCTCCAAGCCGCACTCCTACCGCGAGCTGCCCATCCGCGCCGGCGAGATTGGCCTGGTGCACCGTCACGAGCTGCGCGGCGCCCTGCACGGCCTGTTCCGCGTGCGCTGCTTTAACCAGGACGACGCCCACCTGTTTGTGCGTCCCGACCAGCTGACCGACGAGATCGTGGGCGTGGTCAACCTCATCGACTCCGTGTACCAGAAGTTTGGCTTTAAGTACCACGTTGAGCTTTCCACCCGCCCCGAGGACTCCATGGGCTCCGACGAGGACTGGGCTCGCGCCGAGGAGGGCCTGCGCACCGCTCTGGAGCAGCTGCACATGGACTACGAGGTCAACGAGGGCGATGGCGCATTCTACGGACCCAAGATCGACTTCCACCTCGAGGATTCCCTCGGCCGCACCTGGCAGTGCGGCACCGTGCAGCTCGATTTCCAGATGCCGCAGAACTTCGACCTCACCTACGTGGATGCCGACGGCGAGAAGAAGCGCCCGATCATGCTGCACCGCGTATGCTTCGGCTCCATCGAGCGTTTCATCGGCATCTTGATCGAGCACTTTGCGGGCAAGTTCCCCGTGTGGCTTGCCCCGATGCAGGTCAAGGTCCTGCCCGTCTCCGAGAAGAGCCGCGACTACGCGAACGAGGTCACGGCGAAGCTCGAGGCCGCCGGCATCCGCGCCGTGTGCGACAACCGCGACGAGAAGATCGGCTACAAGATCCGCGAGGCCCGCAGCACCGACCGCGTGCCCTACATGCTGATCCTGGGCGAGAAGGAGGTCGAGGCCGGCAACATCTCCGTGCGCGACCGCTCCAACGAGACGGTCCCCATGGGCGTCGATGAGTTCATCGCCAAGGTTCGCGAGGAGATCGACACCCGCGCGTAGAAGTTAGGTTCATAGATTTCGCTCTACGGGCGCCCGGTGGGCATGCGTTCACCTGGCGCCCGCATGCGTTTTGGCCGATTAAGGGTGCTTCGAATCGAAGGTATCGTTCCCGCGACCTCACCAGCGTGGGGCTTGGGGTATACTGTCCACTCATTTAACGGCGTGTCGCGAAAGGCGGTCTTGGCAGTGACGACCCAGCTGGAGCTCGAGGCTCGGTATGCGGGGGTGGTCTCTGCTAAGGCCGCCGCTTTTGTTTATGCCGATCATGTTGCGAGCCTCTGCGCTCACTCTGGTGTTATGGGTTCCGGCGACGTGCTGATTGACATGATTGGCGGTGCGGGGCTGCGTGTGGCGGACGTTCGTTCCGTTGCCGCCGATGTCCACGATGCAGGCGGCAGGCTGTTCGCGGACATCACCGTGCCGTCTCATTTCGGGTGCCACGCGTTTGATCTTGGCGCCGATGTGCAGCTCGAGGGGCTCGATCGAATTGCTGCCGGATGCTTGAGCCGCAAGGTCGTTGCCGTTTCCTCACGAGGGGTGCTGCCCGTTGCGGGGGACCGGCTTTCCGCCGCGGATCTGGATGCAATTGCCCAAGGGCTTGATTCGGCACCCGAGCGCATGCAGCGGCATTTCGACCACGCCCGCGCCCTTGCGGAATATCTCTCATGTTGCGAGGGACTCGGCTCGGTTGCGTATCCGGGCCTGCTGTGTCATCCCGATCATGATCTGGCCACTCGGGTCCTCATGCACGGCTTTGGCCCGGCTGTCGATTTCGAGCTTCCGGAGCAGTGGGGCGTTACGGCGGGGGAGTTCATCGAGCGTTGCGAACTCAACGGGCGAGCCCGTCCCGCCGGTGGGCGTCACACCCGCCTCCATGCGCGCGATGGGGCGGATGGTCGGGCGGTTCGCATATTTGCCGGTCTCGACAACCCTCTTGTGATTGCCGATGACCTCGACCAGGCGATGCGCTGGTTCTGCAATCCCCCTGAGCCGTAAATCGGGCGGGCGAGATAAGCGCAAGCGGGCCGATTGATCGGCTGAATTCAGTCCGACTTTGCTATCGCGGAGCTCGGTTGCCTGCTTGTCTCGCTCCCTTAGTAGCACACGTCGATAAAGCTTCACTGATTCGCGAAGTTTTATCGACGTGTGCTACCAATCATCGTTTCTCGATTACCCGCCTGTGTATTTTGGAGGTCTCCCATGCCTGCCATCACCACTGCATCCCTCATCGAGGCAGCTGTCCTCGGCATCGCCCTCGCCATGGACGCCATGGCGGTCACCCTGTCCAACAGCCTGTGCGAACCCGACATGCCGATGTCGAAAAAGCTCGGCATGCCCATCGTGTTCGCCCTGTTCCAGATGGGTATGCCCGTCTTGGGGTATCTCGGCGGCACCCTCATTGCCGAATACATCGAGCGCTATGCCCGCATCGTCTCCCTTGTCATTCTCGTATTTGTTGGCGGCAAGATGATTGTCGAGTCGGTGCGCGAGCTGCGTGAGCCCGAGTCGTGTCCCGCCACGAGGCTCACCTGGGCAACGATCGGCTTGGAGGCGGTCGCTACGGCGATCGACGCGTTCGTGGTGGGCGTGAGCTTCGCCGCGGAGGGGAAAGATGTTGTGCTCTACTTCGGAATGATTGGCTTGACCACGCTTCTATGCTGCCTGCTCGTTTTGGCTGTCGGCCGAAGGCTGGGAGAGCGTTTCGGACCGCGTGCGGAGATTGCCGGAGGCGGCGTGCTCGTTTTTATTGGGCTCAAGGCCTTCCTCGGGTACTAGCGAGGGGGCGCACTTTCCTTTACCGCGTCGCACGATTCTTCCGTTTCGCACCTCACGAACCGGGTATACGACTCCTATTGGGAGCGCTTGCGGCTCTGTGCGGTTCGGCATATTTCGTTATGTTGCAGTGAATGGACGTCCTTTCAGGTACACGCGTTTCCCTGCATATCGACTACCTGCGATAATGTCGAGCTGCCGGCCTTTTGCCCGTAGCCTCCCTCTGATTAACTGCAACATTTCTCATTGCCGTGCGTTATCTCGACCGCGGGCCTTCTCAATCGGGTGCTCGCGGGTCTTTGCGCTTTAAGTGCTTGGGGATTGGGGAATGTATGCCGGTACTGCATGGTATGAGTGCGCTTTCGTATTATCGGACGCCATTGCAGGTGGTGCGCGCTCGGGTCGACCCAGCGGTCTTCCACGACGGCTCGGAGGAGGGCGAACGGCTTTATCGACTTTTGACCAGGCCCTGCCCGAATGAGAGCCATGCGACGCGCATGGTCCGCCTGCGGGCAGAAAGCGACTTGATGGGAATTCCACTGCCACTGGAGCTGTGTCCGACGGAGCCGTCCTCGATGCGTCCGAATGGGCTCGTCATTCCGCGCAGACTTCCCAGACACCAGGATCCAGACGAGCTTATCTCCCTCGGCGGCGGTTTGATGGTACCGTCCGTACCGCAGCTGTTTCTCGAACTGGCACGCGGACGGAGCGTGGTGGAGCTCGGGCTTCTCATGATGGAAGCCTGTGGCTTGTTCGCGGTGTTTCATGAGACGCCCCAGTCCCGTGCCGTGCTCAACGCCTTGCGGGACGCCGAGGGCGAACTCGAGAGGGGAGGGCGTGCCGTCTACGCCGCCGGTTCAGGGCCATACTGCAATGCTTGCTACGACGAGTCTGGTAAACGTCTCTTGTTTATCGATGCCGGCGGCGAGTCCCACTCCTGGCGCCAAGCGACGACCTCGACCGGCCGGCGCTCCGATATGTGGGCGCGCCCTCCTTTGACGACGGCCGATGAGTTGACGGGGTACTTCGCTCGCTGCGTCGAGCGGGGAGTCCCGGTTGCGCGCAAGGCCCTCCAGGCGGCAAGGCTCGTGCTCGACGGCGCCGCGTCGCCGCTCGAGGCGAAATTCGCCATCATGCAGTTCGCTCCCGTGTCCCTCGGCGGCGATTCGTGGCCTCGGCCCTTCCTGAACAGGCGTGTGAGTTTCCTGCCCGAGCTCAGGAAGCTGGCGGGCAGGTCTTGGTGCTCTTGCGACGAGTTGTGGCCAGATCTCAAGGTCGACATCGAGCTGAACGGCGTCGCATTCCACGCAGATGAGCGCGGATTCTCCCTCGAGTCTGGCCGTCGCGCCGCGTTGGAGGCGATGGGCTATCGCGTTTTGGACGTGGCGTATGAGCAGATGGACGATTTCGAGAGCTTCGAGACGATTTGCCTGTCGTTCGCCGATGTCCTCGGATTTCGGGAGGCTCCACGGACTCGAGCGTTCTGCGAACAGCGGAAGGAGCTCCATCGTCAGGTGATGGCATTTCGTTTTTGATCGGGCGTGACCGCGGGAGCGATTACAAGTGTGCGGCACATTCGGATCGAAGGTTGGAGAAATGTTGCAGTAAAGCAGGGACGTGTTGATTGCGTATAATGTCGGTGCGCTGCCTACCTGCACTTTCAATGAGTGGATTAAGGGTGATATCTCAGCGCCCCCCAATTTCACTGCAACATTTCGCGATGATGCTTTGATGATTTCCGGTCAGGACCTAAACAGCTCGGGCATGCGCATCAAAATGAGCTCATCGATCTCGCTCTGGAGGGTCCGATATGCCAGGAGTGCGCGTTCGCCCTCGGGCGTGAGGCGAGAGCCACGCGCGCCGTCGCGCACCAAGAGCTCGCAGCCCAGATGCCCCTCCGCCTCGCGCACGATGCGCCAAGCCTTGGAGTAGGCCATACCCATGCGCTTCGCCGCACGGTTGAGCGAGCCCTCCTCCGCCACCCCTTCGAGCAGCGCCGCGCAACCGCCCCCGAACGCGCCGGGGAGGTCGCGCGCGTCGTCGGAGATGGTGAGTCGGGCATGGGCGGACAGCGGCATGGAATCTCCAAGTGTGTTGGGCGGGCTTGTTTGCAGCGGCTCGCGGATAAACGCGGCGCTCGCGCGCCTGCGAAGGGCCGAGATGGGCAGACCCTTTGAAGTCTGGCAACGACAGTCATTGTAGCAGCGCCCCTGCGCTACAATACCTTCCACTTATATCGGGCGCCAAAGGCACGGGCGATGTGAGGATCGTCTGGTCAGCCGGTAGCAATGAGTCGAAGGAGCGACATGGCAACGTTTTTCCCTGGTGAGTCCCACACTTTCTCTGAGTATCTGCTCGTCCCCGGGTACTCATCCTCGGAGTGCATTCCCAATAATGTTTCCCTCAAGACCCCTCTGACGCGCTTCAAGCGCGGTGAGGAGCCCGAGATCACTCTCAACATCCCGATGGTCTCCGCCATCATGCAGTCCGTTTCCGGCGTTGACATGGGCGTCGCCCTTGCCACCGAGGGCGGCATCTCCTTCATCTACGGCTCTCAGACCCCCGAGTCCGAGGCCGCCATGGTCAAAGCGGTCAAGGACCACAAGGCGGGTTTCGTCGAGTCCGACTCCACCCTCACCCCCGACATGACGATGGAGCAGGTCATCGCCCTCAAGGAGAAGACCGGCCACTCCACGATGCCCGTCACCGACGACGGCACGCCTCGCGGCAAGCTGCTCGGCATCGTGACGAGCCGCGATTATCGCCCCAGCCGCGACGACCACTCCAAGAAGGTCGCCGAGTTCATGACGCCCCGCGCCGAGCTCATCGTGGGCGACAAGGACATCACCCTCAAGGATGCGAACGACCTCATCTGGGACAAGAAGCTCAACGCCCTGCCCGTCGTGGACGACAACGACCATCTCGTCGGCATCGTGTTCCGCAAGGACTACGATTCCCACAAGACCAACCCCAACGAGCTGCTCGACGCCAACAAGCGCTACATGGTCGGCGCCGGCATCAACACTCGCGACTACGCCGAGCGTGTGCCGCTGCTCGTCGAGGCCGGCGCCGATGTCCTGTGCATCGACTCCTCCGAGGGTTATTCCGAGTGGCAAAAGCGCACCATCGAGTGGATTCGCGCCAACTACGGCGACTCCGTCAAGGTCGGCGCCGGTAACGTCGTTGACGCTGACGGCTTCCGCTTCCTTGCCGATTGCGGCGCCGACTTCATCAAGGTCGGTATCGGCGGCGGCTCCATCTGCATCACCCGCGAGACCAAGGGCATCGGCCGTGGCCAGGCCACCGCGCTGATCGACGTCTGCCGCGCTCGCGATGAGTACTTCGAGGAGACCGGCGTCTACGTGCCCGTTTGCTCCGACGGCGGCATCGTCTACGACTACCACATGACCCTGGCGCTCGCCATGGGTGCCGACTTCCTCATGCTCGGCCGCTACTTCGCCCGCTTCGACGAGTCCCCGACCTCCCGCGTGAACGTCAACGGCCAGTACATGAAGGAGTACTGGGGTGAGGGCTCCGCGCGCGCCCGCAACTGGCAGCGCTACGACCTGGGCGGCGCCCAGAAGCTCTCCTTCGTCGAGGGCGTCGACTCCTACGTGCCCTATGCCGGCTCCCTCAAGGACGGCGTGGGCGGCACGCTGTACAAGGTCAAGTCCACCATGTGCAACTGCGGTGCGCTTTCCATCCCCGAGCTGCAGGATAAGGCCCGTCTCACCCTCGTCTCCGCCACCTCCATCGTCGAGGGCGGCGCCCACGACGTCGTGGTCAAGGACTCCCAGCAGACGGTGAGCTACAACTAAGCGGCCGATCGACGACACGGACCACGAGCGGGGCCCGCGCGGACAAGTTCTGCGCGGGCCCCGCTGCGATAGGGGAGCGGGTGAGGTCGGTCTCACCTGCAAGACCTGTTAGAATCTTGAGCGTTACCGACGCGGCGCGGCGGGTCTTGATTGACCGCTGCGCTTGAACGATAGGAGCCAACCATGTGCGATTGCCACGAGCATTGCGGCACCGAGCGCC
Organism: uncultured Collinsella sp.; assembly: GCF_959026545.1. Classification (NCBI taxonomy): domain Bacteria; kingdom Bacillati; phylum Actinomycetota; class Coriobacteriia; order Coriobacteriales; family Coriobacteriaceae; genus Collinsella; species uncultured Collinsella sp. The sequence goes on from NZ_CAUFLV010000018.1 coordinate 18,079, forward strand.
AGGCGGGGGAGATCCCGTTCTACGACGCTCGGGCCATCGAGGAGAAGTGGATGAAGTCCTGGGAGGAGCAGAATCTCTTTGCCGTGGACACCGACTCCACCAAGCCGAAGAAGTACATCCTCGAGATGTTCCCGTATCCTTCCGGTGATCTGCACATGGGGCACGCGCGCAACTACACCATCGGCGACGCCATGGCCCGTCAGGCTCGTATGCGCGGCTACGACGTGCTGCATCCCATCGGCTTCGACGCCTTCGGCCTGCCCGCCGAGAACGCCGCCATCAAGCACAACACCCAGGCGGCGGCTTGGACGTATAAGAACATGGACCAGGCCCTCGCCACCATGAAGCGTATGGGCTTCTCCTACGACATGGACCGTCTCGTGAAGACCTGCAGCCCCGATTACTACCGCTGGGGCCAGTGGATCTTCGAGAAGCTGTGGGAGCGCGGCCTGGTGTATCGCAAGAAGAACCCAGTCAACTGGTGCCCCACGTGCGAGACCGTGCTCGCCAACGAGCAAGTGACCGAGGGCCGCTGCTGGCGCTGCGACTCGGAGGTGGAGAAGCGCGACCTCGAGCAGTGGTACATCAAGATCACCGAGTACGCCCAGGAGCTCCTCGATGACCTCGAGAAGCTGCCCGGTTGGCCCGAGCGCGTCAAGCAGATGCAGGCGAACTGGATCGGGCGCTCCGAGGGCGCCGAGGTCGATTTCACCCTGTGCGATGCCGAGGGTGACCCCATCCCGGGCGACGAGGGTAAGATTACCGTCTTCACTACGCGCGCCGACACACTGTTCGGCAACACGTTCTTCCTGCTCGCCCCCGAGTACAAGGGCCTTATGGAGCTTGTCGAGGGCACCGAGTACGAGGCAGCCGTCCGCGAGGTCGTCGAGGGCGCCAAGCACATCTCCGCCGTCGAGCGCGCCCAGGGCACCCTCGAGAAGCACGGCGCGTTCACAGGTCGTTACGTCGTCAACCCCGTCTCCGGGGCGAAGGTGCCCGTGTGGGTGGCCGACTACGTCATCTCCGACTACGGCACCGGCGCCGTCATGGCTGTTCCCTGTGGCGACCAGCGCGACTTCGAGTTCGCCAAGAAGTACGACCTTCCCATCGTTCCGATCATCCTCACCGAGGACGACCCGCTGTACGGGGACCTCAAGGACGAGCGCGCCACGCGCGTGACTTCCGTCGACTGGGACGAGGCACTTACGTGCGAGGGCACCCTGGTGCAGTCCGGTAAGTACACCGGCATGACGGGCGGCAAGCATTCCGAGGGCGAGGCCGCCATCGTTGCCGACCTTGAGGCTGCCGGCACCGGACGCCGCTCCGTGCAGTACCGTTTGCGCGACTGGCTCATCTCCCGCCAGCGCTACTGGGGCAACCCCATTCCGGCCATCCACTGCGAGCACTGCGGCATCGTCCCCGTGCCCGAGGACCGGCTGCCGGTGACCCTGCCCGAGAACCTCGACCTCGGCGCAGGTGAGACGCTCGCCGAGTGCCGCGAGTTTTACGTGACCACCTGCCCCGTGTGCGGAGCCCCGGCCCGCCGCGAGACTGACACCATGGACACCTTCACGTGCTCCAGCTGGTACTACCTGCGTTACACCGACCCACATAACACCGAGCTCCCGTTCTCCCGCGAGGCCGCCAACCGCTTCATGCCGGTCGATAACTACATCGGTGGCATCGAGCATGCTATCCTGCACCTGCTCTACAGCCGCTTCTTTACCAAGGCTCTGCGCGACATGGGGCTGCTCGACGTGGATGAGCCCTTCACCAACCTGCTGTGCCAGGGCATGGTGAAGGACGAGAACGGCGACACCATGTCCAAGTCGAAGGGCAATGTCGTCCCGCCGAGCTCGGTCATCGAGCCCTTTGGCGCCGACACCATGCGCCTCGCGATCCTGTTCATCGCCCCGCCCGAGAAGGACTTCGACTGGGACCCCAACGCCGTCGAGGGTGCGAACCGCTTCATCAAGCGCGCGTGGCGCACCGTGTGGCAGCTCGCCGAAACCGCCGGCGATGCGACTGCTCTCGACAAGTCGACGCTTTCCAAGCCCGCTCTCGAGCTCTACCGTGAACGCCATCGCACCCTTGCCAAGTGCACCGAGGACTTCGACCGCGGCCAGTTCAACACCGCGATCTCGGCGATGATGGAGCTCGTGAACGCCGCGAACGCCTACCTCAACGCTGTGCCTGCGACCGAGCGCGACGTCGCCCTCACCGCACTCGTCGCCTGCGACATCGTCTCGGTCCTGGCTCCGATCTGCCCGTTTGCCTGTGAGGAGCTCTGGCACGCGGCACTCGGCCGCGAGGGGAGTGTCTACACCGCCCCTTGGCCTGAGTTCGATGCCGCCGAGGCTGCCGCCGACGAGATCGAGATCGCCGTTCAGGTGCTCGGCAAGATGCGCGCTCGCGTGATGGTGCCCGCCGGTGCCGACGCCGCGACGATGCAGGCAGCCGCGGAGGTAGCCGCTGCCAAGCACATAGAGGGCAAAACAGTTGTCAAGGCCATCTGCGTGCCGGGTAAACTTGTAAATCTTGTGGTGAAGTAGACGCCAAAAGAGCTCTCCGGCGATGCAAAATTGCCCCATACGCTGGGGATGTGCTATAGTGCAGCAGCAAATGAAGTTGTCACGTGAAGGGAGTGCGGGTTCGCCCGCGCTCCCTTTTCATGAAGGAGAGGTGTTGCATGGTCAAGAGCAAGCTCGAGCAGGACATCATCGACGCCCTGGAGGCCCGCGCCGCCGAGCACGGCATCGATGTGGTTGACGTCGAGATCGTGGGAGCTACCAAGGCCCCATGCGTCCGCGTACGCCTGGACAAGCTCGAGGGGGACCCCATCAACCTCGACGAGGTCACCGCGCAGACTGCATGGGTTTCCGATACCGTCGAGGCCCTCGACCCCATCTCGGGCTCCTACACGCTTGAGGTGAGTTCCCCGGGCATGAAGCGCCCCTTGCGCCGTCCCAGCGACTTCGTCCGCTTCCAGGGCGAGGAGGTCGAGCTCACCACCACCGCGATGGAGGGCCGCCGCTCGTACAAGGGCGTCATCGCGGCCGCCGACGATGCGTCCGTGACCATCCAACCCGAGGGCGAGGACGCCGCCACTATCTCCTATGACGATGTAAAGAAGTGCACTTTGAAGCCCGTTTACGACTTCAAGGGCGTTAAGGAAGGGAAGTAAGATGGCAGACGCCGATATGACCATGATGGAAGCACTTATGCTTCTGTGCCAGGAAAAGCACATCGATCAGCTCTACCTGCTTGACCGTCTTGAGGCGGCCCTGGCCGAGACCTATGCCAAGGTCCTCAAGCTCGACTGGGGCGCCAAGGTCACCATCGACCGCGCCACGGGCAAGATCTACGTGTATCGTCTCGAGCCCATCGACGACTCCATGGATGAGGAGGGCAACTTCACCGAGTACGAGGAGATCGACGTCACGCCCAAGGACGTCAGCCGCCTCGCCGCCCAGACCGCCAAGGCCGAGATCAACGCCATCGTGCGCAACGCCGCCCGCGAGCAGATCTACGAGGAGTTCTCCGGCCGCGTCGGCGACCTCATCAACGGCACCGTGCTGCAGTCCACGCCCGACTTTACCATCGTCAAGATTCGCGATGGCGTTGAGGCCGAGCTGCCCCACTTTGACCAGCGTCGCTACCCGGATGAGCGCAACGAGCGCCCCAACGGCGAGCGTTATCTGCACAACCAGCACCTCAAGGCCGTCATCGTCGACGTCCGTGACCCCAACTCCACGCTGCCTCCGGTGCGCGGTGAGCATTCCCGCCCGCCGATCGTGATCTCGCGCACCCATGCCGAGCTCATGCGTCGCCTGTTCGAGCAGGAGGTTCCCGAGGTGTACGAGGGCACCGTCGAGCTCAAGTCCATCGCTCGTGAGCCTGGTCAGCGCTCCAAGGTCGCCGTCCACTCCCTCGACGACCGTCTCGACCCCGTGGGTGCCTGCGTGGGTCCCAAGGGCAGCCGTGTCCGCGCTGTCGTGGGCGAGCTGCGCGGCGAGCGCGTCGACGTCATCCTGTGGGACGAGGACCCGTCCGTCTACGTGGCGAACGCGCTTTCCCCGGCAAAGGTGACCCGCGTACTCATCGATCCCGAAAAGAACTACGCTGGCGTCATCGTCCCCGACGACCAGCTCTCGCTCGCCATTGGTAAGGAGGGCCAGAACGCCCGCCTCGCAGCGCGCCTCACCGGTTGGCACATCGACATCAAGAGCGAGACCCTCGCCGCCGACATCCTCAAGAACGTCCCGCTTGCTCCCGAGCCCGTGGTCGAGGACTTGATTGACGAGGAGTCCGGTGACTTCGAGCCCGAGCGCTGCGCGCACGTGAGCGAGGACGGCATCCGTTGCCGCAACCAGGCCCGTCCCGGCTCTCGCTACTGCGGCGTGCACGATGTCGATTCCCTCGACGGCGCCGACTCCGATGCCATCGCGAACGCCGAGGACCTCATCTAGTCTGCAGGCGCGTCCGCGCACCCGAGTCCGTTTGATTGAAGATGCGCACGTCGATGTGCGTGAGAGGTAGGTGAAAGATATGGCGAAAGTCCGTATTTCCAGCCTGGCCAAGGAGTTCGGCATGACGTCCAAGGAACTCATGGGCCACCTTGAAGAGATGAAGATCCCGGCAAAGTCGGCGTCCTCGACCCTCGAAGACGCCTTCGTCTCCATGGTCAAAAAGCAGCTCGCTCCCGTGATCGAGGCGCGCGCCGCCGAGGTCGAGGCCGCTAAGCGCGCCGAGGAGGAGGCCGCCCGTGCCGCCGAGCGCGAAGCCGCCGCCAAGGAAGAGGCCGAGCGCCTCGCCGCCGAGGCTCGCCGCGAGGAGGAGCGCCGCCTGTCCCAGGAGGCCCAGGCCGCCGCTGAGGCCGTCCGTGCCGCCAAGGAGGAGGCCGAGCGTCGTGCCAAGGAGGAGGCCGAGAAGGCTGCTCGTGAGGCGGAGCTTGAGGCCAAGCGCCGCGCCGTCCCCGCTTCCGATTCCGGTATGCGCTTCCGTTCGTTGCTCGATCAGATCGCCGAGCAGGAGGCCGTGCTCAAGGAGAAGAAGGCAGCCGAGGCTGCAAAGCCCGCGAACGAGTCTCGCAACGAGCGCGGTGGCCGTCGTGGCAACCGTGGTGCGAACACCTCATCCGATAAGGGGTCGGAGACTCCGACGCGCAGCCGCCGCCGCAGTTCCGCACCCGTGGCGAATATGCCCGACAACTTCCCGCCCTCGCCTGAGAAAGCCGGCAAGGGTGGCAAGAAGGGTCGCAAGGGTTCCGTGCACGACACCCATGACGGCGAGGATCGTTACGCTCGTATGGCTCGCGAGGCGGAGGAGTACAGCCGCGAGAAGGTGCTGGCCGACGCCCGCGCTGCCGTGGAAGAGGCTTCCCGCGAGTCCTCCGGTCGCCGCAAGAAGCGCAAGGAGAAGCGCCAGGCCGAGGCGGCAGCCGCAGCCGAGGAGCGCAAGATCGAGGAGGCTTTGGCTCAGGGCATCAATCCCGAGGACCTCGACGCCGTCAAGGTCTCCGAGGGCGTGACCGTCGCCGAGCTCGCCGAGGCCCTCGACGTCTCCGCCAACGACATCATCAAGCGCCTGTTCCTGCTGGGCACCCCGCTCACCATGACGCAGACCATGAGCAACGACCTCGTCGAGCTCGTCGCCGACGACCTGGGTCGCCAGGTGCGTATCGTCACGGCCGAGGAGGAGAACTCCTTCAGCTTCTATGACGATCCCAAGGACCTCAAGCCGCGTCCGCCCGTGGTCACCGTCATGGGACACGTCGACCACGGCAAGACGAGCCTGCTCGATGCCATCCGCCACACCAACGTGTGGAGCGGCGAGGCCGGCGGCATCACCCAGCACATCGGTGCCTCCGAGGTTACGATCAACGGTCGTCAGATCACGTTCGTCGACACCCCTGGCCATGAGGCCTTTACCGCCATGCGCGCCCGCGGTGCCAAGATCACCGACGTGGTCGTGCTCGTGGTCGCCGCCGATGACGGCGTCATGCCTCAGACCATCGAGGCCATCAACCACTCCAAGGCGGCTGGCGTGCCGATCATCGTCGCGGTGAACAAGTGCGATAAGCCCGAGGCCAACCCCGACAAGGTCCGCCAGATGCTCACCGAGTATGGCATCATCCCCGAGGAGTGGGGCGGTCAGAACATGTTCGTCAACGTCTCGGCCAAGAAGGGCCAAGGCATCGACGAGCTGCTTGAGACCATCCTGCTGCAGGCGGACGTCCTCGAACTCAAGGCCAATCCCGACACCTTCGCATCCGGTACCGTCATCGAGGCCAAGCTCGACCGCGGTCGCGGCCCGGTCGCGACCCTGCTCGTCACGCGCGGCACCCTGCACGTGGGCGACACCATCGTCGCCGGCATGAGCTACGGTTCCGTCCGCGCCATGCTCGACCAGCATGGCGAGCACAAGGATGCCGCATGCCCCTCCGACGCCGTCGAGATCCTCGGCCTCAACTCCGTGCCTGCCGCAGGCGACGAGTTCCGTGTATTTGAGGATGCCCGCGATGCCCGCGACCTCGCCGAGCAGCGCTCGCTCAAGGCCCGCATCGAGGAGCAGAACAAGGTCAAGCACGTCACGCTCGAGACCCTGTTCGACGAGATGAGCCAAAACGAGCTCAAGGAGCTCAACCTGGTGGTCAAGGCGGATGCCCAGGGTACCATCGAGGCGCTCGCGGACTCCATCGGCAAGATGGATCAGTCCGAGGTCCGTATCAACATCATCCACTCCGCCGTCGGCGCGATCTCCGAGACCGACGTCACGCTCGCCGCTGCCTCGAACGCCATCATCATCGGCTTTGGCGTGCGTCCGCAGCCCAAGGCGCGCGACGCGGCCGAGAAGGAGAACATCCAGATCAAGACCTACTCCATCATCTACAAGGCTATTGAGGATATCGACGCTGCCCGCATCGGTATGCTTGCGCCCACGGAGGAAGAGGTCCAGACCGGTGCCGCTGAGGTTCGCGAAACGTTCCGCGTGCCCAAGGCGGGTCTCATCGCCGGCTGCATGGTCACCGAGGGCGAGATCAGCCGCGACGACAAGGTGCGCGTCGTGCGCGACGGCGTCGTGGTATTCGACGGCGCCTTCGGCTCCATGCGCCGCTTCAAGGATGACGTCAATGTGGTCAAGAGGGGCTACGAGTGCGGTCTTGGCATCGAGAAGTTCCAGGACATCAAGGTCGGCGACATTCTCGAGGCCTACAAGATCGTCGAGGTCGCGAGGACAGAGTAGCCTGCGACTGGCTTCCTCAGGCACCCCACCTTGCCCTTCAATCGTCGGGCGCCGCACGCAAGACGTGCGCCCTCCTCTTTCAGGGCAATCTGGGGCACCTGAGAAACCCAGGCCGGGTGGCTTTGCTCGGTGATCCCGTTTTTGATTGGACGCTCTTGCGCTCGCCCGAATCTGGGGCACCTGGAAAAGCCTTGAGGCACTTTGCTTGTACGATCTGGTTTGTCAGGACGAGCGAGTAGGGTGTGTAACGAGAAGAACCTTCGTGGGTATATGAGAGGGCAACGTGCGCGTGCGTGCGTTGTCCTTTCGTAGCCTACACAGACCTTTTGGGGAGCTGGTGTTGTATGAAGCAGACGCCTATGACCCGCCGCTTGGGTGAGCAGCTGCGTGAGAAGCTCGGATATATCCTTTTGTTCGAGATCTCCGATCCTCGTCTCGAGCTCGTGACGCTCACGGGTGTCGAGGTCTCCCAGGACCGTTCATTCGCGCGCGTGTTCGTGAGCTGCGAAGGCGATCGCTATGAGGAGGTGCTGGACGTCCTTAACGCGGCCAAGGGCAGAATTCGCAGCCTTCTTGCACGTTCGCTCGACTGGCGTGTGACTCCCGAGCTCCAATTCAAGATCGACCGCTCCACCGACGAGGCGGAGGCGATTAGCCGTGCCCTCGAGAACATCCCCGCGACCCTCGCCGTCGAGAAGGACGAATTCGGCTATCCCATCGAGGATGCCGATGTTGAGAAAGATATGAGTGATGAGCAATAGCACGTCGCCTTGTTCCGGTCGAAGCACGACGCCCGATATGTGGGCGGGTGTCATAGATTTCGTCGAGGGCGCCCGCACCATCGCGATCTCGGGGCACACGAATCCCGATGGTGACGCCCTCGGCTCGGTTCTCGGGCTCGGCGCTTCGATCAGGGCGCAGTTTCCCGACAAGCGCGTCGACTTTCTGCTTGCCGACGATGGCTCCATCCCGCGCATATACCGCTTTCTGCCCCTTGCCGGGGAGCTGGAGCCCGCTGTTCGGCATGCGGAGGCGTACGACCTGTTCATCTCGGTCGACGTTCCCACTCTCGAGCGTCTTGAGGATTCCGCTGCGGTGGCTAAGCAGGCTCGCGGTCGCGTGGTGATCGACCATCATCCCTCGCGCGAAGAGTTCGGCGACGTCACGGTGCGCGTGACGTCGGCTGCCGCGACCGCAGTCCTTGTGTACGAGCTCCTCGATGCTGCGGGGTGGCCCTGCACGCCTGACATCGCGTCGTGTCTCTTGACGGGCTTGATGACCGACACCGGGCGCTTTCAGTATCAAAACGCCAATCCCTCGGCGTTTGCCTGCGCCTCTCGTCTGGTCGACGCCGGTGCCCAGCCGGCACGGATCGCCCTCGAGGTGTACCAGAGCCAGCGCATTGAGTATCTGCATCTCGAGTCGATCGTGATGAGCCGTATCGAGACGCACGCGTGCGGTCGCGTTGCCTACAGCTACGCGTTTGCCAGCGATCTTGTCGAATGCGGTGTCAAGCCGGCGGAATGCGACGGCCTGGTCGATATCGTGCGTCAGGTTGATGGATCTGAGCTCTGCCTGTTTTTGCGCGAGAGCGAGCCGGGTGTGGTGCGCGGCAACCTTCGTTCGAAGGGCAAGCTCGACATCTCCGGAATCGCCGTCGAACTCGGCGGCGGGGGGCACGCCGCGGCAGCGGGATTCACCTTCCATGGAACGGTTGCCGAGGCTGCCGAGACGGTGCTCCCCAAGCTGGAGGCGCTTCTCGCTTAGGGCTCGTCACACAAAGCACGACCAAGGGGATGGGCGCGAGATGCGCATGCCCCTTGCGTACACGTGAACATATTCGCCAGAAAGTGAGGATCGCATGGCGAAGCGCAAGCCGAGCGAGCTCAATCTCCTGCTCGCTGTCGATAAGCCGGTGGGTATCACCTCTCACGACGTTGTGTCCAAGGTGCGTCGCGCCCTGGGCGAGCGCCGCGTGGGTCATGCCGGAACCCTTGACCCGCTTGCCTCAGGCGTCATGATCGTGGGCGTAGGCCAGGCGACGCGGTTGTTGGGGCGTGTCACCCTTGACCGCAAGCGATACCTCGCGCGCATCACGTTTGGGGCCGAGACCACGACCGACGATGCGGAAGGAGAGGTCACGCGCACTGCTCCCGCAACGGACGATCTTAGTTCTCGGCTCTTCGCCTTGAGCATCCTCAAGGATTTTCTCGGTGAGCAGGAGCAAGTCCCGCCGGCGTACTCCGCGATTTCCATCGACGGTGTGCGATCGTACAAACGAGCCCGGGCTGGGGAGGATGTCGATCTCCCAGCGCGCACCATCGAGGTGTATGCTGCCGACCTCGTGGCGATAGACGAGGTCGACGGCCATGTTGTTTGGACGGCTTCGTTTGATGTGAGCAAGGGGACGTACATCCGCTCCCTTGCGCGCGACATCGGCCGCGCTGCGGGCAACGCCGCCCACATTTCCGACTTGCGCCGTACCGCCTCGGGTCCCGTTACGGCTGGCATGTGCCTGCGCATCGAGGACCTGTCGTGCGAAGGTGCTCGCGCCGCCGCGCTCGATCCCGCCGTCGTGCTCGGCATGCCCGTGCGTACGCTCAGCGATGCCGAGCTCGCTGCCGTTCTGAATGGTCGCGCGATACCGAACCACTTTGCGGGAGGCTCTCTTGGGCGCCCGGCCGATGCTCCCATCGACACGCCGTGCGCGCTCACACACGGCGGCCAACTGTGCGCCATCGCGAGCTCAGAGGGCGATAGCCTACGCATGGAGACGGTCTTTCCCCAGGGTATCGAAGGTGTTGCGCAATGACGCGCGTACAGGACGCGGTTTCATCGCATACGGGCGCGCACATGCCCGGGGCGCACATGCCCGCGCGTGCAGAGCTCGCGCGCGACTTTCTCGTCGCCCCCCTTGCCTCTGATACCGACGTGAGCGGTAGCCATACAACCGTTATACGTGTGGGTGACGATGCTTCGCCAGCGACGCCCGTGCCGTGCGTCGTTGCCATCGGGGCGTTCGACGGTGTCCACCGGGGTCATCTCGGCCTGCTTTCCCGCGCGCGTCGTGATGCAGCTGAGCGTGGGGTTGCTGCCATTGCCGTCACGTTCGACCCCGATCCGGATGAGGTGGTGGGTAAGCGTCCCGCACTCAAGCTCCTGAGTATCGCCGATCGCATCAAAACCCTTAGGGCGTCGGGCACGGGTGTGGTGGTCGTTCCGTTCACGCGCGAGCTCGCCGCCCTCGATCATGTGGCCTTTTTTGAGCAGGTCCTCGCTCCGTATGTGGACATCCGCGCGATACACGTTGGCGTCGATTTTCGCCTTGGCGCACGTGGCGCCTCGACCGTCGATGTCATTCGTGCCTGGGGTGCGAATCGCGGTGTTGAGGTTACGGGTCACGAGCTGCTTATCGATGGCGACGCACCCATCACGGCCACGCGCATCCGGCGCCTGATCGCCGCGGGTGACGTCGTGGCCGCCGCCGGTGAGCTCGGACGACGGTTCTACGTGCACGGTGTTGTTGCGCCGGGGCGCGGAGAGGGCGCGGGAATGGGATTTCCCACTGCCAATATCGAGGTCCAAGCGGACATACAGATGCCCGCCGATGGCGTCTACGCGGGATTCGCGCGTGTTGGAGGCGAGGTCTGGCCCGCCGCGATCAACGCCGGCGTGCCCCCGATGTTTGCCGACTCCGTCGCGTCCGCCCGCCTCGAGGCCAATCTAATTGGCTATCACGGTGACCTGTACGGCCGGGAGGTCTCCATCGCGTTCGATCGCATGATGCGTCCCTCGCATTCATTCGAGTCCATTGACGCGCTTATCCGGGCGGTCGAGGGGGATATCGCACAGATTGCGGCAGATTATGGTACGACGCCGGTGAGGATCGCATGATTTCTGAGGACGACAAGAACAAGGTACGTGACGCGACCGATCTCGTCGCGCTCATCCAAGAGACCGTCGAGCTCAAGCCGCGCGGCAACACCGACCTCTGGGGTTGCTGTCCGTTCCACGGCGAGAAGACGCCTTCCTTCCACGTGATCCCCTCCACGCAGGTGTGGCATTGCTTTGGCTGCGGTGAGGGCGGCGACGCGTTCACGTACGTCATGAAGCGTGAGAACCTGAGTTTTCCCGAGTCCATTCGATATCTAGCGGATCGCGCGGGCATCGAGCTCGAGGAGGAACGCACCTTCAAGCGTTCCGGCACCAAGCGCAATCGCCTTATCGAGGTCTGCGAGGCGACCGCCGAGTTCTACCATACTCTGCTCATGCGGGGTAAAGACGACCGCGGTCGCGCATACTGCAAGGGACGTGACCTCGATGCCGCCACCTGTCGCACGTACCACCTGGGGTTTGCGCCCGGCCATGGCGCACTCGTGCGCTATTTGGGGTCCAAGGGGTTTACGCCGCAGGAGATGATCGATGCCAATGTGGCGTTCCGCAGTCGCAGCGGCGGGCTTGTCGACCGCTTCTTCGACCGCGTGATCTTTCCTATCTACGACGAGCAGGGTCGGTGCATCGCGTTCGGCGGTCGCGCGCTCGATAAGGAGAAGACGAACGCCAAATATCTCAACACGTCCGAGACGCCCATCTTCCACAAAGGCAAGAACCTCTATGGGTTCAACTGGGCCAAAGATCACATCGTGAACGCGAACGAGGTCATTGTGGTCGAAGGCTATATCAGTGCGATGAGCTGTTGGAAAGCGGGTATCGAGAACATCGTGGCCGTGCTGGGGACTGCGCTCACCGAATCGCACGTCAAGACGCTTACGCGCTTCACCAAGAAGATCATCTATATGTTCGACGGCGACGCCGCCGGGCAAAAGGCGGCTCGCCGCGCGATCCAGTTCATCGAGAAGGACGACATCGACCTGCGTTGCGTCATCCTGCCCGATGGTCAGGATCCCGATGACTTCGTACGCGCAAACGGCGGCGAGGCCCTGCGGGCGCTCCTCGATCAGTCCATCCCGCTCATGGACTTCGTCTTTGGAAAGCTCGAGGAGGAGAGCGATATCTCCACACCGGGTGGTCGCGCCAGGGCCATGCGCTCCGCGCTCGAGCTCATCTACCCGCTGCGTGCGAGTTACATGATCGACGGTTATTACATGCAGATCGCCGACCGCCTGGGACTCGACGTTGAAATGATCCGCTCGAACGCCGGCAAGGTGTTTCGCGAGGTTCAGCAGCGCGAGGAGGCCAATCGCCGTCGCGAGCAGCAACGCGAGCGCGCGCATGCGGAGCGTGAACGTATCGGTGCCGAGGGCGGGGGAGCGCCTCGCGCGCGCGGGAGTGAGACGATTGCGTCCGTCGGGAGTGCGCCTGCCGCCCCTGGAGCCACCTCCGCCGTCGACTATCCGCCATATGATGAGCCGTACTATGAAGACGCACCGTACGATTACGTTCCGGATGCTCCCGATGTCGTTGGTGCGGAACCACCCGCGCGCAACGAGGACGCGGCGCTATCCATGCTCACCGACCTCGAGCGCCGTCAGCTCGCCTGCGAGCGTGAGCTGCTGACCATGCTCACCACCTACCCCGACGCGTTCAGGCCGTTTGCGGAACGCATCACCGAGGTTGAATGGGTCGATTCCCGCAACGAGACGATAGCCTGGTCTGTTCTCGCAACGCCCGAGGGCACGGGTGCCGCTGAGGTCATGTCGGCCGCACGCGCGGTGTGCCCCGAGGCGGCGCAGCTCGTGTCGGCCGGTATGATCTCGGCGACGAGCAGGCATCCTACAGAGACAAACATCGCCTTCCTGCTCGACACGCTCGAACTGTACACGGCACGTCGTCGCATGAAGGCCGCGCAGTCGCGCCTGCGGTCCAACAGCTCGCTTTCGAGCGATGAGCGCAGGGAGCTCGCCATCCAGGCAACACGGGATGCCGCGCGCATTCGAGAGCTCGAGCGGGCCGTTGAGGGGATAGCCGACCCCTTCCGGCAATAACGAGATTGTCAGAAAAGCGCAATCTTCTGGCACAATTGGGTATAGAACCGTGGTAAAGTAATGAATCCTATGTGCTAAGAAGGGAGCATCTGTGCCAAGAAAGACTCAAAGCACTGAATCCGCGCTGGACGCGACCATCGAAAAGCTGCTCAATCTCGGCTCGAAGTCCGGTTCCGTCACTGAGGACGAGATTCAGGTTGCCCTCAAGGATGTCGATGTAACTGATGCACAGCTGAGCTCTATCTACCAATTCCTCCGCGATCGCGGCGTCGAGATCGTCTCTGCCACCGAAGACGATGAGTCCGAGCTGGTTGTGGACGATGACGACCACGACGTTATGAGGGACGAGGATCTCGACGGGGACGAGAGCGACGAGGACCATGACCTTAAAATGGCCAAGCGCGCGGATGCCGAGATGGCCTCGACTAAATCGAAGAAGAAGGCTCGTACCGTGCGCACCACGCGCAGCCGTTCGCGCGCTCGCGGCATCGACGCCTCAACGGTCATGCTGACGGGTGACCCGGTTCGCATGTACCTTAAGGAGATCGGCAAGGTCGATCTGTTGACGGCCGCCGAAGAGGTCGACCTGGCCATGAAGATCGAGGCCGGCCTGGACGCTGCCGACAAGCTCGAAAAGCAGGAGGCTGGCGAGCTCGAGCTCACCCGTGCCGAGATGCGCCGCCTCATGCGTGTCGAGCAGGTGGGTTTGGACGCCAAGCAAGCGCTCATCTCTGCGAATCTCCGCCTGGTTGTGTCCATCGCCAAGCGCTACGTGGGTCGCGGCATGCTCTTCCTCGACCTCATCCAGGAGGGCAACCTCGGTTTGATTCGCGCGGTCGAGAAGTTCGACTACGAGAAGGGCTTCAAGTTCTCCACGTACGCCACGTGGTGGATTCGCCAGGCCATCACGCGCGCAATCGCCGACCAGGCCCGCACCATCCGTATTCCGGTCCATATGGTCGAGACCATTAACAAGCTCGTCCGCGTGCAGCGTCAGCTGCTTCAGGATCTCGGTCGCGACCCGACCCCCGAGGAGATCGGCGCCGAGATGGACATGAGCGCCGATCGCGTGCGCGAGATCCAGAAGATCTCTCAGGAGCCCGTGTCGCTTGAGACGCCCATTGGTGAGGAGGAGGACTCCCAGCTGGGTGACTTCATTGAGGACGCCCAAGCGGTCGTTCCCGCCGATGCCGCGAGCTTCTCCATGCTGCAGGAGCAGCTCACGCAGGTGCTCGATGGCTTGGCTGAACGCGAGCGTAAGGTTATCGAGCTGCGCTTTGGCCTGGTCGATGGCCATCCGCGCACTCTTGAGGAAGTTGGCCGCGAGTTTGGCGTCACGCGTGAGCGCATTCGCCAGATCGAGTCCAAGACCTTGGCCAAACTTCGTCACCCCAGCCGCTCCAGCAAGCTCAAGGATTACCTCGAGAACTGCTAAGTCAATACGAGAGCGCGTTCTTGTCGCCCCTTGCGAGCCCTGTGCTCCAAGGGGCGCTTTTCGTACTTGTCCTGGCGGGCGAGGGCCCCGACTCCCGTGATCGCAGGGGAGGGATTGCGGTGGCTCATCTGTATACAAAAAGACCCGCGAGAACGCGGGTCTGAAAATTCTGGCTCCTCGAGTAGGACTCGAACCTACAACAACGCGGTTAACAGCCGCGGGCTCTACCATTGAGCTATCGAGGAATTGTCAAGCTGCTCACGTGCTGTGCTCCTGAGCAACGAAGTTAATTATACGGAACGTCCCGCGTGACGCAAGCCCCAATTTTAAAAAAGTTTTTGAGCCGTGGATGGGTCATGGTCAGGAACCGTGGATGGCCTTGCTGATGTCTGTGCCTGCGCATCGAAGAATAGCTGTAGGGTTTTGATCCGTGCGCTACACATTTGTGCATTCTGTCGTGCTGTTCACAGGGAGAAGGGCCTGAATCTGTCGAAAGGTCGATAATCCGCGCGATTTCAGCGACGCGTAACCTTTATCTTTATTGGCGACAAACGTAAGGTAGGGCATGTCATCGGTTGATTCATATCCGTTGATTACAGACAGCCGCCCTACCAACGGGTGATGATTTCCTCGGCGCTCGAAGATGAGCGTTCGCCAAGCTGTAGTTGCTTGGGTGTGTTCGTCTCATATGGAGGTAGACATGTTTGTCTGGTGCAGGTGTTCGCGGGTTTCCTAATGGGCCAGCTGCCCTATGTGCTTGATGGGCGCCTCATCTGCCTCATTGCGTCTACAATTGCCGCTGCATGCTGGTCTTGGGAGGGGATTTTCCTTGCGAAGGGGTGCGGGGGACGTGACGATGCGGGACCATCGGGCGTCTCCCGTGTTTTTGACGCGCGTCGAATGCGCATGGTGCCAGCGTTGTTCTTTTGCATCGGATGTTTACGGCCTCTCGCCATGATGTGGTGCTTTCCCCATTTTGCATGTGGGGCTTTGTGGGGAACGCAGGTTGTGGGGAATCCGATGGCGAGCTTGGGGCTCGTGGCATCCGTGATAGGCGTCGGCATGTGGGTGGTTCGAATTGCGCGGCCTGGTGTTGGAAGTCCCACGGGAGTATCACGGCGTTACGCATGCGCCCTGCTGGGCTCATATGCATCGGGCGAAGTCGCCTCCTATGCGGCTTCGTGTGCGATTCCTCTAAGGGGGCCATTTGGAGAGCTTGCCTCCTATGGCCTGTGCATGGTTCTGGTTGTGGCGGTGATCGCCGGCGTGTTTGTGGTCTGGCGGCATACGGGACAAGAAGCTGTGGAGGGCGGAGCCGACGAATCGTCTTTGGACTTGGACGAGGGAGACGAGCGGCGGCATGAGCGACTGGCTGAGACGTACCATCTGACGGAGCGCGAGACAGTGTGCCTTCTCCTTGCGCTGGATGGGATGACCTCCGCTGCCATCGCGGAGCGATTGGGCATCAAGGCTCCGACCGTTCGTGCGTATCAGCAACGTGCGTACCGCAAGATGGAGGTCGCCTCGCTCACAGAAGCACGCGAGCTGGTCGCCCGGCAGGCAGTCGTTGAGCCCCTGTCATCACCAGACACGCCTACTCCGAATGAACGAGAGTCCTTTAAGCGTCGCGGCTCGGGTCGTCTCCGTGGTGTTCAGCGCGCATCGCGTGCGTTCTGCTCGGCAACAGTGGGTTTTGCCATCGCTTCGGTTGCCCTGCCAACCGCTCTTGACCAGTCATGGGGCGCGGGCGACGTTGTACTTCGCGCAGGGATCGTGATGGCATGCACGGCGGCTGCATGGGCATTTTCCCACACGGGGACGGATGGGGGCGTCACGGCTTCTCTGCGCTCTGCGCATAAGCTGTCCTCTTCCCGGGGAGGACGCTTGGTAGGCGACGAGGCCTTCGAGCCGTTCGGCCCGCAGGCTCGAGCTGCCACGTGGGGAGTCCTATGCGAGATCGTCTTCGCGTCGGCAATTCCGGGATTATTGAGCTGCGCTGCCATCGTGGCCATCGTGCTCTGTGCAATCTCCTCGTCCATCTCTTGGATGTGTCATCACGATGCCGGAGGGGCGGCGATCTCGTCTGTCCCCGTCGCTCCCACGTCTCCGGGCGTGACGCTTGACGTTCTCCATGTTGTCTACTTGGCGCTGCTTTCCCTTATGATCGGCATTGCTTGGGAGGAGGTGTGGCGCTCGGCCTCACCGCTCAGCTTCGCACCGCTCATGATGCCACTGTTCGGATGCATCATCGTTGTGTGCGTTGGAGGGCTACGCTCCCAAGGGGTGGGGGCCACGCGCCAGCTTCTCAGCGGCACGCTGGTGGTTGTGTTCGCTGCGGAATCAGGGCAAGCGTCCGTCGCCCTCTTTGGCACGTCCGTGCTTGTAATCTACCTGCTCGCATTGTCTTTACGCAACACGGTGCGGATGTCGGCTCGTGGGTTGCCGCTCTGTGCGCTGTTTGGGGTGGCGGGCATCCTCGGCGGTGGCAAGGTGACGAATGTGTACGCCGACCTCTCATATGCCCAGTTTAGAGATGTGGTTTTCGGAGGATACGCGTCCATGGGAGATGTCGTACCGGCGAGCGGCATGGGCGATGTCAGAACCGCGATGCTCGTGGCGATTGTCACCTGTCTGACCTTGTTGATGCTCCTGACCGTATGGGCGGGTGTTCGGCTTCTTACCGATGTCCGTAATGAGCGCTATGCCGCGGCGCTCCTCGCTTCTCACAATGAGGATCGTTCTCGGCTGGAGAGTTACCTTGCAGGTCGAGGCCTCAACTCTGTCCAGGTTGAAGTTGCGCTGCGTATCGTCGCGGGGGAGTCGGGCCCACAGATCGCCCGCGCGATGTGCTATTCAATCGGCACCGTCAACTCCGCCCGGGATGCCGGCTATCGACTGCTACGCGTTCATCGTCGCGCCCAGCTTGTTGCTTTGCTGCGAAGGGATGCGGGGCTTTAAGGCACTGAACAATGTCCTTCTCGAGTGTTTCCACGCCGTGTGCGCCTGTCATCAGGCGCACACGGCGTATTCATATCCTCTGATGGCAGACGAAGCCGTTCGCGCCTCCTATGTTCCTTGTCGACGTATGACCGCGATGCGCGTGCATGAGCCGCGCTCGAGGAAACACGGGGAAAGGAAGGCCATCGGATGTCTGAATTGCTCAATGGCGGGTGTCGTGCTGGTAGGCCAAGGCGCAAGCACGCTGGACGCAAAGGATGTGCACTGTTGATGCTTTTAGCGATGTGCTTGGCCGCTGCATGTGCATGGGGAAGTAGCTTCGTGTTTGGAGGGCCATCCTCACGTCTAGAGGAGTTTCCCAGGCGTTCGCAGGAGCCCATCGTCGCGCCGCTGTACCAAAACCCGGAGTATCCGTCGGGATGCGAGGCGTTTTCGCTCGCTATGTGTCTGCGTTCGATGGGGTATTCGGTTGAGCCTTCCGCGCTCATAGACACGTACATGCCGACCGACCCCACGTGGAGCGATTTCGTCAACCATTTTGCAGGCGACGCGCGGAGTTCCGGCAGCGCCATGCCGCCCGCCGTGGTAGTCTGCGCAGATGCGTATGCGGCTGCCGTGGATGCGCCACTCCACGGCGTTGAGCTCACCGGGTGCTCCTTCGATGAGGTTGCAACAGTTGTCGAACGTGGGTACCCCGTGCTCACGTGGATCACGACGGATTTCGAGTCACCGCGCTTTTCCACCACGGGCGCACGTGGCTATCGCCTGTATCGGAACTTCCATTGCGTATTGCTTTACCGTGTTCAAGGTGGGGTTACCTACGTCGCCGATCCGCTCGTCGGCCTCGTCGAGTACGATACGAACTCATTCCAAACCCTGTGGGAGGAATGCGGCAGCCTCGCGATGACAGTATCGGAATCGTAGAGGCAAGTCTCCGTTGCGACGCGTGGCGACCTGTGGGTGCCCAGGGATATACCCCGAATGCGAGTTCCGCACAAGCCGAAGGCCACTTAATGTGGCCTTCGTGCGAGCAGGACTGTTCGAGCAGGCGGGGTATATCCCTGGGCATCAACAGGTCGCCATCTTCGCTTTTTATGCGCTCCGCGCGAAATTCTATTCACCATGTTCGACATCCGCCATACCGTGTACAATGGACAAAGACCTTTAAGTGCGTACGAGATACCACAAGGACCATCAAGCGGGGCGCCCGCGCCCAGCATATATGCCTTCCTGTGATGCTCGCACGCCAAGCGGTCGGGCATTATTTTTTTGACCTGCAATTGTCGCAGGTCAAGAGTGTAAGGAAGGAGTTCGAGAGCATGTCTTCACCTAAGGCCGTCATCATGGATGACACCGCGATCAACCGCGCCATCACCCGCATCGCGCACGAGATCGTCGAGAAGAACGAGGGCGTTGAGGACCTCGCGCTTGTGGGTATCGTGACCCGCGGCGATTTGCTCGCAAAGAAACTCGTGGACGAGATCGAGCGTATCGAGGGGGTGCGCGTCCCGCTGGGAAGCCTCGACATCAGCTTCTACCGCGACGACTACCTCACCAACTTCGCTCCTGCGGTCCACGCCACGGACATCGCGTTCAACCTGGATGCCAAGCGCATCGTGCTCGTGGACGATATTCTCTACACCGGCCGCACCATCCGCGCCGCCCTCGACGCCATCATGGACCTGGGTCGCCCCAGCCGCGTCGAGCTCGCCGTCCTCGTTGACCGCGGCCATCGCGAGCTGCCCATCTGCCCCGACTTCGTGGGTAAGAACGTCCCGTCCTCTCACGAGGAGAACGTCCGTCTGTATCTTGAGGAGGTCGACGGCCGTTCCGCCGTCGAGATCTTCGACGTCGCGCCGGGTGGCCACGTTGGCTCCGCGCCGCTGGGAGGCGAGTAATCCGTGTTCAACAACCACAAGCACCTCATCGACATCTCCGAGTATTCCGATACCGAGCTCATGACGATCCTGCAGACCGCCAAGGCGTTCTCCGAGGTCAATGAGCGCACCATTAAGAAGGTTCCGACCCTCAAGGGCAAGACCATCGTCAACATGTTCAACGAGCCCTCTACGCGCACCCGCAGCTCCTTCGAGCTGGCCGAGAAGCGTCTTTCCGCGGACACGCTGAACTTTGGCGGCTCCTCCACCTCCACGGTGAAGGGCGAGAGCCTCATCGACACCGTCATGACGCTCGACGCCTATAAGATCGACTGCATCGTCGTGCGCGACAAGCACGCCGGTGCGCCTCACATCGTGAGCCAGGCGAGCCCTGCCGTCGTCATCGACGCCGGTGACGGCAAGCACGGCCACCCCACCCAGGCGCTGCTCGACCTGTACTCCATCTGGGAGCGCAAGGGAAGCTTCGACGGCCTCAAGGTGGGCGTCGTGGGCGATATCGGTCACTCCCGCGTGTGCGGCTCCCTCATCCCCGCGCTCAAGATCATGGGTGCCGAGGTCACGGCCGTGGGTCCCAACACCCTCATGCCGCCCCGTCCCGACATCCTGGGCGCCGACCATGTGTCGAACAGCCTCGACGATGTCCTTCCCGATCTTGACGTCGTCTACATGCTGCGCATCCAGCGTGAGCGCCTTGAGGGCGCGCCGTTCCCAAGCGAGCGCGAGTATCACCGCCTCTACGGTCTCACCAAGGCCCGCGAGGGCCTCATGAGGCCCGATGCGATCGTGTGCCACCCCGGCCCGATCAACCGTGGCGTCGAGTTCGACTCCTACATGCCCGACCATCCGGAGCGCTCCGTCATCCTCGACCAGGTGTACGCCGGTATCTGCGTGCGCATGGCTGCCCTGTATCTGCTGCTTGGAGGTGCCGATAATGGCCTTGCTTCTTAAGAATGCCCACGTCGTCGACCCTGCCGTCGAGCTTGACGGATGTGTAGACGTGCTCGTCGAGGGCGACAAGATCGCCGCTGTCGGCGAGAACCTCACGTGCGATGCTGCCGAAGTCATCGATCTTACCGGCAGGTATCTCGTCCCCGGTCTGGTGGACATGCACGTGCATCTGCGCGAGCCCGGCTTTGAGGCCAAGGGCGACATCGAGTCCGAGACCGCCGCTGCCGCGCACGGTGGCTTCACCGGCGTGTGCTCCATGCCCAACACCAAGCCCGTGACCGACAACGGCGTCGTGGTCGAGTACATCAAGTCCGTCGCCGCCGCCAAGGGCCACTGCCGCGTGTACCCCTCCGGTGCCATGACGAAGGGCCTCAAGGGCGAGATCATCTCCGAGATGGGCGATATGGTCGAGCACGGCTGCGTGGCCTTCACCGATGACGGCCATGGCGTCCAGGGCGCCGGCATGCTGCGCCGCGCCATGGATTACGGCCAGATGTTCGGCAAAGTCTTCATGAGCCATTGCCAGGACGAGGACCTCGTGGGCGATGGTCAGATCAACGAGGGCGCCGTCTCCACCCGTCTCGGCCTGCTCGGTTGGCCGGCGGAAGGCGAGGAGCTCCAGATCATGCGCGACATCATGATCGCCGAGCTCACCGGTGCCAAGCTGCACATCCAGCACATCTCCACCGCCAAGGGCCTGGATATGGTGCGCGCCGCCAAGGCCAAGGGTCTGCCCGTTACCTGCGAGGCTACCCCGCATCACCTGTTTCTCACTGAGGATGCCATCGACGGAACCTACAACACGTGCTTCAAGGTCAACCCGCCGCTGCGCACCGCCGCCGACGCCGAAGCCCTCATCGCGGGCGTCATCGACGGCACCGTGGATGCGATCGCGACCGACCACGCCCCGCATTCCGATTGGGAGAAGTCCCGCGAGTTCGAGCTCGCTCCGTTCGGCATGACCGGCCTCGAGACCGCGCTCGGCCTGGTGATCACCAACCTGGTCAAGAC
>NZ_CAUFLV010000019.1:0-36112 GCF_959026545.1 uncultured Collinsella sp.
AGGCCGCTTAGCGGTTATGATTTATCGCGTCCAAGTTTCGGGGCGCAGTTCACCACCGCGCCGCGCTTTCGCTTGGCAAATACGGTGCACGCCTCGAAGAGTAACGTCCCGACCTCATATGCAACTGTAAGCAGGTGCTCGGTGCAGGCCCAGTACAGGTAACCTCTCGAACTGAGCAAAGTATATGCAGGTTCATGCGTAATCCTAATGCGATTTGCTTGAAGAATAGATGAATGGCTGCAATTCCCCCGCGAGCGGGCATCTACAATAAGACACCAACGGCCATTCTAAGAAATCGCCTCAAAGATTCAGAGACGCATCCCGCCTGCCCGAGGGCGCCACTCCCTGCCACCACGTTTAGAAAACGCATTTTTGTAACAGGAGAAGGCGCACACTAAGTTCTGCCGCAGTTTTTAGCGGCCCGCAGAGTAGACGAGGCGAGGCACTCAACAAATTTGCTGGTAGATGAATTGGCGACTTCGGGTACTACTCGAAAGCACCCAGAAAACTGCGGCAGAACTTCACTTTGATCGCCTGAACCTTCGGTTCGATCCGCTTCGCAATTTCGGAAACGTTCTCTGCCGCTGGCGGGCGGATTCACACGCTCCGCCGAAACGGCATTGTGCAGATAAGCGACAAGCGTAGCATAGCTTATTGACACTTCGTCTATAACGCCTCGAACCCGCGAGAAGCACGAGAACCCTCGCAGCGCACGGAGCCGAGGCCGACATGTCCCATCGACTTGATGACAGGAGACGCAATGGCCCAAACGTTCGACATCGTCATCGCCGGCGCGGGTGTGACCGGGTGTGCCATAGCCCGGCAGCTCGCACGGTACGATCTCTCGATCTGCGTATTGGAAGCGACCAACGACATCGCCCTCGGCGCCTCCAAGGCGAACGGGGGCCTCGTGCACGCGGGCTACGACCCCGCCCCCGGCACCGTCAAGGCCAAGGTCAATGCGCGTGGATGCGCCCTCTACGGCATGTGGTCTGAGGAGCTCGGCTTCCTCTTCCGCAGGACGGGCTCCATGGTTCTGGGATTCTCGGAGGAGGACCGCGCCCATCTCGAGGTGCTCGAGGCCAACGGTCGCGCCAACGGGGTCCCCGATCTCGAGATCATAGCGCCCGAGCGCATCCGCGAGCTCGAACCGCGCGCGAGCCGTGAGGCGACATGCGCGTTGTGGTGCCCCTCCACGGGGTACGTTGACCCCTTCGACGTCGCCATCGCCTGCGCCGAGAACGCCGCGGCGAACGGCGTCGTGTTCATGAGGAGCACGCCCGTCCGCGCCATCGACAACCTCATCGAGAACGCCCCCCTGCAGGCGGGCGGCGCCCCGCTTTCGAGCCAGCCCGCCCGCTTCGCCATCCACACGCCGCGCGGCGCAGTGCGCGCCCGGATCCTCATCAACGCCGCCGGCAGCGGAGCCGCCGAGATCTCCGCCATGGCGGGCGGCGAGGCGTTCCAACTCGCATGGCGCCAGGGCAACATCGTCGTGCTCGACAAGGAGCCCCGTGCGCTCATGCCCCTCTACCCCGTCCCGACGCCCGTATCGAAGGGCGTCATCGTCACGGGAACCGTCCACGACAACACGGTGATCACGGCGACGGCCGCCCTGCGCGACCCGGGCGACCGCGACACCTACGCGTCTGATGTCGAGGCGCTGCTCGCGGGCGCCCGCAAACTCGTCCCCGACCTCGACACCCGAAGGGTCGTGCGTTCCTTCGCGGGCGGGCGCGCGGTCATCCAGGGGCTCAACGACTTCCTCATCGCCCCCTCGTCATCGGCGAACGGGCTGTTCCACGCCGCCGGCATCCAATCCCCCGGCGTGGCGAGCGCGCCGGCGGTGGCGGAGCTGATGGAGTCGCTCCTGCGCGAAGCGGGCGTGACGCTCGTCGAGAAGCCCGACTGGCAACCGCGTCGACGCGCGCCCGAGGATTTCGACCGCTCCATCACCGAGCATCAAAACGAGCTCATCGAATCCGACCCCGCATGGGGGCGCATCGTCTGCCGATGCGAGACCGTCCCCGAGGCGGAGATCGTCGCCGCGATCCACCGCATCCCGGGAGCCGTCTCCGTCGAGGGCGTCAAACGACGCTGCCGAGCTGGAATGGGCAGATGCCAAAGCGGATTCTGCCAAAGCCGCGTGGTCGACATCCTCTCCCGTGAGTTGGGCTGCCGCCCGGAGGAGGTGCCCCTCGAAGGTGAAGGGTCTTGGATCGTCGACGGCACGCTCAAGGAGGGTCGATAGATGGGAACGATCGAAACGCGCGACTTCGACGTCGCGGTGATCGGCGGAGGGCCCGCCGGCATGGGCGCCGCGCTCGCGGCGCATGAGGCGGGCGCGAGCACCGTCATCATCGAGCGCAACGAGCACCTGGGCGGCATCCTGCGCCAATGCATCCACCCCGGTTTCGGTCTCACGCACTTCAAGGAGGAGCTCACCGGCCCCGAGTATGCGCAGCGCTTCATCGACAAGGTGTCCGAGGCAGGCATCGAGGCCATGCTGGGCAGCATGGTCCTCGCGATCGACGGCGGGAAGGGGGACGAACGCCGTGCCGGGGGCGACGCCGGCACCCCCGCCGACGTCGTCTGCGCCGAGCGCGAAGCCCCTGCCGCAGACTGCCATACGGTCACCGTCATGACCGAGACGGGAATGGTCGAGATCTCATGCCGCTCGGTGGTGCTCGCCATGGGATGCCGAGAGCGCACGCGCTCCGAGATCAAGATCCCCGGCAGCCGCCCGGCGGGCGTGTTCACCGCGGGCCTCGCCCAGCGATACATCAACATCGAGAACCTGCGCCCGGGGCACCGCGTGGTCATCTTGGGCTCGGGCGACATCGGCCTCATCATGGCGCGCCGATGCGCGCTCGAGGGACTCGAGGTCGAGGGCGTCTACGAGCTCATGCCCTACGCGAACGGGCTGCACCGCAACGTCAAGAACTGCCTCGAGGACTTCGGCATCCCACTGCATCTATCCACCACCGTGACGCGCGTCATCGGCCGCGATCGGGTTGAGGCCGTCGAGGTCTCCAGGGTCGATGCGGACCTCTCCCCGATCCCGGGAACCGAGCGGACCATCCCCTGCGATGCCCTGCTGCTCTCCGTGGGCCTCATCCCCGAGAACGAGATCGCTCAAGCCGCGGGCGTCGAGCTCGACCCCCGCACCCGCGGCGCCTGCGTCGACCAGGACCTGCAAACCGGCGTCCCCGGAATCTTCTCCTGCGGGAACGTCCTTCACGTGCACGACCTCGCCGACAACGTCACGGCGGAGGCGGAGCGGGCCGGCAAGGCGGCAGCCCTACGGGCGCTGGCGGGTCGGGGCGCGGTAGTGTCCCCAGCCGAAGACGCGACGGAGCGACAGGTCGACATCGCCGTGCGCGCCACCGGACTGGCGAGGTACGTCGTGCCATCGCGCATAACCCGCGTGGGGTCGACGAAGCTGTTCTTCCGCGTGAGGCGCCCCGTCGATCAGGCGAAGCTGGTCATCCGCTCGTGCGGAGAAGTCATCTTCACCGGCAAGCCGCGCGGCTTCAAACCGAGCATCATGGAGGCGGCGCCCCTCACCGTCAAGATGCTCGAGCGCGTGGGCGAGGAGCTCACGCTGTCCATCGAACCCGCAGAGGAGCAATAGGCAATGGATGAGCTGAAGGAAGATCTCGAGCGCACGACCGAGGAGCACCACGGGGACACCACCGTCGAAGTGCGCCGTTTCCACTGCACCACCTGCCCATCGGAATGCGCCCTCACCGTCGAGGTCGCCCGGGACGAGACGGGCGCCCTCCGCGCCACCGCGGTCCAGGGAAATCGGTGCCCGCGCGGAAAGGCTTTCGCCGAGCAGGAGATCACCCGCCCCGTGCGCATCCTCGCGACCACCGTCGTCGTCCGGGGAGGAGACGAGCGTCTCCTCCCCGTCCGCACGACCGAACCCATTCCCCGAGACCTCCACATGCAGGCGATGGACCTCGTGCGGCACATTTCCGTCAAGGCGCCCATCCGCATGGGCGATGTCGTGGTGGATGACGTGCTCGGCACGGGAACCGCCCTCGTGGCGAGCATGGACGTGGCGCGGGCCTGACGCGCCCTTCCCGATCGTCCCCTCAATATGATGTGCAAACACCGCGCCGTCACGATGGGCGCGGCGCGCTCCGCCCCAAGCGGCTAGGACGCCCTTGGGGTGGAGCGCTTTAGACCGGGGCGCGCATCGATGGGCTCGCTGTGGTAAAACCCTTAAGCTCAACTTTAAGGTGAGAGTTGGACTATACTGATGTGCGTTCGCAAGTAAAGGTGGTCAATCCATGAACCTCTCCCCGCGTCGCATCCCCCGCCTCGGCACCGCGCGCATCGCCTGCACCCTTGGCCTCACCGGGGCCCTGGCGTTAACCGGCGCCGTCCCCGCCCTCACCCTCGGTCCCGCGCCAGCATATGCGGCAAGCGAGAAGACCCTGGCGGAGCTCCGCTCGCTGCAGTCCGAGGTTTCAAGCGCCGCGGCGACGCACGCCGACGCCATGGCCAAGGCGGATGAGCTCAATGCCCAGGTGTCGGAAATCGCCGACGAGATCCTCCACATCGAGGAGGAACTGCTGCCCGCAAGGCAGCAACGAGCTGCGAGCGCCGCGAGCGACTTGTATAAGACGCACGCCTCCAGCGGCGGCGCGATAGGCCTCCTCCTCAACGCCGAGTCCTTTGCGGAGTTCATCAACCTCACCAAATACCTCGGCACGGTCCAGGACGCCAACGTCGCCGCGCTCAACGAGCTCAACTCGCTCGAAGAAGAGCTGAACGCAAAGCTCGCTCAGCTCGGGGAAGCCAAGGACCGCGCGGATGAGGAGCTCGCGCGCGCCAGCGCCGCACTCGGCAAGGCGCAAACGGCTGCAGCCGCGCTGCAGTCCAAGGCGAATGCCGAGGACGCGGCGGAGGCGGAGATCGCACGACAGGCCGCCGAAGAGGCCGAGCGGCTCGAGGCCCAGCAAAGCGCCGGGCAGAACACCGGCGGCCAGCCCTCCGGAGATAGCGGGCAAAACGGCTCCCAGGGTGGGCAGGCAGGCGGATCCGGTCAGGATAACTCCGGCAACGCAGGCGGCAACCAGGGCGGCACCCAAGGCGGATCCAGCGAATCGACGGGCGCGTGGAAAACCGGCGTCGCCTCATATTACGGAATCGGCGACGGATTCATGGGCGGCACCACCGCCAACGGCGAGAAGGTGACCGAGACCTCCATGGGCATCGCCATGCTGAACGTGCCCTTCGGGACGCGCGTCGAGATCCGCTACGGCGGGCGTTCCGTCATCGCCTACGTCAACGACCGCGGACCGTACGCACACGGGCGCGTCATCGACATGCAGCCCGCCGTCGCCCGCGCCCTGAACTTCATCAGCGTGGGTGTGGGAACAGTCCAGTACCGATTCCTCTAAGGACCGCAGCCCCGCCGCGCCGCCCGCGCATGTCATCCCATGCTCGAACAGCCCCTCTCACACCGGAGAGCCCAGCAGGCCCTCCCGTTCGTGCGGAACTTCGCATGGAGCGATGCGCGCGGGCAGGGCGGCTTTCATTCATGGCTGTCTGTATGACGCCTTAGCCCCATAAATCGCTAGACACTCAGGCCGAGCCGCTCGAACTCCTCGGCGGGAGCCTCCACCGCGCGCATGCCGTCCACGAGGGCGGAAATCATCCGCTCCTCGATGCCGGCGTCCTCGATGCGCTCCTCACCGTCCCGGACGTCCCACAGGGAGTTGCCGAAGCCGTGGGAGTTCATGTACGTGCGCGACCTGCACTTGAGGTACGGCCAGCCGTTCGAGAAGCGGTCGCCGCCAACCAGCTCGGCGGAATCGAGCTGCTCGCGAGAGAAGAAGCCCCGGATGTTCGTGGGCATGAGGGTGCACTCGACGAAAGGCTCGTTGTCCTCCCGCGCTGCAGCGCGCATGTACACGTAATCGCCGTCGGTCACGCACACATGGTTCCCGTGGGCGCCGAACAGCGCATGCTCATGGCCCGCGGCGCCCTCACGCGCAACGGGGAGCAGCGACGCTCCGTCCATGTCGACGGCGGGCTCGACGCCGAACCAATCGAGCAGCGTCGGCGCGATGTCGATGGTCTGACACAATTCCGCGCTTCGAACGCCCTCCGCGGCCCCGGGCACGTGAATGAAGAACGGGGTATGGATGATTTCCTGATGCATCGGCCAGAAGTTCTTGCCGAGGTACCCGTGCTCGCCGAGCAGGAAGCCGTGGTCGGTGTTCACGATGAGAAGCGTGTCCTCCCACAGGCCGTGCTCGTCGAACGCGTCGAGGACCCGTCCGAGCTGGGCGTCGCACATGGCGACGAGCGCTGCGTACTCGCGACGGCACTCCTCGAGCTCGTCCGCATGCACCCCCGCGTCGACCGCCGCATATGCCGGCCAGTTGAGACGGGGCGGCTCCACGAGCCCGACCGCCTCGCGGTACTTCTGGGGAACATAAAAGGGCTCATGAGGGTCGAAGCACTCGATCTGGAGCATCCAGCCATCGCGCCCCGCGTGGCTTTCGAGGAAATCGATGCCAGCATCCACCGTCTGCACAGTGGACATGTCCCGCTCAGCGGGCTGGCGGCGCTTGTTCGCCTCGTGCTGCAGCGGGCTGGGACCCTTCGACTTCTGGAGCGGGGACATGTCGCCGGGCAGCCCCTCGACAACATCGCGCGGAGCCCAGCGGTCGCCCTCCTGGCCGCGGAAGCCCTCCCAGCTGCTATAGCGATTGTGGTACGTCGCGCCGCCGTCCTCCCAATAATGAGAGTGGTCGCTGACCAGGTGCGCATATACCCCCGCACCGTCCAAAGCCTGGAAGCACGAGAAGTCGAACGGCTCGAGCGGGCCCCAGCTGCGGTGCAGGAAGTTGTACCGGCCCGTGTGGAGCTCGCGGCGCGCGGGCATGCAGGGCATCGAGCCGCCGTAGAAGCGGTCGAACGTGCAGGACCGATCGGCGAGACGGGAGAAATTAGGGGTGAGACCTGGATCGGCGCCATAAGGCGACAGAAAGCCCCGTGAAAGCGTGTCGAACATGAGCATGACGGCTCGCATGACAGACATCCTCCTCAGCAGATGCGCGGGGCACAGGCGGACCAGCCGTGCCCCGCGCGAAACAATAGGCTACACGAGAACTGCGAGCAGCTCGCGATCGGTCGAAGCGCTCGCATCTTGCGAGCGCACCACGTCCTGGAAGCTCGCGGAGTTTGACACGAGGAAGATGACGGTGTCGTCATATCCCTCAGAGGCGAGCACATCTCGGTCGAACGTCACAAGGGGCTGACCTTGCTTGACCGAATCGCCCATCTTCACCTGCGCCTCGAAGCCGCGACCGTCGAGCTGAACCGTATCGATACCGATGTGAATCAAGAGCTCCGCTCCGGATGCAGTGGTGATACCGACCGCATGGCCGGTCTTGAAGAGCATGGTCACCTCTCCGTCGGCGGGAGCCACAATGGTTCCCTCGGAGGGCTTGACGGCAACGCCCTTGCCGACGGAGCCAGAGGCGAACACCTCGTCGTCGACATCCTCGAGGGCAACGACCTCGCCGGCGACGGGCGCAACGAAGACCTCCTGCTTGATCTGAACATCGGCATCCGCATCAACGTTTGCATCGTCAGCACTTTGAGCGGTGGCGGCAGGCACTCCGAAGAAGAACGTGAGCAAAAAGCCCATTGCCATGGCAACCCCGAGAGCAACGAACACGCCGTAGAAGGTCATATCGAGCTCAGGTGAAGCGGGGTTGATGAAAGCGGGAATGTTGAAGAAGCCAAGCCCGCCCTGGGTATAGCGCATGCAACCAAAGAAACCAAGGATGGCGCCGCCAACAGCAGAGGAAACCAACGTAAAGGCGAAGGGGCGCTTGAGGGGCAGCGTCACGCCGTAAATCGAAGGCTCAGACACACCAAAGAAGCTGGAAATGGCGGCAGGAAGCGCGACGGACTTGAGCTTCTTGTCCTTAGTACGCAGGTACACGGCAAGCACAACTGCCATCGTAGTGAACGGGACAGCGGCCATATAGCATGTCAGGTTCTCGTAACCCTGAACCATAAGGCTGTTAAGGGCGATGGGCGTAAAGGCGTGGTGCAGGCCAAAGACCACGAGCACCTGCCACAGACCACCAACAAGAACACCGGTAAGAACAGGGCTGAACTGCTGGACAGCGGTGATGCCTGCGGCGATGAGCTGACTGATCCAGGTCACGACGGGACCCACGAGCAGAAGCGTGAGCACGACGGTGATGGACAAGGTCGCAGCGGGAACGACAAACATCTTCACGACATCGGGAACGATCTTCTTGAAGAACTTCTCAACGCGGGCGCCGAAGAACGTGGCGGCAATGATGGGCATGACGCTCGAGGTATAGCTCACCATAAGGACAGGGATGCCCAGGAAGGTCGTGGTGACGTTCGTAGCGATGGGCGTACCCTCGAACAAGGTGAATAGAGGCTCGGCAGCCTTGAGGCCCACGATGGTGGGATGCACCAGCGTGGCGCCGATTGCCATGCCGAGAAGCTTGTTCATGCCGAACTTCTCTGCGGAGGTGTAGCCGAGGAAGATCGGGAAGAAGTAGAACAGCGAGTCGCCGGCGGCGGAGAGAATCTGGACAAAACCCGAGGTGGAGTCGAGCCACTTCATGGCCGTGCAGAAAGCCAGCAAGCCCTTTATGATGCCGCAGCCCGCAAGCAACGGAATCGTGGGCGTCAGGATGGCCGAGATCATGTCAACGATGCGGTCGAACGCGCTCTTTCCCTCGTTGTCGTTGACGTCGGAAACGTCACTCGCGGAACCGGCAAATTTGCCGAGCTTCATGACGGCGTCGAATGCGTCCTCGACGTCATTGCCGATGACGACCTGGTACTGGCCGCCCTTTTGAATGACATCGATGATCCACTCGTGATTCTCGAGGGCCTCGGTGTCGGCGCGGCTCTCGTCTTTCAGCTTGAAGCGAAGACGGGTCACGCAATGACGCAGTGAGACGACGTTCTCGGTTCCGCCCACATGGTCCAAGACGAACTTGGCAAGGGCGTCGTAGTCTTTTTTAGCCACGGGTTCCTCCCAGCCTTATGCTCGATTGAGCAAACGTGCGATATGGATGATGAGGTAGGTGATCTCCTCATCCCCGATCGAGCGCTCGAGCTTGCCCTCAACGAACGCGCGCACATGCTCGGCGACGGAATACGCCTCCGGATAGCTCTCCCTCACCATCTTCGACAGGGCGCTGGGGACTTGCGTCTGCTCGCCACCCAGCACGCGCTGCACGAAGAAGCGCACATGCACGGCCAAACGCTGATAGTCAAGATCGCCCTCGCTATATGCGAGATGCGCTTGATACCGAATGATCTGCATGACCTGGTCCATGAGCCTGAGCCCATCGATTCCTTGACGGGACCCAGCACCCTCCTGCTCCGCGTTGATGAGATGCAAGGCGATCGAAGCGGCCTCGGCGTCGCCGAGCGTCCCCTCGATGCCCTCGAGCTCGTCATCCAACAGCTCGATCGCCTTTTTGCCCACCTCGAACTCGCGGCGATAGTACTGGCTGATCTCCCAGGTCAGCGAGTTTTTGGGAAGAAGCCCCTTCTGTGCGCGCTCGTGAACATATGCGACGTGGTCGGTAAGCGCGATGTAGATGGAATCAGCAAGGCGAACCCCAAGTGTGCTCTGAGCATAATCGACAATCTCCCGGGCAAGATCGAAATACCGCTGCGGAATCGCGTTAACAAGCTGATACAGCTGACTTTGCTGCTCGACGGACGTGAACACGCGCTCGATCTTGTCCTCGGGAATCTCGCCGCCAAGCTCAACGTAACCGATGCCCAGGCCGATGACCACGAACTCGCGGCCCTTTTCATCCCGCGCAACGGCGACGTTGTTGTTGAGCGTCTTGGCGAGCCTCACGGCTTCACTCCTCCCCTGTTCGACATCGTGGTCTGCAAAACGAAAAACCCGGGCTGATAGAACCATCCCCCATGGGATCATTCTATCAACCCGGGTCCTGCCTGTTGTTCACAGTTACACGCCCTGTTGACGCACGATATACGATTGAATGGTTCTTTTGTACACCTTTTTCCTGATGGTTTGCAAGCGCATCAGATTGCATTGCTGCAAGCGGTTGCTGCAGACCGGCGAACGGCAAAACGGGGCTTCGATGCAAAACCGGGTTGATGACCTTATAAAGGCATCAACCCGGGCAAGATCAATCGCCGCGTTTGCCGCTAGTCCCCAAGAACCTCGCGGACATGCTCAATGACGCCGGCGCCGTTCATGGTGCCGTACATGACCGTATCAATCGCCTCAACCGGCTTATCCGGGAACAAGGCCTTGACACGGTCGACCTCAAAGCGAACCGGCGGGCCAAGCAAGATGAAATCCGCATCCCCGCCGAGCTTGGACGCCTCGGCGACGGCATGGGCCGCAATCTCGACCTCATAACCCTGGTCAGCGGCGGCCGCTTTCATACGCTCTACCAGCATGCTTGTGGACATGCCCGCGGCACAGAACAACTTGATGTTACGCATGGATACAATCCTCCATCTTCTTGTAAACGTTCACAATCTTACGGGCAAGGATCCCAAAAACCTCAGCGCTCATGAGCTGGTCCTCGGCGTGCATGAGGATGAGCGCGAACTCACTCGACTCCCCCGCCGCCTCTTTCTGAATCAACCCAAAATGTGCGTCATGACCGGCGCGGAACTGTTCCTCGCCCTCCTCTATAAGCTTCTCGGCACCCTCGAAATCACCCCGCTCGGCGCAATCAATCGCCTGGATGTAGCAAGAGCGCGCGGTGCCGACGCTCGCGATGATCTGGAAGCTGACCAGCTGCACCTCTTCGGATACGGCCATTGGTCCTCCTAACGCTTGTCGAACTTGGGCGGCACGTAATCGGCCGTCTCCATGTAGAACCTGAGCAGCCTGTCTCGAAGCTGCGCGGCGGATTGGGCGTATGCCGGATCATCAACAAGGTTGACGAGCTCCATGGGGTCCACCTCAAGGTCGTAGAGCTGGTCACCCTCGTACAGGCGCATGACGTACTTGAGGTTTCCCATGCGCACCATCGCGCCCTTGGTGTGTGCAGGTCCCTCCTCGTGTTGTGCGGATATACGCGGCCAGTATGGTGACTCGGGTCCATGTTCGGGCTCCATTGCTTGCCACTCACCGTGGATACGCCCGCCCTCGCAGAACATCGCATCATGCGGCGTGTCCTCACCGGAGATCGCCCCCATCAGGGAGCTGCCGAACTGCACGTATCCCAGGTCCACGCCGACAATCTCCGCAACCGTCGCGGGAAGGTCGATCAGACCGACAAGGCCGTGGCGCACGCCCGGCTCCACCGGCACCGACGCCGCAGGCTTGACCACAAGGGGCACGTTCGTCAAGGGGTCCTCGAAGGAGTTCTGGCACTTCTCTGCGATGCCGTAGTCTCCCGTCAGGTCGCCATGGTCGCTGAACGCGAAGACGTTCGTGTCGTCGTACAACCCGCGCTCGCGCAGCTTGTCGAGCACGAGGCCGAGCATGTGGTCCCAGCGCGCCACCATGCCGAGATACACCGCGCGCATCTCGTCATACTGGGGCTCGCCCCATCTCTTCATATCTTGGCGGTCACGAATGGCACTCAAGATACTCGCCTTGCCCTCCAGCGTCTCCACATTGGGGCGACGCGGCGGAAGGGCCGTACGATCGACAAGCGAATACCATGGCTCCTCACAACCGTACGGGGGATGCGGGAACGACAGCGTGCAGTAGATGAAGAAGGGCTTTTCCTGCTTCTCGGGGTCGATGGAGTCCAAGAACGCCAGGGCGGCATTCACGCAGTTCCAGTCGAAGTCGCTATTGAGCGAACCCTCGGGGTACTTCCCCTGGAAGAAGGAGTACTTGAGATCGTGCCCCTCGAAGACCTCGGGCACCTCGGGCGTGGGGAAGTTCTTCCCGCCGAAGTTCATCTTGAGACCCTCGACGCCCACCTTGTCGACTAGGTCGGTTCCATCGAAGAAATGGTCGCAATACGCCTCCTTGCTCCATGAGCCCGGGATGAAGTCGTTGCGACCGATCCACACGACCTCATACCCGGCCTCCTTCATGGTCTTGAGGATATTGGGATCCTCGCGATGCATCATGAAGTGCATCGTGCGGTGACCAAGCGTGTGGGGGTACAGGCCGGTCAAGAAGCTGCAGCGGCTCGGAACGCAAACGGGATTCTGGCAGTACGCGTCCGCGAAGGACACGCCCTCCTCCGCCATGGCGTCGAGGTTGGGGGTGCTCGCCGCCGGATTGCCCAGATGGGCCATTGAGTCCGCGCGCATCTGGTCCGCGACGAACCACACGATGTTGGAGCGATTGTCCATCAGCGCTTACGCCTCCTTGGCGGCTGCCTGCTCGTCGGCGCAAGCCTGCTTATCGAGCATCTTGAAGAACGGGAAGTAGATCGCGAACTGGAGGGCGACGAGCACCGCCTGCCACACCGCGGCCTGCCAACCACCGGTGAGGAAGCCGGAGAGCAGCACCGGCGTACCGGTCTGGAGCTGCATGCCGTTGAGCACAGGAACGAGGCCGAAGGAAGTCACGGCGTAGGAAAGGACGAAGCTCAGCAGCGGGGTCAAGATCATGGGGATGAACATCATGACGTTGAGCATGAGCGGCATGCCGAAGACGACGGGCTCGGAGACGCCGCAGAGCGCCGGGGCGATGGCCATCTTGCCGAGAGACTTGTAGCGCTCGCTCTTGGCGACGAAGAGCATGCACAGGACGAGGCCGATGATGCCGCCGGAACCGCCGAGCTGGACGAAGGTGAACCACCAGGTGTTCGTGAGGATGTTGGGCAGGGCGGCCGCGCCGGCGGCGAAGGCGTCGAGGTTCTCAAGAGCGGCGGGCATGTAGAGCATGGTGATGAAGGGCATGGTGACCATGCCGCCATGGATGCCGAAGAACCACAGGAGGTTGCACAGGAGCACCAGCAGGCCGAAGGTGAGCGGGCTCTCGCTCAGAGAGGCGAGCGGCGCCTTGAGCAGGCCGTAGATCATGCCGTCGAAGGAGCCGAACGGCGTGAGGGTGCACAGCTGGCGCACGACGACGAACAGGATCGTAATGCACAGCACGGGGATGATGCCGGCAAAGCCCTTGGAGACGAACGGGGGAACGCCGTCGGGCATCTTGATGGTGATGTTCTTCTTGATGAAGACGGAGTAGATCGCGGGGACGACGACGCCGATGATCATAGCGGAGAACAGGCCGGCGGAACCGAAGTAGGTCATGTCGATCATGTTCGCCACGGCCGTCCCGTCCGCGGCGACGCCGGCGGGGATCAGCAGCAGAAACACGAGCAGCGAGGCGATGCCGATGATGGAGGACTGGCCCTCGCAATCGAGCTGCTCGGCCATGCTCTTACCAATGGCGAACGCCGCATACAGCGACAGCATGTTGGTGGTGTACGTGGTGACGTAGGAGATGACGTCCTTAAGACCGTTCGCGGTGATGAACTCCTGGTACGGGGCGATGCTCAAACCGGAAAGCAGCGATGCGATCGCGCCGACCATGATGATGGGCAGCAACATGCCGAAGCCGCCAGAAATGGCCTTCAAGACGTTGTTGTTGGAGAGCTTGGTCGCGAACGGGACCAGCGTCTTCTCCATCAGAGCTTGGAACTTCTCCATCTCTTCCCTCTTCTCTCGGTGCAGAAACACGGGAGCGATTCGGGCCCGGAACCGCTCTTCATCTTATAGAGTAGTCGATTTGGATATATGTCCGTTCTCTATTGGATATTTGTCCGTGAGTGGATAGTTTTCCACGATGAACGGCATGCTATGGATAGTTATCCATTTCATGCCGTTCACACTAGGAGAAATTTCGAGAGATGTTCAGCAGGAGCATCTCTATGAACATGTAAACGATTACCTGGTCTTCGTAGAAGTTTATCGAGTCATCATGGCTGATCCAGGGAAGCACATATACCTCGGAAGCGTGCGGAACGAGGCTCGACCTGCCGTCCATGGTCACCAGATGCACATCGACCCCGCGCTCGCGCATCACATCCATATCCTCGCCATACATGCAATTACCTCGACCCTGCATGCTCAAGACGATGCAAACGTCTCCGCTCTCTAATATCGCTGCATCATCGGACATGACGATGGCGTCATCAGTCGGTTTATTGAAAATACCGAGTCTCGTCAGACGATGAGAAAGCTGCATCGCGCTCTGAAACGTCCTGTTCGACCCCCAAATTACAAGCCGCCTGGCCTGAACGATCGCCTCGGCGAGGGCGTCGAATTGCTCCTTGGAGACACACTGGGGAATCAGATGCATATATCGAGCATACGTGTCGACGAGCCTATTCGAATCGTCGTGATCCGCTTCCACAGAGGGGCTCTCAGCTGCCATCATGGCCCGGTTGAAGGAGAAGCGGAATTCGGCGAACCCATCATATCCGAGCTTTTGGCACATGCGGATAATCGCGGAGTTGGATGAACCGGTGAGCTTTGCCAGGTTGGTGATGCTGCTGCCCAACATGATATTCGGGTCGTTCAGGATCCGCTCGGCGGCCTTCAATTCTGATTTGGTGAGTGTAGGCAGAGCTCGACGCAGTTCATCAATGGGATTCATGGCCACTCCTCAAATTGGATATCTCTCCAAATAGTGTACCGCGCCCGAAGCCCTCGAAGCTCAAATCAACATGGTAGACTCCTCATCAGACCACAACGACCCGCTGCGAGGACCCATGAAGCACATCTCGTTTCTCATCAAACCCGCCAGCTCGACGTGCAACATGCGCTGCCGCTATTGCTTCTACGCGGATGTCGCAGAGCACCGCGAGACGGCGAACCACGGCGTCATGGAGGCCCCATGCGCCGAGGCCATCATCGATGCTGCATTCGCGCTCGGCCCCGACACCGAGGTGACCTTTGCCTTCCAGGGTGGCGAACCCACCTGCGCGGGGCTCGAGTTCTTCCGCTCGTTCTGCGCGCACGTCGATGAGGCTCGCGAGCGCCAGACGGTCCACTACGCCATCCAGACCAACGGTTACGTCATCGACGACACCTGGGCCGAGTTCCTCGCCGAGCACGACTTCCTCGTGGGCGTCTCCATCGACGGCTATCCCGAGATGCACGACTGGCTGCGACCCGATGCGCGCGGCGTGGGCACCATGGGCCGCGTGCTGGATGCTATATCGGCGCTGAGGCGGGCAGGCGCGGAATTCAACATCCTCACCGTCCTCACCGACCAGCTCGCCCATCACCCCCAAAAGCTCTACCGCTTCTACAAACAGCACAAGTTCGGCTTCGTCCAACTCATCCCCTGCCTGCCGGGACTCGATGAGACGAACGACGAGTACTCGCTGGAGCCCGAGAGCTTCGCGAGCTTCTACAAAACGTTCTTCCGCATGTGGCTCGAGGACTTCAAGCGCGGCGACCGCATGAGCGTGACGCTCTTCGACAACGTGATACCCCTGTTCGCAGGCGTTTGGCCCCAGCAGTGCGGCATGCTCGGGGCATGCGCACCGCAGTTCGTGGTCGAGGGCAACGGAGATGTGTACCCCTGCGACTTCTACGTGCTCGACCGATATTGCCTGGGCAACATCCGCGAAAACTCACTGGAGGACATGGCCACCTGCGACGCGCTCCGCACGTTCATCGCCGAACCCAGGCGCGATTGCACCCTGTGCGCGGACTGCCCCTTCGAGCGCATCTGCCACAAGAACTGCAAGCGCCTCAATACCTGCTACTATCGCGAGGACTATTGCGGATACCGCGACTTCCTCGAATACGCCGCCCCCGACATGATCGCGATTGCGCGCACGTTGCGCTAAAACGCTTCCAAGGGTTCGAGCACCCCACCTGTCGCCCGAACCCCAAAGCGGGCCCTTCCCCGTGTGGAGAGGAGCCCGTCTCTTCAGTGCGAGGCGATGGTGCCGAGCGATTTATGCCAGCACGGTGTACTTCGCGATGTTGTAGACATTGATAAGGATGATAACGACCATGAGGCCGATGAACAGTTTGTCAACTCGCTCGGAATCGATGCGCTTGTTCATAGCACGACCGGCGACGCCGCCCAAAATGCCACAGGCAACCATGCCCGCAATCAACGCAATGCTAATGCTCGCAAGATCCATCGTGAGGATGCTGCGAACAGTGCTCGCAGCCTGTGAGAACAGGATGATATACAGGGAGTTCTGCGCGGCCTCCTTGGTTTCCATGCTGAAGAAATAATAAAGGACGACGAGGTTGATGGGACCGCCGCCGATACCGAGGAAGCTCGACATGATGCCGAGGAACAGGCCGATGACCGCGCACGCAAGGGCCCCGCTGACCCGCTTGGTGGCGATCTTCTCCTTATTGACGGTGTAGACGAGGGTTCCGATGGTGATGACCATGAGCACCGCGGCCTGCACCGCGCCGGCGGTGTTGGGCGTGTCGAACAGGCCCTCGACCATGCTGAAGAGATCCTTGCCCACCAGGCCGCCCACTGCCGCGCCGATGGCAAGCGGCGTGGCGGTCTTGAAGTCGATCTGCGAGGCACCGGAGACGCGGGAGCGCAGGACCGAGTAGGCGGTCATGGACAGGACCGTGCATCCCGAGAGGAAATTGATGGTCGAAACAGGGAACACCCCGAGTGCGTCGAGCACGGGCTTGATGATGACCCCGCCGCCGATGCCGCAGATCGCGCCGATGATCGACGAGAAGAAGCAGACAGCGAACACTGCTGCGTAGATGATTGCCATCGATTGCCTCCGAACATATATACACACATTTCGAACATTATCGAACACATCGACAGATGATACCACTCATCGCACGAGGCGTGTCGGAATTCGCCGCGCGGCGGCCACGATGCAACGCGCAAGCCGCCGCGCGGAGAATCGGATGGCCTAACGCCGCAGAAGGCCGGCGACTTCCCCCGCCAGCGTGATGGTACCAGCCGCGACCAGCTCCAGCCCGGAAGCAGTTGCCCAATCGAGCGCAGATGCGACGTCCTCAAAGACGGAAAGCACATCCCCCTCATCGCGACCCAGTGAGCCGAGTTTGGCTCGCACGAGATCCGCGAGCTCCCCGGCGGGCATCGCACGGTCGCTCGCGGTCTGCGCGATGACGATTTGCGGAAACGCCGGCACGAGCACATCGACGATGCCCGACACATCCTTGTCGGAAAGAGCGGCGATGAGCAGGGCGGGTCGATTGGACATGCAGGGCTCCACCTCGTTGAGTGCGCGCACAAAGTTCTCGCAACTCTGAGGATTGTGGCAGGCGTCGACGAGCACCAACGGGTCGGTGCGGACCACATCGAAGCGGCCCGGTATGGGACAGGAGTCGAGGCTTCTCTCGAGCGCGCCGACGTTCAGAGCGCATCCAAGGTATCCCTCGGCCAACGCGATGGCACACGCGGCGTTTTGCGGCTGATATGCAGGTTTGCGCATGTCCACGCGATATTCCGCGCGGGGGGTCCGGGTGCGAAACGACACGACGCCCCCAATGCGATCGGGCTCGCGGAGCGTCTCGTGCGAAACGACCCAGGGCGTCACGCCACATGCAGCGCAGCGCTCGTTCATGACGCGCTGGACCTCCGGCACATGCGTACCCTCGCCCAAAACCACAAAGCGACCCGGCTTAATGACCGCCGCCTTCTCGCACGCGATCTGCCCGATCGTGTCACCCAGAATACGCGTATGGTCGAGGCCGATGCCCGTGATCGCGACGGCAACGGGATCAGTCGCGCTCGTGGCGTCCCAGCGCCCGCCCAGGCCGACCTCGAGCACCGCCACGTCAACGCGGGCCTCCGCGAACACCACCATCGCCGCCACGGTCAACAGGTCGAACGGCGTGATCGTGTAGGATGGCTCCCCGGCGGCGACGCGATGCGCGTTCACCCGACGACCCGCCTCAGCCGCGACGGACACGCCATGTGCGAACTCTGAGGGCTTGACCACGGCGCCGTCGACCTCCATGCGCTCCTCGTAGCGCACCAGCTGGGGAGACGTGTACAGGGCGGTTCGCTTGCCCTCGCCACGCAGGATGGCCGCGGCAAAGCGCGTGGTGGATGTCTTGCCGTTCGTTCCGGCGACCTGAATGCAATCGAAGTGCTCATCGGGGCGCTCAAGCTCCTCGAGCATATCGACCACCGTCTCGAGCAGCGGGCCCGCGTCGCCGGAGATCTTGCCGGTATCGGCAGCGATGGCAACCGCGTCATCATAGGCGAGCTCGGCCACTTCGAACGGAACGCTATAGACTCCCTGGCGCTTCATGCAGCCCTCCTAATTGCGATCTTCGCGGCCGTACACAAACCAGTACGCGGCAGCGATCGCGACGCCGCCCACGATATTGCCAAGCGTGACGAACACGAGATTAGAGGCAACCCCCAGCACCACCACGGACGAACCGCCCCACAACGCCTCGATAGCCAAGCCAAGCGGGAGAAAGAACATGTTCGCGACCGAGTGCTCAAAACCCAGGACCACAAAGGCGACCACGGGCAGTATGGCGGCAGCGAGCTTGTCACACACCGTCTTGCCAGCGCTGCCCATCCACACGGCAAGGCAAACGAGCACGTTGCACAGGATGCCGCGCGAGAACGCGACGACCGGACTTAAGGACGCCTTAGATGCCGCGACCGAGCAAGCAAGCTCGCCGACGGCTCCTCCCTGC
Organism: uncultured Collinsella sp.; assembly: GCF_959026545.1. Taxonomy (NCBI): domain Bacteria; kingdom Bacillati; phylum Actinomycetota; class Coriobacteriia; order Coriobacteriales; family Coriobacteriaceae; genus Collinsella; species uncultured Collinsella sp. The sequence goes on from NZ_CAUFLV010000019.1 coordinate 18,631, forward strand.
ATCTCGGCAAAGCCCGAAACGAGGAGCAACACGACCACCAAAAGGGCTCCCACGGCGTTGCCCGCGTACACAATCGCCCATTTACGCAGCATACGAACGAGCGGATACCGCCCATCGAGCGCGCCGATAACCATGAGGCAGTTACCGGTGAACAGCTCGGCACCGGCAACGAACACCAAAAACAGGCCCAGGCAGAACGCGAGACCGCCCAAAACGAGCGAGATGGTCGGGGAAAGCGACACATCGGACCGTACCATGAGCATGAACGACGCGCCCAGGGCCACAAATGCGCCGGCTAGGATCGCCAAAACGAACGCCCGACCGCGCGTGAGACGCGCCTTGGCAAAGCCGATATGGACGAATGCCTCTTGCGTCTTCGCCGGTGGAAGCATCACCGTCCCGTTTTCGTTTTCTGCCATATGTGCCCTCCCCATACTACCGGCACTGGCCCCAATTGCATCCAGGGCGCAGCTGGGGAGTAACCTATCTCAGTTGTATCCATGTCTAGGGTTTTCCAGGTGCCCCAAATCCGGCCGAACGTAAAGGCGCGGTGTACGGACGTACATAAGCCTTTAGGTTCGACCGGAGATGGGGTGTCTGGGAAAGCCGACTATGCGAAGTCCTCAAGCTGCGCCTTGATGGCAGCGATGGTCTCCACCAGCTCAGCGGCACGCTCGCGCTTCTTGGCGACGACCTCGGGTGCGGCCTTCGCCACAAACCCCTTGTTGCCGAGCATACGCTCGGCGCCTGCGAGCTCCTTCTCGGCAGCCTTCAATTCCTTCTCCATGCGGGCGCGTTCGGCGTCGAAATCGACAAGATCACCCATGACGACGTAGGCGTCGAAATCCGGACCAGCGAGAGCGATGGCCTTCTCGGGCTTCACGAACTCATCGGCCGTGAGAACCACGAGCTCGCTCACATTGGCCAATCCGCGGATGAAGTCGGCCATGCCGATAATGTCTTCGGCAACCTCGGCAGTGCTGGCCTTGACCTCGCAGCGCAACTCCTGCTTGGGGGAGATGCGATAGCGGGCGCGCGTGGAACGAACATCGGACACGAGCGCGCGCGCAAGTTCGAACGTGCGCTCGGCGGGCTCGTCGATGAAACGGGCGAGGTCCGCAGGCTCGGGCCAGAAGGCGATCATGAGAGCCTCGGCGCGCTCAATCGAACCGTCCTCGTTCACGTCGAGCCAGCTCGCGGGCATCTGGTCCCAAATGGCCTCGGTCACGAACGGCATGAGCGGATGCATCAGGCGCAGAGAGGCGTCGAGGACGAACATGAGGTTGCGCTGGGCCTGAAGGCGCGCCGCGTCGTCCTTGAGACGGGTCTTGGTGACCTCGACGTACCAGTCGCAGACCTCGTTCCAGAAGAAGTTCTGAACGCCGCGGGCCATCTCGCCGAATGTATAGCGCTCGATGCCCTCGGTGACGAGCTGGGCGGCCTTCGCGAGGCGGCTGAACATCCAAGCGTCGGCAGCGGTCTCGGCAACCGGCTCGCCCGGAGTATAGCCGTCCATGTTCATGAGCAGGAAACGGCTCGCGTTCCAGATCTTGGTGACGAAGGAGCGGGCCTGCTCGGTGCGGGCGGAACCCTTGAGCGCCTTGGTCTTCTTGTCGATGTCGGCGTCGAACTTGACATCCTGGTTGTTAGTGCAGAGCGTGAGGAGGTTGAAACGCATGGCGTCGGCGCCGTACATATCGATGAGGTCCATGGGGTTCACGCCGTTGCCCTTGGACTTAGACATGCGGCTACCGTCCTTGGCGAGGATCGTCGGGTAGATCACGACGTCGCGGAAGGGCACCTCGTCCAAGAAATACAGGGAGCTCATGACCATACGGGCGACCCACAGCGCGATGATGTCACGTGCGGTGACCAGCGCGGTGGTTGGGTGATGGCCCTCGAGCTGCTCGGAATGCTGCGGCCAGCCCTGCGTGGCAAAGGTCCACAGCTGGGAGCTAAACCAGGTGTCGAGCACGTTCTCGTCTTGATGGACGTGGGTGCAGCCGCACTTGGGACAGACGGTGGCGTCGTCCATACAGGCGTCTTCCCAACCGCACTCCTCGCAGTAGAACACCGGAATCCGGTGGCCCCACCACAGCTGGCGGGAGATGCACCAGTCTTTCAGGTTCTCCATCCAGGTGGTATAGGTGTCGGTCCAGCGGGCAGGGTGGAAGGTCACGCGGCCATCGCGCACGGCGTCGAGGGCGGGCCCCTTCAGCTTGTCGACCGCGACGAACCACTGCTCGGACAGCCACGGCTCGAGCGTGTTGTCGCAGCGGTAGCAGTGCATGACGGAGTGGTCGTGGTCTTCGATATGGTCGAGCAGGCCGCGCTCCTCGAACCAAGCGAGAACCGCCTCGCGGCACTCGTCTCGGGTCATGCCGGTGAACTCGCCGTAACCGTCGACCACGATGGCGTGCTCGTCGAAGATGTTGATCTTCTCGAGGCCATGGGCCTCGCCCATCGCATAGTCGTTGGGGTCGTGTGCCGGGGTGACCTTGACGAAGCCGGAGCCGAAGTTCGGATCCACATGCCAGTCGTCGAAGATGGGAATCTCACGGTCCACGATCGGGAGCTTGACCGTCTTGCCCACGAAGGCCGCCTTCTCGGGATCCTTGCTGGAAACGGCGATGCCGGTGTCGCCCAGCATGGTCTCGGGGCGCGTGGTGGCCACGACGATGTACTCCTGGCCGTTGACGGGCTCGGTCAGCGGGTAGCGCAGGTGCCACAGGTGGCCCTTCTCGTCCTTGTACTCCGCCTCGTCGTCGGAGATGGCGGTGGTGCAGCTGGGGCACCAGTTGACGATGCGCTTGCCGCGGTAGATCAGACCGTCGTGGTACCAATCACAGAATACTTTGCGCACCGCCTCGGCGTACTCGTCGTCCATGGTGAAGCGCTCTCCGTCGAAATCGACGGAGCAGCCCATGCGCTTGATTTGCTCGACGATGGTACCGCCGTACTCGTGCGTCCAATCCCAGCAGGCATCGATGAACTTGTCGCGCCCGATCTCCAGGCGAGAGATGCCCTCGGACTTGAGCTTCTTGTCGACCTTGGTCTGGGTGGCAATACCCGCGTGGTCGGTGCCGAGAATCCAACGCGTGGAGCGACCGCGCATACGGGCCATGCGGACAATGGTGTCCTGAATGGAGTCGTCGGTGGCGTGGCCCATATGAAGGATGCCCGTCACGTTGGGCGGCGGGATGGTGACGGTGCAGTCGCCCACGCCCTCGCGGCGCTTGTAGTAGCCGCCATCGAGCCACTTCTTGAGGATCGCCGGCTCGTTGACCGCCGGATCATAATTCTTGGGCATCTCTTCTGCCATGAGTGTCCTTCCTATGGATACGTTAGTCCAGGTCGATGTCGGATCCCTCGTAAACGCGGCGAGGCTGCTCGTCTCCCTGCACGGCGGCTGCGGTCACCACAACTTGGCTCACGCCCTGCTCACTCGGCAGGTCGAACATCGTCTGCTGGAGCAGCTCCTCGCAGATGCTGCGCAGGCCGCGGGCGCCCGTCTTGCGAGCAAGGGCCTTCTTGGCGATCTCATGCAGAGCCTCGGCCTCGAACACAAGCTCGACACCCTCCATGGAGAACATGCGGCGATACTGCTTCACAACGGCGTTCTTGGGCTCGGTGAGGATTCCCACCAGGTCGTCCTCTGACAGAGCCTGGGTCTGCGTGATGACCGGCGTACGGCCGATGAACTCGGGAATCATGCCGAAGTTGTTGAGGTCCTCGGGAAGCACCTGCTTAAGGAGTACATTCTCGTCCTTGGACGTGGGGCCGGCAATCTCGGAATTGAAGCCGATACCCTGGTTTCCCACGCGATCGGAGATGATCTTGTCGAGTCCCACGAACGCGCCGCCGCAGATGAACAAGATGTTCGTGGTGTCGATCTGGAGCAGCTCCTGCTGAGGGTGCTTGCGTCCGCCCGTGGGCGGGACGCTCGCGACGGTACCCTCAAGGATCTTGAGGAGCGCCTGCTGCACGCCCTCACCGGAGACGTCGCGCGTAATGGAGAGGTTCTCCGCCTTGCGTGCGATCTTGTCGATCTCGTCGACGTAGATGATGCCGATCTGCGCGCGATCGATATCGCCGTCGGCGGCGGTGATGAGCTTGAGCAGGATGTTCTCGACGTCCTCGCCCACATAGCCCGCCTCGGTGAGCGCCGTGGCATCGGCGATGGCGAACGGGACCTCGAGCACGCGGGCGAGCGTCTGGGCGAGCAACGTCTTGCCGGTGCCGGTGGGACCGAGCAGCAAGATATTGCTCTTGGCAAGCTCGACATCTTCGTCCAGGGACGCAGCGTGGGCACCACGGGCAGCGGCATCCGACGCATCCCCCTCGAGCACGCGACGATAGTGGTTGTACACCGCCACGGACATGGCGCGCTTAGCGTCCTCCTGACCCATGACATACTGCGACAGGGCATCATAGATCTCATGCGGCGTGGGAACGCGCGTGATGAGCTTCGACGCGGTCTCGCGCATGGTCGGTGCGGGAGCCTCCTCTACCGGTGACTCCGGCGCGGCAGCCCCATCCTGTTGAGCAGCGTAAGCGGCCCCAAAGGCGCGCATCATCTCGTCCTGGGCAAAGGACTGCTCGAGAATCTCATTGCACGCCTCAACGCACTCGTCGCAGATGAACATGCCGTCATGCCCGCGCACGAGCTTGCGCACCTGATCTTGCGTCTTGCCGCAGAATGAGCAGCGGACCGGAACCTCACCATCGGAGCCCGGCGTACGGCCAAAGTCCTCCCCCGCCATTAGCGCTCGCTCCCGGAGTCGTTGCGGGAGGTCACGATGCGGTCGATAAGGCCGTATTCGAGGGCTTGATCGGCGCGAAGGTAATGATCACGCTCGGTATCCTGTTCAACCTGCTCAAAAGGCTTGCCCGTGGCATCGGACAAGATGTGGTTGAGCGTGGTGCGCGTCTCGCGGATCTCACGCGCAGCAATCTCAATCTCGGTCTGCTGGCCCTGGGCACCGCCGCTGGGCTGATGGATCATGATCTTGGAATGGGGCAGGCAGAAGCGCTTGCCCTTGGCACCGCTCGCAAGAAGAACCGCAGCCATTGACGCCGCCATGCCAACGCAGATGGTGGAAACATCGGGCTTGATGTAATTCATGGTATCCAGAATGGCAAGGCCCGAATAAACCTCACCGCCCGGCGAGTTGATGTAGAGCGAAATGTCCTTCTCGGCATCCTGGCTCTCAAGATGCAACAGCTGTGCAATCACGAGGTTCGCGGTCACCGAATTGACCTCCTCGCCAAGGAAGACGATGCGATCGTTGAGTAGGCGCGAATAGATGTCGTAGCTGCGCTCTCCGCGAGGAGTCTGCTCGACGACGTAAGGCACGAGCGCAGAGTCGATGCGATGGATCATATGGCTCCCTTCGGGATAGGACGCCGCGAATCGGCGCCTGAAGATGCTGTTTGGTCGTCATCGAGTGAACGCTGAAGAACATTTGGCACTCGATAGAAACGTACGGTGCCCAATCCCGCCGAACGCGATGGGGCACCGTACGCAAATCAGCCGTACAGCCGCTTATGATACGCCATTTTTGCCGAAGGCCATGCGAGAGCACAGAGTCCGGCGGGCGTGACGCAGATACGCTACTCGGCCTTGGCCTCAGCGGCGCGAGCGGCCTCGTCGACCTCGGTCACCTTAGCGTTCTCGACCAACCAGTCGACAGCCTTGGAACGACGAATGGAATCGCGGATGGCGGGCATGCGGCCCTCGGCGAGGAACTGAGCCTTGGAGGCTTCGACGTCCTCAACACCAGCGCGCTCGAACTCGCCGTTGACATCCTCGTCGGTGACCTCGACCTTGAGCTCGCGAGCGAGCGCGTCGAGGGCGAGGGACTCGCGGGCAACGTCGTTGGCCTGACGGTGCAGGTCGGAGATGAACTCCTCAGAGCTGATGCGGTTGGCCTGCAGCCAGCCGTCGAGGCTCATGCCGCGAGCGGAGAGGCTCTGCAGGAAATTCTGGCCGAGCTCCTGGAAGACGGACTGCTCGTAGTCCTCGTCCATCTCGTCAAGCTGAAGACGCTCGGCGAGCTTGGCGACAGCGCGATTCTCCTTGAGCTGCGGGAGCTGGGAGGACTTGTCAGACTCGATCTCGAGCTTCACGGCGTCGCGCATGGCGTCAATGCCATCGAAGCCGAAGTTGGTCTTTGCGAACTCATCGGTAAGCTCGGGGAGTTTGCGCTCCTTGACGCTCTTGACGGTGACCTCGACGGAAGCCTCCTCGGCACCCTCGACCTCTGGCGTCCAAGAAATGGTCTTGGTCTCGTCGACGTTCATGCCCATCAAGCCCTCGTCGAACTCCTTCGGCAGATTACCGGAACCCATGGCGATCATGCGGCCCTCGCCGGCGAGCGCCTCGGCGTTGGCGACGTTCTTGATGTCAACGGTCACATAATCGGCGGCCTCGACGCCACGCTCGACGTCCTCAAACGTGGCGTGGTAACCCATGAGCATGTCGACCTGCTGGTCGATCTCGGCCTCGGTGACCTCCGCGGGAGGCATCTCGATCTCAACGGCATCGTAAGAGGAGAGCTCGGGGGTGGGGCGCAGGGTGAACTCGACCACATAGGTGTAGTCGGTGCCATCGACGCACAGGTCGATCTCCTGGTAATCGCCCTCCTTGACGGGAACGATGTCAAGCTCGTTGAGGACGTTGCCCTCGTTGGCGCCGATCAGCTCATTGGTGGCCTGCGCGAGCACGGCCTCCTTACCCAGGGCGGAGTCGATCACGGGACGCGGGGCCTTGCCGGCGCGAAAGCCGGGGAAACGGTACTTCTTGGCAGCCTCCTTGTAGGCCTTCTTGATGGCCGCGTCGACGTCGGCAGCCGGGATGGTGACCGTGGCGGTGAGCTTGGCGTCCTTCACGTCAGAAGTGATGTTCAACGTTCCTCCTCTAATACATGCCCGGCATATGTGGGTGCCGGGGTCCCTTTGGTACCTTGTATGCGTGTGTGGTGCGGGCGAAAGGACTCGAACCTTCACGGGAATCCCACTGGAACCTAAATCCAGCGCGTCTACCAATTCCGCCACGCCCGCAGCTAGTCACACAGGCGAACATAATAGCAAAAAGAACGGCTATGCGCTTGTCCACAACAAGAAGCGTCAAAAACACGCATCACAGCTGCACATACCACAGCACATGCCCCTTCCGTGCGCGCCGCATCGCGGCAATGTCGCGCACATCGCGACATTGCCGCGTTTAAGAGCGGCCGCATTGGGTATCTCTTAACCCACCATGCTCGATTCCTCTGCCCTCCAAGTACGAAGGAGGAAGGATTAGTCATGCATGTTTCTCACACCATCATTCTCAGAGGACAAACTGCCCTGCGCGCCACCAGATGGGAGCGCCGTGTACACAGCACCATCACGTGGGCTCACGTCGACGAAGATGAGCAACGCCTTGCGTTGACTCGGGCAACTTGCCTTGCCTCCCGCATTGATTTCGAGGATTTCGAACGCAACGGGCTGCTGGAAGAAGATGAAATACTAGATGTTGTTGTTGGACGGGGTGCCAAGAGGAGCCCCTGCTCTAGGGTCACCGTGCGCCAATCGTCGCGTTTAGGTAGCGGCGGACTCATGCGCTTGCACTCCAACATATATGTTTTATCTCCAGCTGCGCTCGTGTGCGATTTAGCGGGAGAGCTGACTTTTGCCGAGCAGCTCACCCTTATTGAAGAACTCACCGGATCGTGGTCTCTTCCCGAACGCAATGTTGCCGAAGAAGATGACGATGGGCTGGACTTCATCGGCAAGGCAAGCGGATATTATGATTGCGAGCCCGCTACCTCACTTGAGGAAATACGCAAGTACCATTCCGATTCAAAATGGGTTGCGGGAAGAGAGGCGGCACGCCAAGCCATATCCGTTGCAACAGGCTCAAGCCGTTCGCCCATGGAGGCAATCATGTACTGCATGTTTGCCCTCCCCCACTCTCTGGGCGGATTTAATTGCGGTCCACTTAAACCGAACTACAAAATTGCGCTGATAGGAAAAGCCTCCATGCTGTCGGGATTGCCGTATGTCGTAGCCGATGCCTATCTTCCTCGCTTCAAAGCGATTCTTGAGTACAACGGTAGCTACCACGACGAGTCAACGATACGTCGTCGAGATGAGGCGCGGGCACTCGGGCTCATGAGCATGAACGTTGACGTATACCGGCTAAACGATCTGCAGCTCAAAGATGCGGCGGCACTCGAATCGGTCGCACGCACACTCTATCGGAGAAAGCAGATCCAGTTTAGTCCCCGAGCTCGTGCATACGCTTTAAAATGCTCGGAATTGCTCAGAGAATTGCGCCAGGCTGTCGGTCTCGGAAATTAACGGACTCGAGTATATGGCACTTGTTATGACTCACTTACAAAAAATGACAATGTGTACCTTTGAGCAGTGAGGAAAGGTGCCGAAGACGCTACTAAGCAACTTCGAAGGCATGGTGTACGAAGAAGAGCCCTTTTATATTTAACACCTGTTTGTTATCTCAACGCTTCAAGGCGTTTCACAGCAAATGCCTTCCTCAAAAGAGGTCCTTATCCGGATCCGAAGGTACATATTGTCGATATTTGTAAGTATTATTTCTCGGACAACATTTTCGAGGCGCCAGCGATCGGGATACCAAAGCGGGGCCCGCGCTCATGCGCGGGCCCCGCTTACGGTCAGGCACTGCCAGACCGGTTAAGAGCGCAAGGTCTAGGGGCTCCAGATACCCCGAGCCACGATGCTCTTAGACGATGCCCTGAGCCATCATGGCGTCGGCAACCTTCTTGAATCCAGCGATATTGGCGCCGACCATGTAATTGCCCTCGAAGCCGTACGCGGCAGCGGCATCATCGCAGGCATGGTAAATGCCGCGCATAATGCTCTCGAGCTTGGCGTCGACCTCGTCGAACGTCCAAGAAATGTGGCCGGCGTTCTGGCTCATCTCGAGACCAGAAGTGGCAACGCCGCCGGCATTCGCGGCCTTACCGGGCATGAAGGCGACGCCGTTCTCAATGAGGTAGTTGGTCGCATCGGTGGTTGTGGGCATGTTTGCACCCTCGCCGACTACCTTGCAGCCGTTTGCCACGAGTGCCTGGGCGTCCTCGAGAAGCAGCGTGTTCTCACGAGCGCACGGCAACGCGATGTCGCAGGGAAGCTGCCACACGCCGCGACCGTCCTCCGCGTGCCAAGTGGCACTCGGGCGAGCGTCGACGTACATGGCAAGGCTCACGCCGCGGTCGTTGCCGGAACGCTTCTTGTTGTAGATATCCTCGAGCACCTGATAGTCGATGCCCTCGGGGTCCTCGACCCAGCCCTTGGTATCGGAAGCGGCAATCACCTTGCCGCCAAGCTGGGAGACCTTCTGGATAGCGTAAATGGCAACGTTGCCGGAACCATGAACCACGACGGTCTTGCCCTCGAAGGACTCTCCGTGGCACTTGAGATGCTCATCGACGAAGTACACGAGTCCGTAGCCGGTTGCCTCGGTGCGAGCGAGGGAGCCGCCAAACGAGAGCCCCTTGCCAGTGAGAACGCCCGTCCACTCATTGCGCAGGCGCTTGTACTGACCGAACATGTACCCAATCTCACGTCCGCCCACGCCAAGGTCACCGGCGGGAACATCGGTATCGGGGCCGATGTGACGGTAGAGCTCCGTCATGAAAGACTGGCAGAAACGCATGATCTCGTTGTTGGACTTGCCCTTGGGGTCGAAGTCGGAGCCGCCCTTGCCGCCGCCCATGGGCAGCGTGGTAAGGGAGTTCTTGAAAATCTGCTCAAAACCCAGGAACTTGAGCATGCCCAGCGTCACCGTGGGATTGAAGCGCAGGCCGCCCTTGTAGGGCCCGATTGCGGAGTTGAACTCGACGCGGTATCCGCGGTTGACCTGACACTTACCGGAGTCGTCAACCCAGGGAACGCGGAACATGACAATGCGCTCGGGCTCGACCAGACGCTCGAGAAGAGACGCCTCCTCATATGCGGGCTCGTTGTCGACAGCGGGCGCGATCGAGGTAAGGACCTCGTCGGCGGCTTGGATGAATTCGGGCTGATCGGCATAGCGCTCGTGCAGCTCGGCGATGACCCTCTCGGTGTAGGTCATGGTTTGCCTCCAATGTATGAGAATGCTGATGCGGTGCATATAGTACTACGGCTGAATAGGGCAAAGGGAAAATGGAACGGACATGTTTCCTAGCGGTTTCGATGCGATGAACGCTCAATTGCCGATGACCGTTGCCGAATACACGCAGGTGCTCTATAATCGCTAACGCCTTGGGATAAGCAGGGTCTTGGTACCCCAGCTGCTCAGCACCTTCGGGACGTGGCGCAGTTTGGTAGCGCGCCTGCTTTGGGAGCAGGATGTCGCAGGTTCAAATCCTGTCGTCCCGACCATATTCGCGGGCGTAGTTCATCGGTAGAACCTCAGCCTTCCAAGCTGATGAGGCGGGTTCGACTCCCGTCGCCCGCTCCAGACAAAGACGCAGGCCAGAGTCGCTAAAACTCTGGCCTGTTTTGTTCTTCAGTTTTCATGGGGCACGCCGTGGGGCACACCTGCGCAAAATGCGACAGAAAACGCGGCAAGGAAGGCATGCCCCTTTGCCGCGTTTTCAGTCGAAAGCACTTAGTGCCGGTTAGTTCTTACGCCGAAACAATCTGACACCGATGGCGGAAAGCGAAATGCCCGCAGCGCTCAGCAACCCAACAGTCGCAACCGGGTCGCCTGTGCGGGGCAGCGATGCGCCGCCATTCGATCCCGTAGAGCTATTGGGCTTCTGATCGGTCGCGCCGCCTGTTCCGCCACCAGGTTCTTGCTCACCGATGGCCGGCAACACAACCCGCTTTTCATCTCGGTACACGTTGCCCTCGAACTCGACCTCGGCTGTGTACACCACCAACCCGTCCTTGGTCTCGGTCGGCTCCGTCCGCACACTCGTGACCTTGCAGGCAAGCTCCTGAGTCTCACCGCTCGCCGTATGTTTGAACGTTGCGGTCGCCTCCGAGTAATCATCGGACCAGACGAACTCGGGAGCAAGGTAGCCCGCGACGGTGATGCGGTACACGGTGTCGCCCACCATGGCATCGGTCACGCCGGGAGCCACACCCGTGACCTTGAGGCGCTGATCGGTGCGCTCAGGATCGACCTTGACCACATGCGCGTATTTATTACCCTCACCCAACGAAGGGTTGAGCACAAAACGCTCCTCGCCCACTGAAGCGACGATGAGATACTGGCCACCGTCGACCACCTGAGCGGCATCGGTCACGCGAACATATCCGGAGATTGGCGATGTGCTCGCATCCTCCCCCTCCTTGGCTGGACGATAGAGCTCCATGGAATCTCCAGCAAGGTCATTACCACCGCACTGGTCGAAGCAGGCTTTGCCGTCGCGCCAAAAATGCAGGTGCTTTTTCGTGCTCGTGTCATAAAGCCTGAACAGGCTGTTCGCCTCGGACTTGAGCTGAATGACGCCCGCCTGCCCCTGCCCGGGGAGACCCGCCTTCTCGATCTTGAGATATGCAGTCTCGCCGTCCTGCGTTGTACCGGAAACGGTCCAGTTCTCGCCGTTCGCGGTGAACGTGAAAAGCGCATCGCTCAAACGAATAGCCTCGCCCGCAAACGAGTTGTCCGAACCCAGGCTGCCGGGAATCTCACCCCAGACCTCAGAGAGCTTTTGAGACGTGACTTCGCTGGAGGCGATGCTTTCATCGGGCTTGTGGGTGATTTCGACACCATTGACGCCCAGCGTCGTGCTCTCGCCGGGGCTGACAACGACCTCGACGAGCTTCTCGGGGGCAACCGTCACCGTGTAGCTGACGCCAGACGCAGGGTCGACAAACTCCACCACGCCCTCACGCTTGCCCTCAAACGTCACCGTCGAAGTACCGTCACCATCATCCTCGACCTTGATTCCAAGAATAGCGGTGTCGACATTCTCATATCCCTTGAGCGAACCCTCGATCTCAAACTCGATCTCGCCGTACAGGGGCACCGATACATTCCGCTCGTTGCCAATCTGAGCATTAGGGGCAATATCTTTGATGGAGAAACTCTCGTACGTAATGCTGTCGGCACTTGCCGCGGTCTGCTTAGTCTCGTACAAGATGCCAATAGATCCATCGGGCAACTCGGTCATGGACGAATAGGCGAACCAGGTGCCGTTCTTGGTGACATCAAAGGTGTATTCCCAGCTGATGCTGCCGTCATCCTGCACCAAACCGACATTGATCGTGCCATTGATGCGGCGGCTCGTCGAAGGACAGGACAGGATAATGGCAGTCTTGCCGTCGATCTTCTCGGAATAGGTGATCGCGTTGATCTGGCACCCGGTGTCGATCGTAAGCCCCGAGGCGGGCAGACTTTTCTCATCCCTCCACGTGACACCGTTATCGGTGGAAACGGCATACCAGCCGTGGCGGGCGAACAAGTAGAGCCTGCCATCGGCTTCGACTACCGTGGACTCGGAAGTCTGGTTCTGCAGGTTATTGCTGCGGTGCCACGTGACGCCGTCATCGGAATAGATGGTACTCGTGTGGCCGTCGCCCTTACCGTACTCATAGGTGTAGCACGGCAGGATGATGCGACCCGTCGAGGTCACAACGCCGCGGCCTGGTCCCACACCATAGAAGCAATCATTTTTGTCGACACTCGTGCGTACCTGCTCGTTGAGCATCATCGGGTCAGACCAGCTGACGCCGCCGTCGCTCGAACTAACGAGCCACAGGTACGAAGTGGCCGTCACATGCAGGTCGGCGTTGAAATAGAACACGTTCTGCTGGACGTAATCGCTGCTACCCAGCTGTTGACAGTACACGGGATCTTTGTTCTCGTCGAACAGGAAATACTCCCGGTCAACGTAGAACTCGGTGGCTCCGCCGTCCACCTTGATGGCGGGAGCGTAGCCGTCGGCGCCAAAGTCGCCGACGTAGTGTGTGTAGCCAGTTCCACGCTCCGCACCGACGCTGCGCTGCGTATCGGGGTTAGGAGACGCAAAGAGCACGAGGCGCTGCTCGCCATCGATCTCAACATAGCCGCTCGCATTAACGGGATGGTTATTCGCGGCGGAGTTGAGCGCGACGCCGCCCGGCCACAGGTCGACCATCATGTAGACGGTGCCCTCCCTCTCGACCATCACAGGATCGATGAACGCCGTGGCATGGCTGTTGTACGCGTTCGTGCTGTCGTTGAAGTAGTTGGGGAAGCTGTAGTTCCAGGTCTTTCCGCCATCGGTGGACTTGCTGACGATGGTATCGAGGCCGCCGGCATCGCCGAGCGTGGTCCAACGTGCATCGATAGCCGAAAGCAGGCTGCCATCTTTGAGGGTGATTAACGAGGGGATACGGAAGTACTGGCTCCCCGCGGTCCCAGGAGCAAAAGGCTGGTCATACGTGACGCCGGACGCGGGCTTGTCGTTCGGAATCACGTTCGGGGTGACCTCGGTCTTCTTGTATGCAACGAACCCATAGGGATCGGTCGAGACCTTCCATGAGCCGTTGGCCGTGTTGTTGAAGGCGAAGTAGTACATGGTACCGCTGACCTCACGACCGATGGAGAAAGAACCGTCGTCCATCCGCTCGATCTTGAGCACCTGAGCCTCGTCGCCGGGAGTCGCACCACCTGCGGAGATGTTCAGGTACTTGCCGCTCGCCGTGTTGGACTTGACGGTGTAGCCGCCCTCGACCGCCTCGATGGTCCACTGGTGGGCACCGGTGCCGGCAAAGTTGCCGGCGGTGCAGTCGGCGGGATTCAGCACGTCGGAGAGAGCAGACGTTTTACACTTGTCCAGCGCCGCCGCACCATCCGTGTAATGCAAAATGCGGTACTCCGTCTTACCTGAACCCGAAGTAGCGGTGGTGGTCACGAGGGAATACGTTTGTCCCGACTCGATCTCGCCCGTCACCTTTTGGTATTCAATCGTCTTGGGCAGATTCTCCGTGCTCCCCTGCACAGCCGCCTCAAGCGCGCTGGGCCCAGTCATCTCGTACGCAATCGCGACCGCGGGTGCCCAGGAAAGCGCGAGGACCGTCCCCGCCGTCAGCGCCGCCACTGCCAGTCGATGGTTTTTTGCCATATCCGATTCCTCTCGCGCCCCGGCAAATCTCGCCGATACCATGCACACAACGAATTCACCATATGTATTAACTGGGTTTGTAGGAATATGTATTAGGCGAAAGGCACGTATCCCCTGCTAAGCGGAGGCAAGCGTTGGTGGTTGAACGCGTGGGAAACCGTCACATCATCAACGCGAGACCAACAGCAACCGGCTAGCATCAAAATGGAGACGAAGCGTCTCGCCTTCACGGGGCAGCTCGTCGCTCGGCGTGTCCACCATGTCGACCTTCCACTGAATACGTGAACGAGCGCCCGCGAGCGGCGGATCGAGCAGCACCAGCCGCTCGAAACGCGAATCACTCACGCGCGCCACATGTAAATCGAAGCTGTTGCGGCGGCGCTTCCCCGTCTCACACGAGCGGTCTCGATGTATGTGGCGCGCGCGGACGCCCACAAATGCCACGTCATCCGGGACTTCGCGACCCACGTCGAAGGTCATCCCCCAGTCGACGGCCTCGACGCGCGTAGCAGAGACCTTGCGCGCTCGCGAAGTGTTCTTGCACCCCGTCAGGCGCATGCCGGCAAGCGTCTGGGGGCGCGTCATGAGCTCGCCCGCCGTGCCGCACTCCTCGATCCGCCCATTGTGCATCACGCAGATGCGATCGCACAGTCGACACGCCTCGTCGATGTCATGACTCACGTAGAGCACCGTGCGATGCACCACCGAGAACACGTCGAGCAAATTCTGCTCAAGCGCGCTTTTTAGATAGGAGTCGAGCGCGGAAAAGGGCTCGTCGAACATGAGGATCCCAGGGCGGGCGGCGAGCATGCGCGCCAAGGCGACGCGTTGCTGCTGTCCGCCGGAGAGCTGGGTGGGATACCGGTTGGCATAATCGGCCATGCCGAAGATGTCCAAAAACTGTCGAGCGCGCACACGATGATAATCGAGCTCGGAGCCGTGGCTGGGATACGCACGGCCGGCGTGCGGCATACCCGCGCAAACGTTGTCCTCGACCGTCATATGTGGAAAGAGCTGGTAACTCTGGAACAGTAGCGCCGTTTTGCGCTCTTGCGGCGAAAGGTCGATACCGGCACGGGAATCGTAGAACGTCACGCCGTTGACCACGATGCGCCCTTCATCGGGAGTCTCAACACCGGCGATGCACCGTAGCGTGCAACTCTTTCCGCAGCCAGACGCCCCCAGCAGGGCAACGCGCTCCTCCCCCGCCTCAAGAGATACGTCGAGGGAGAACCCCGGATATCGCTTCTTGATGTCAAGACTCAGGCTCATGCCGCACCATCCTCAAACAGCGAACGTAACGCCTCGCGATCGATGCAAAGTGCGTCACCGCCGGTTTCCTCCAACCCGTCGCGCACGGAATCGGGTCGAGCGCCGGAGTCCGCAAGACGAGAGACTCCGCGCGCCCGATCGCGACGACGACCCGCCACCGAAGCGCAACGGAGGGCACCGGGTGCCGTGCCGCCATCGCGATACCCCTGATGGCGAGCAGTGTAGGCATTGATCCCCCATACCACGAGGAAGCTGAACGCAATAACGACCACCACCCAGAACAAGGCGACGGAGGTGTTGCCGCCCATCCACTCGAAGTAGATCGCGATCGGGATGGTCTGCGTGATGCCCGCGTAGTTACCGGCAAAAAACAGCGTGCAACCGAACTCACCCATAGCGCGCGCGAAGGCGAGCACCGTGCCTGCGGCGATGGAGGGCCAGGCAAGCGGCAACATGATCTTGCGGAAGATGCGCGACTCCGGCCATCCAAGCGTGCGAGCCGCATCCAACATACGTGAATCGAGCGATTCAAAGGCGCCGAGCGCCGTGCGGTACACGAGCGGGAAGCTCACGACCACCGCGGCGATGACCGCTGCCTGCCAAGTAAAGACGAGTGAAACGCCGTGTGCGATGAACCAACGGCCCAGTGCGGTCGACTGCCCGAAGATCATGAGCAGCAAAAAACCGCATACGGTGGGCGGCAGGACCATCGGAATCGTAAAGAACGAATCGAGCAGCCCCTTGATGCGGCTCGACGTACCCACCACGCGCCATGCGGCGAGCAGTCCGAGCACAAACGAGATGACGAGCGCAAGGCCACTCGTTTTGAGCGAAACCCAGAAGGGGCGGAAATCGATGGACGAGAGGAACTCCGCGGCACGTTCAGTGGGGCCCACGGGGGCATCGGTGACCACGTCGGCGGCGGAAACAAGCTCGGCATAGTCGCACCATAACGCACCGGCGCCCAAATCGATGCCGGCTGCACGAGCCTGCTCAACCCCGGCTTGGCCCTCCGGTGCCGCCGCCCACGTCACCGTGGCAAACCGCGATCCATCAGCAGCGCGGGCATTGAAGCGATACCGGTAGTCCCCGATCGTGAACACGTCGTCGTAAACCAACATGTACGGAACGTCCATGCTGGAGAGCAGGGCACCTCCCATACTCGCTTCCTCATCGAGGGCACAGATCATGGACCATAAGACGGAATCGTTTTCACCCACAAACGGATACAGTCCCAACTGCTGCGCCACACCCTCGTCTATGTGTACCAGCGTCATTTCGGGCGTCCTGATCACCACGACGCTCGCCTGGTTGGAGAGCGGGATTCGATAGCCTTCAGGCGCGCCGTCGGCGATGCGGGCCGTTCCCTTTGCCAGACGTTCGAAGCCGGTGACCCCGAACGTCGAATCCTCGAACGTCGCCGAGCCCTCAGAGGGTATCTCGACCCGATCGAGATAGTCGGTCAAACTCCGCTCCACGGCCTCGCCGGCGTAGGCACGAGCCGGGGCGACGGCGATGCAGGCCAAGGCGATGAGGATAGCCACCAGCATGCAGACGGGGATGCGCGCCGGGCATGCCCGCAAAGGGCCTCCGGCATGAACCGGGCGCCCTGAGCCCAACAGGAAGTCCACACGTCTGCTTCCCACGGGTCAAACACCTACCAATCAGCAATCTTGCAATCAAAAGGGGCGACCGCGATGGTGAACTGCGCCCCGAAACTTGGACGCGATAAATCATAACCGCTAAGCGGCCTCCCGAAGGGCCTGCTCCCGGAACTCCACCGGGGTCAGGCCCTTCAACCTGACCTGGCGCCTCACGTGGTTCCAGTGGTGGATGTAGGCCTCGAGGTCGCGCTTGAACTCCTCGAAGTCGTCCCAGTCGCGCCCGCGGAAGAACTCGTCCTTCATGTGGCCGAACAGGCCCTCCGTGCAGGCGTTGTCGAGGCAGTTGCCCTTGCGGGACATGCTCTGGGTGACGCCGAGCCCCCGGAGCCTCCCGGTGAAGGCCCGGTGCTGGTACTGCCAGCCCATGTCCATCTGCATGACGGGCTCCGCGCCCTCCGGCATGGCCTCCGCGAGCCCGTCGAGCTGATGTGGCTATACTAAATTGGACAGTCGGATGAGAGTCTGAGGGCCCTTCGA
>NZ_CAUFLV010000020.1:0-34494 GCF_959026545.1 uncultured Collinsella sp.
TGGCGGCCTAAGGACGGAGGCCCCGGTCTCCAAGATTTCTGCCGCACGCCCAAATGCCGGAGTTTTGTCGAGTTGTGCTACCCTTTTGCGCTTTTGATGACCTCAACTTCATCAGGCGATGCCGCAAATCGGGCGAAAATGTAACGAAGAATTCGATACGCCGGGTAGACGTGGGTTTTGACAGCTTGCGAGCTGGGGGTTTGCCGCCTCAACTGGCGCTCTACTCGGCCTCTTCGGAAACTCGTTACATTTTCGCCCGATTCCTGGCACATACCCCCACTTCCATGGTGCGCGGGAAGCGCGGGCGTCACGTGCGAGTGGTTTTGTTCGCTTCTTGCAGCGCGTGCATGTGTAAGTCCGTGCACGTACAATAAGGCGTGTACGTTGCGTGCCAATACTCAAAAAGGAGCCGCCATGATCGACCGCTATACCCGTCCCGAGATGGGCCACATCTTCTCGCTTGAGAACAAGTACGCCATTTGGCAGGAGATTGAGGTCCTTGCCTGCGAGGCGCAGGCCGAACTCGGCAAATGCGGTATTACCAAGGAGGAGGCCGCTTGGATTCGCGAGCACGCCGCTTTTAACAAGGCTGAGGTGGACGAAATCGAGGCCGTCACCAATCATGACGTCATCGCGTTCCTTACCAACATGGGCTCCTATATCGACGCCGATGTGCCCGAGGGCGATCCCAAGCCCAGCCGCTGGGTGCACTACGGCATGACCAGCTCAGACCTGGGAGACACTGCCCTGTGCTATCAGCTTGTTCAGGCCACGGACATCATCATTGAGGACGTACGCAAGCTCGGCGAGATCTGTCGCCGCCGTGCGTTCGAGGAGCGCAATACCCTGTGCGTGGGTCGCACCCATGGCATCCATGCCGAGCCCATGACGTTCGGCATGAAGTTCGGCAGCTGGGCCTGGGAGCTCAAGCGCGACCTCGACCGCCTCATCGACGCGCGTAAGAACGTCGCGTTCGGCGCGATTTCCGGCGCGGTGGGCACGTACAGCTCCATTGACCCGTTTGTCGAGGAGTACGTGTGCGAGCACCTCGGTCTCGCCCATGATCCGCTGTCTACGCAGGTTATTTCGCGCGACCATCATGCATATCTCGCCGGCGTGTTGGCCACGACCGCCGCGACCTGCGACCGCATTGCCACCGAGATTCGCAATTTGCAGAAGACCGACACCCTCGAGGCCGAGGAGCCCTTCCGCAAGGGTCAGAAGGGCAGTTCCGCGATGCCCCACAAGCGCAATCCCATCACCCTCGAGAAGGTGTGCGGCCTGTCGCGCGTGGTGAAGGCGAATGCCCAGGTTGCGTTTGACAATGTGGCCCTGTGGCACGAGCGCGACATCTCGCATTCCTCTGCCGAGCGCGTGGCGCAGGCCGACAGCTTCATCGCGCTCGACCACATGCTCACCTGCCTCATTCGCATCGTCGACGGCCTGATTCTGTATCCGGCACGCATGCAGGCGAACCTCGACCTTACGCGCGGTCTCATCTTCTCTTCCAAGGTGCTGCTCGCCTTGGTGGACACGGGCATTACGCGTGAGGACGCCTACAAGATCGTCCAGCGCAATTCCATGGCCGTGTGGGACGATGTTCACGCTGCCGTCGATGGCCCGACGCTGCGTGAGCGCCTCGAGGCCGATCCGGAGTGCACGGTGCCTGCCGAAAAGCTTGACGAGATTTTCGATCCGTGGGACTTCCTCACCCGCATCGACACGGTCTTTACGCGTCTGGAGCAGCTGAGCTTCTAGCGTGTAAGGGAATGGCTCGTTTTACATACAGACGAGGGAATTAGGGGTGCTACCGGCGTGAAACAGCCGGTGGCACCCCTTGTCATACGGGCAATGTTTTGCCCCATGCTCAAGTGCTGGAAAATGTACGCCTTGCATGAGAGCAATCCGCAAAAGAACGATCCTGAGGCGATCGAGCAGGTCAAGATCGCTGTAACGGGCGGCACACTCGAGACCACCGCGCCTGATTCAGGGCAAGCGGTCTATAGCGAAGACTGCACCGGATTCATCACGGGCGGTACCTTTAACGGCAAGCCGCCTGCGGCTGAGTTCATCGTTCCCGGCTCTGGCCTGCAACTTGATGAGGAAGGCAATCTGGTCGCCGTGAGCGCGCAGCTGGTCCCGAACGCCGATAAGGTCGTTAACGGCGTGTATGTCTACGATGTGGCATCGGGTAAGGAAATCACCGAAGCTGACCTCCTGGCTTTGATGGGTATGAACGTGGATGTCGAGAAGAGTGGCTACGCCATCAAGGTGGACACCGCTAACCTCGCGGCCCTGAATAAGGCCATCGCGGCAGCCGACACTTCGGCAGAATTCTCCTTTGAGTTCAGTGCTGAAAAAGAGGCGGATGCATCACAGGCCTCCTCTGGGGTCGCGCCCTTCACGCTCAAGGTTAAGCTGGTTGATTCGGGTGTCGCTCCCGAGCCCGTTGACAAAGTCACGGTCACCTTCGAGACCGGTGCGGGTTCCTCTTTTACGCAAGAGGTTGAGCCGGGCTCCAAGCTTACCCGTCCTGCCGACCCCACGTACAAAGGGTGGAAGTTCGTTGGCTGGTTTAAGGTCAAGGCTTCCGACGGGTCCGTGTCTGGCGAGTGGAACTTTGACAAGGATGTCGTAACGGCAGATATGACGCTTTACGGAGGCTGGGTGAAGGCCAGCTCCACCACCAACGCGCAAAAGCCCCAAAACGGGCTTCCCCAGACGGGCGATACGAGCGCCATCGGCATGGTCGCCCTGGGCGTCGCTGGTGCCGCCGCCGTTGTTGCGGGTGTCATCGTCGCCAAGCGTCGTAAGTCCGAGTAACCCATAGACCGCACGAGACACACGTGCTTCAGACGGGTCGCTGTCCTATGGCAGCGGCCCGTTTCTGCTATCCGCCGCCGCGCGTTTTGGGTATCATATCCAGCAGACTATAGGAGGAACCATGCACATCGCGCTCGATAAGCTCTAGCTACGCCTGCATTTTTGCTTGGACGTTGTCCGGCATAACTCATCCCGCACGTCGATCAAACCATCGGCGCCCCCGTTATTCCTACGCGTATACAAGGAGCCATCATGCGCGACAAGCTTGAGAAAATCATCATCGCCTTCGAAGAGCTCGAGAAGAAGCTCTCCGACCCGGCCGTTGCCAGCGACATTAAGGAATTCACGCGCCTCAACAAGGAATATGCGCACCAGACTGACTTGGTGAAGGCAGCTCGCGAGTACCTTGGTGCCCTCGATGACATCGAGGTGGCCAAGGAGATGCTGCACGATGCCAGCGATGCCGACGAGAAGGAGATGCTCCAGATGGAGATCTCCGAGAACGAGGCCAAGCTTCCCCAGCTCGAGGAAGACATCAAGATCATGCTCATTCCGGGTGATCCGATGGACGAGAAGGACACCATTGTCGAGATTCGCTCCGCTGCGGGCGGCGACGAGGCTGCCATCTTTGCGGGCGACCTCTTTAAGATGTACCAGCGCTTCATCGAGTCCAAAAAGTGGAAGATGACGGTCCTCGACTCCAGCCCATCCGAGGCGGGTGGCTTCAAGTCCATCGAGTTCAAGGTCGAGGGTGACAAGGTCTACTCCGTCATGAAGTATGAGTCGGGCGTGCACCGCGTCCAGCGTGTTCCCAAGACGGAGTCGCAGGGCCGTATCCAGACGTCCACCGCGACCGTTGCCGTGTTGCCCGAGGCCGATGAGATTGACATCCAGATCAACCAGTCCGACCTGCGCATCGACACGTACTGTGCCTCCGGTCCTGGCGGCCAGTGCGTCAACACCACCTATTCGGCGGTTCGCATCACCCACCTGCCCACGAACACCGTGGTCCAGTCCCAGGAGCAGCGCTCTCAAATCCAGAACCGCGAGGTCTGCATGCAGATGCTCCGCGCTCGTCTGTACGAGATGGAGCTCGAGAAGCAGCAGGCTGAGCTTGGTGCCGAGCGCTCCGCGCAGATCGGCCACGGCAACCGTTCGGAGAAGATCCGCACGTACAACTTGCCGCAGGACCGTGTGACCGACCATCGTATCGGCTATAACTCCACGTACAACGGTGTATTGCTGGGCGACCAGCTCGCGGGCGTCATCGACGCGCTCGCCGCAGCCGACCGTGCAGCAAAGTTGGCCGAGGCCGTATAAGCCATCGCGTCACAACCATATAGCGTGTGTGAGGGCGGTTTGTTTGCAAGCCGCCCTTGTTTGATGTGTGCATGGTCTTGCCGGAAGTTCTCTGCCTTACGAACGACTTTGGCCGGGATATGCTGTAATTTGCCATTTCCGAAAGGTGGGCGACGGCCGTGCCGTAGAATCGCGGATGAGCAATACATGAGGACGGGGGCCGAGATGCCAAACGAGACTTGGACCATCAAGCGGTGTCTGGATTGGACGCGCGACTACCTGAGAGATAAGGGCGACGAGCGTCCGTGCCTGTCTGCCGAGTGGCTTCTCTCCGGGGTTACGGGGCTCTCACGGACAGAGATCTACATGAGCTTCGACAAGCCCATGTCGCCTGAGGAGCTTGCTCGCATGCATAGCGCCGTGGTACGCAGGGCCAAGGGTGAACCGCTGCAGTACATCATTGGGGAGACGGATTTTCGAACCATCACCGTTGCGTGTGCCCCCGGCGTCCTCATTCCGCGTCCCGAAACGGAGCTTTTGGTTGAGGAAACCCTCAAGTACATCGATGCCGACGTTTTGGGTGCTGCTGCATGCAGGCCGCGCAGCCGTGTTGAGCTGCCATGGAACGCCGAGATTCAGGCGGCGCGCGAAGCGGAGTTGGCAACGGCGGCAGCCCAGAGCGAGGATCGCCTTGTCGAACGCGAGCTCACGGAGGAGGACATCGCGGCGCTTGAAGAGGATGCCGAGCTTGAGGCCGGAGATTCTGGTGATTCTGGCGATGAGGTGGGCCTGCAAACCGCCGTTCCTCGGGATGGGGAGGGCGCATTGGGCGCCACGAGCGCAAACGGTGTGAACACGTCGGATGACGATGATTCTGCATCGCAGGTGGCTCGTGTGCTGGAAGTCGGCTGCGGAACCGGGTGCATCTCGCTTTCCATCGCCGCCGAGCGCCCGGAGCATACGTGCTGTGTTGCGATTGACATAGAGCCGCGCGCTGTCGACCTTTCCATCCGCAACCGTGACGCGTTGGGTATTGCGCCCGATGTTGTGGATGTGCGCTTGGGCAACCTCGTCTCGCCCCTCAATCGTGAGACTGAGTGGGGGACGTTCGATGTGTTGGTGTCGAATCCCCCCTACATTCCAACATCGGTGATGGGTAACCTTCCGCACGAGGTGGCGGATTATGAGCCGGCTCTGGCTCTCGATGGCGGGGAAGATGGTCTGGACATCTTCAGGCGTCTGGTGAATGCCGCCCCCCACATGCTCAAGCCCGGTGGACTTCTTGCATGCGAGCTCTATGAGGGACACCTCGACCAGGCAGCCTCCCTGTGCCGCGCCGCCGGCATGCGTGAGGTCCGTGTCGTCAACGATCTTACCAATCGCCCCCGCATCATCCTCGCTCGCGTGTAGGCCGGCATCTCGCGGTGACGCGCGGAGAGAATCAAGTGTCTGCATCAGTAGTGATTGCAAATAATAACGTTTGACGTTATTAACGAAGGGCGTTACTATGATTCTATCGTATCGAGACAAAGATACCGAGAGGCTGGCGAGGGGCCTTCGCGTGCTCAGATTTGCTCCGTTCGAGAGAATCGCTCTGCGAAAGCTGAGGCAGCTAGACATTGCCGGCAGCCTTAATGATCTTCGAGTTCCTCCCGGTAACCATCTTGAGGCTTTGACGGGGAAGCGCTCTGGTCAATGCAGCATAAGGGTGAATGACCAGTACAGGGTTTGCTTTACCTGGACCCCGTCAGGGCCAAAAGACGTTGAAATCGTCGACTACCATCATTGAGGGGAGACGAAATGGCGCGCGACTTGGCACCTGTTACACCGGGGGAGCTTCTAAAAGAGGAGTTTCTCGAGCCTTTGGGGATATCGCAGTATCGACTGGCCAAGGCGACGGGTATTCCGGCTCAAAGGATCGGGCAGATTGTCTTGGGGCGTCGTCGTATCACGGCCGATACCGATTTGCGCCTTTGCCGGTACTTTGGCTTAACGGACGGATACTGGCTCAGGGCGCAAGTCGCATACGATGTCGAAGAGGCGCGAACAGCCCTTGAGGCTGACCTGCAGGACATTCAGCCGTTGGATCAGGTGGCAATAGGCTAATAGACGCAGCAAAAGAAGTAGCAGCTGGAGGGATGTATGTTCAACTTTACCGAGGCAATCGACAGGACAGGCAAGGACGCCATCGCGTATGACGCGCAGGCGGCGATACGTGGGGGTTCACTGGGTCCTACTGATGTAGAGGTCGCAGAGGGATTCGACATCATTCCCATGTGGGTTGCCGATATGAGTTTTGCGACCGCATCTTCGGTCACCCGCGCCCTGCATGAACGCGTCGACCATCCGTGCTTTGGTTGCTTTGACCCTTCGCCCGCCTATTATGATGCGATTGTCCGTTGGCACGAGCAGCGGAACGGCGTGACTGGCATGCGCCCGGAGCACATCGCATACGAATACGGCGTGCTGGGTGGCGTTGGCTCTGCGCTTGCGGTTCTCTGCTCGCGCGGTGACAGCGTGCTTGTTCACGCACCGACGTACGTGGGTTTTAGCAAGACCCTAAGCGATCAGGTTGAACTTGTCGCTGCCCACTGAGCGTTTGAGAGAAGCGCTCGGCAGACTGAAAGAGTACGTGTTCGTTGCGAAGAGGTAGAACCAGCGAGAGAGGGCGATGATGGTCGAGGTGTACCGCGTTACAGCAGGGGGAGCGCGCGAAGGCGTGCCCGCGCCCGATGGAGAGCTACTCGGGGTCGCCGCCGAGGCAATGAGTTCGGGCGCCCTCGCGTTGGTGCCCACCGAGACGGTGTATGGCGTTGGCGTTGCGGTTCGGGCTTACGCCGCGTGTGGGGAAATGCCGCCGTCTGCCACGGGGTACGGACGCATCTTTACGCTTAAGCACCGCGATACCGCCCAGACGGTTCCCTGGCTCGTGTCGGGGGCAGAGGCGCTTGATGAGTACGGAGTTGATGTGCCGCAGGCGATTCGCGACCTTGCCGCGGCATTCTGGCCCGGCGCCCTCACCCTTGTTGTGCCTGCGGGACCACGAGTCCCAGCCTTCATGCGCGCATCTGACGGCACGGTTGCATTGCGCGCATCGGCGTCGTCGGTGGTACAGGAGCTGATCCGTCTCTGTGACTCTCCGCTCGCCATGACATCTGCCAACACGCATGGCAAACCCGCACCAACTTCGTTCGTCGAAGTAGAGCCACGCATCTTGAGCGGGGTGGATGTTGCCGTCGATGCGGGGGAGACCCCGTGCAGGGATGCGTCGACCATCGTAGCCGTACAGGGCGGAGAGGTGACGATCCTTCGCCAGGGGGCGCTTGCCGCAAAAGACATATACGAGGCTCTGGCGTAGCTTCCGTTGCGGCCGATGGTTGACAACCCACTCAAGTGGTAGTTAAGAAAAGAGACCAATGTATACCGTTTGAGCAGGGGAAATACCATTCAGCCCCCAATAACTCACCGTTCATGTGAGTTGAATGGCGAGTCCGATGTGAGCCATGTGAAAATCCTTCCTTGAATGTCGCTATCTGTAGGTGGGTCCTGCCGCGAGGCGGAGCCCCTTAGGCGAAGGGGGATATGAATGAAGGCACGTCTGACTCATGGACGAACGAGGAGCCAGTTTGTCTGCGCGCTCGCCGCAGGTGCCCTTATCGCAACTGCACCGCTCGCACAAGCTTGGGCCGAAATCGCACCCGACGTTCGGTCGCAGTCGTCGACGCAGATGAGTTCGGAGCCCGAGCTCGTCTACATCAACACCGTGAGCGATTCGTCCGTGCGCACGCAGAACTTCAATGAGAATTGGAAGTTCTACCTTGGCGATGCAAGTGGCGCCGAGGGCGAGCAATTCGATGACTCCGCATGGAAGAACGTCGACCTTCCGCATGATTACAGCATCGATCAGGAATACACCACCGCCGGTGAGGCCGAGAGTGGCTACAAGCTGGGTGGTATCGGCTGGTACCGCAAGAGCTTCACGGTGGGCGAAGCCCTCAAGGGCAAGACGGTCCGTATCGATTTCGATGGCGTGTACATGGACTCTACGGTGTGGGTCAACGGTCACCAGCTTGGCAACCACCCCTATGGCTACTCGCCGTTCTCGTACGACATCACCGAGTACCTTAAGTTCGGTGAATCCAACACGATCACCGTAAAGGCGAACCATCAGACGCCGTCGAGCCGTTGGTATTCCGGATCGGGTATCGGTCGCGATGTCGATCTCGTGATCACCGATCCCGTGCACGTCGATCGCGATGGCGTAGTCGTGACCACTCCAGAGCTTTCCGACTCCAACAAAACCCAGGTGAAGACTCATCTCAAGACCGTCGTCACCAACAAGGGGAACAAAGACGCCTCCGTCAAGGTCGTGCAGACGGTGATCCCCCGTGGTGGCACTCCTGAGCAGGCAATTGCCCGCGTTGAGAGCGCTGCCACCAACATCGCTGCGGGCGCAAGCGCAACGGTCGAGCAGGATGCCATCACCACGGCTGCCCCCGAGCTCTGGACCCTGGATAATCCTAACCTGTATACCGTTCGCACCGAGATCAAGCAGGAAGATCGTGTCGTCGACTCGTATGACGTTGACTTCGGGTACCGTTTCTTCAACTTCGACGCCAATACGGGGTTTTCCCTCAATGGTGAGGGCATGAAGCTCAAGGGCGTTTGCATGCACCATGACCAGGGCTCACTCGGCTCCGTGGACACACACGACGCCCTCGAGCGCCAGGTCAAACTCCTCAAGAACATGGGGTGCAACTCCATCCGCGCCACCCATAACCCGCATTCTCGCGAGCTCACCGAGATCTGCAATGAGCAGGGCATGCTGCTGGTCCTCGAGATGTTCGACGGCTGGACTTCCGCGAAGAACGATAACCGCAACGACTATTCCCGCTTCTTCAATCAGGCGATGGGCGAAAGCGAGCTCATCGACGGCGAGGCCTCAAAAACGTGGGCCCAGTTTGATCTCGAGCAATCCATGAAGCGCGATATCAACGCCCCGTCCGTCATCATGTGGTCCCTTGGCAACGAGATGACCGAGGGAACGGGCGGCATTGCGAATTTTCAGCAGGTGCAGAAGAACCTCATTACGTGGGCGCAGGCAGTTGACACCACACGTCCCATCACCACGGGCGATAACAAGTTCAAAGGCGGCGAGCAGGCGACCGAGCTCAACCCGGCCGGCATCGCCGATGCTGGCGGCATCGTGGGCTTCAACTATATGGACGGTAACCGGTACAAGGATGTTCACCAAAAGCACCCCACGTGGAAGCTCTACGGATCCGAGACCGCTTCTGCCACCAACAGCCGTGGCGTGTACACCACCAAGGACAGCAACAGGCTCAACGCCGACAAGTTGCTGACGTCGTACGACAAGTCCGCGGTGTCGTGGGGTCACACCGCCTCCAAGGCGTGGTTCGACATCATCACCAACGACTTTATGGCTGGCGAATATGTGTGGACCGGTTTTGATTATCTGGGAGAACCCACGCCCTCAAACGGCACCGTCCCCGGCGCGCAGGGCGCATGGCCCTCGCCGAAGAGCTCCTACTTTGGCATCATCGATACCGCCGGCCTGCCCAAAGATTCGTATTACTTCTATCAGAGCCAGTGGAACGACAACGTCAACACCCTCCACATCCTGCCCGCGTGGAATGAGAACGCGGTCATGACGACGGGCAATGACAAGCAGGTCGAGGTCGTCGTCTACACCGATGCGGCCGAAGTCGAGCTGTTCTTCACGCCGGCGGATGGTGGTGAGGCGCGCAGCCTTGGTAAGAAGAAACTGAGCAAGGTCACGTCCGAGGGTGGAAAGTACACCTACCGCGTCTATAAGGGCGAGGACGGCACCGAGACCCCGACTCATGAGGACCTCTACCTCACCTGGAACGTTCCCTATGCCGATGGCACCATTTCCGCTAAGGCGTACAACGACGAGGGGCAGGAGGTTTCCACCGAGAATTGGGCCGGGCGCAAGAGCGTGAAGACGGCCGGCGCGGCTGCCAAATTGACGGTTGACGTGGACCGTACCGCCATGAAGGCCAACGGCACCGACCTCGCGTATCTCACCGTGAACGTTGAGGATGAGAATGGCGTCATCGTTCCCACGGCCAAGAACCAGGTTACCTTCACGGTTGAGGGTGCGGGCGTGCTCGCCGGCATTGACAACGGAGTCCAGGCTGATCACCAGTCGTTCCGCGACGACAATCGCGCTGCCCATGCCGGTCAGCTCGTCGGCATCGTGCGCGCTGCAAAGAATGCGGGCACGGTTACGGTGACGGTGAGCGCCGATGGTCTCACGCCTGCAACGGTCGAGATTCCGGTTGAGAAGGTTGCCGACCAGCCGTCCGAGCAGAAGCAAGTCGATGCCCTGGTCTATTCCCGGTACCACTATGTGAAGATGGGTGCGTCCGTTACGCTTCCCTCCCAGGTCGAGGTTCGTTACACGGATGGCTCAAGTTCGCAGGAAGAGGTCAGCTGGAACGCGATCGACGAGGAGAAGCTTACTCAGCCTGGTTCGTTCACCGTTAAGGGCACCGTTGCCAACACCGAGATCAGCGCCATCGTCACGATCGTCGACGAGGTCGTTGCACTGCGCAATTACTCGACCACCATTCCGGTTAAGGGCGAGCCCGTGCTTCCTGCCTCCCGTCCGGCCATCATGCCCGACGGTACGATCATGAACGCAAGCTTCCCTGTCACATGGGATGAGCCGGAGGCTGGGCGTTTCGCAGAGCCCGGTGAGGTCGTAATCGAAGGTCACGCGAGCGTGTTCGGCAAGGACATGCCGGTCACTGCGACCGTCCGCGTTCAGAAGGGCAACATCACCCTGGGCACCAACATCGCCCCCGACGCGATGACGCTCACCCAGGATATTCCCGAGGATAAGACGTCCGACACCCTTGAGGCGATTCGCAACGGGTCGACCACCATGGACGCCAACACGGGCGGTGGCAGGAACCAGAGCTGCTGGTCGAATTGGCAGTGGGCTCAGGACGGTCACCGGGAATCGAAGCTGACCTTTAACTATGCAACTCAGCAGCCGCTCGGTCAGATCAAGGTGTACTTTGGCAGGGATGGGGGGTCCGGCAGGTATCCCGATGCGAATACCGTCACGTTCGAGGTGTCCGAGGACGGTAGCGAGGGATCGTGGAAGAAGGTCGAGGCTCGCGAGACGATTGCCGAGACCGACGCAAGCACCAACGTCAGGCTCTACACCTATGACTTTGAACCGGTCACGGCCGTGTTCGTTCGCATGAACATTGTGAACTCGACCGCAACCGACACGGGCAGCAACAAGCCTTGCACTATGATTACCGAGGTCGAACTTATCAAGGCGACCACTTCCTACCCGGTGGGAGCCGAAGCCGCGCTCAAGAGCCTCAACGTGAATGGTAAAGATCTGTCGGCGAGTGCTCTTGCCTCGGGCAGCTATGACACGCGCGCCATTGTGGCCGACGTCGCCGCCGCCGGCAAGGACAATGCCGCGGTCACCATCCTTCCCGCCTATGAGAACCAAATCAAGATCCTGCTCGAGTCCGAGGACCACGCCAAGACCGGTGAGTTTGTCATCAACCTTGGCTCCGACACGGTCTCGCCGGACCTTGGGACCGATGATGATGCGCGCGACTACCCCGTTGGGGACATGACGCCCACGGCATCGAGCGAGCAGGGGCAAAGCGGCAAGGAAGGCCCGATCAAGTTCGCCTTTGATGGCGATCACGACTCCATCTACCACTCTTTGTGGAGCGGCACTCCGCAAGATGAGCTCTATGTTGACATGACGCTCGAGGAGCCGACGAGTATTGAAGCCCTGAGGTATCTGCCCCGCCAGCAGGGCCCCAATGGCCTCATTGAGGAGTACTCCATCTGGTATCGCAACGGCGCTGATGAAGAGTGGGTTAAGTGCGCCGAGGGAACGTGGGATACGAACGATCGCTCGTGGCAGATCGCCCAGTTCGACGAACCGGTAACGGCCAGCCAGTTCCGTTTCAAGGCCGAGAAGTCTCTGACCGACAAAGCCGATAAAAGTACGACCTTCATGTCCGCCGCTGAGATTCGTCTGCGCAAGACCGCCGAGACGGTTGATCTCAACACGCTGCAGACCGACCTTCCGAGCGTCGTTAAGGTCGATCGCGTTGACGCGGATCATCCGGTGCTCGCCGACCAGTTTGATGAGCGGATCGTCGATGGCGAGCGGGTGCTCGTCTATGGTGTGGACTACCTACTCACGTTCCAAAACAACACTGTTGCCGGCACCGCCAAGGTGCTTATCGAGGGCATTGGTGACTACTCCGGCACAATTGAGCATGACTTCACCATCGAACTCAACGGCCGTACGCTTACGGGCATTGCGGTGGAGACGCAGCCCGCCAAGCGTATCTACACCGTGGGTGAGGCGTTCGACCCGGCCGGCATGGAGCTTGAGCTTTCTTACAGCAACGGTGACATTGAACACGTCGCATACGGCGAGGACACCAAGGCCGACTTCACCTTTGATCCCGCGCTCGGGACCGTCTTCGATGAGGAGGGCACGGTCGACATCAAGGTCACCTATGGCGAGCGCGACGCCGTCCTGTCCGTCACGGTGAACAAGGCTTCCCAGCCCGATCACGGCCCCGATCCCGATCCCGTGCCCCCGGTCGATCCCGATACGGATCCCAACCCGCCGGTGAGCCCCGGTGGTGGCAACACCGGTTCTGGCGCGGGTGACGCCGGCGCGAACAAGCCGGGCACGACGCTGCCGGGAACCGGCGATGCATCGATGCTGTCGATTGTCGTCCTCGGTGGTCTTGGGTTGGCAACGGCGATTGCCGGCGTCAAGCGGCGCGACGAACCCCCTCGCGGGTGAACGTGGATTATCCCACTAGGTTGGTACTCAATAGTAAATACCAGCGGAAACAATAATCCACATAAAAGAGATAGGCTGAACCGTTCAACGCTCGATAAGGTGCCGCTCGCCAAATCGCGAACGGGGGGGAGCAGCCTCCTACGGGAAGATTGATGCGTTATGTACAAAGGGATGGCTCTGTCTCGAGCGAGCGGAGTGCCCGTTGAACGAGATGGGGAAAATGGATGGCGAGAGGAATACGATGGAAGATTGCGAAGGCTATCGCCTGCGCGTGTGCAGTCGTGGGCCTGAGCGTATCGCCCGCAATCGCCCATGCGGCTGAAGGGGATTACCAGATCTACCCGACGCCGCACACGGTGACATATGCGAACGGCGAGGTTCCACTCAGCGACACTATCACCACGGTTGTCGAGGATGGTATCGATGCGGACACCGTAACGCGCATGAACGAGACGCTCGACCTCAAAGGGCTCAAGGCCGCTCAGGGCGCTTCGGTTCCCACAAGCGACAGTGAAACATCGCTGCTTGTGGGTATTAAGGGCTCCAAGGGTGCGGTTGACAGTCATGTTGAGAAGCTCGTAAAGGAGGGTAAGCTCTCCTATACGGACGGCCTGTTCGACAAGACCGATAGCTACATGCTGGCATCGCTGCCGGCAAGCAGCACGGGTTCCAACCAGATCATCGTGCTGGGCAAGGATACGGACGCCGCATATTATGGCCTTACGACGCTGTATCAAATCCTCCAGCAGGTAGAAGGCAAGACGCTTCGCGCCTTTACTGCTTCGGATTACGCGGACGTGACCACACGCGGCTTTATCGAGGGCTACTACGGAAACCCGTGGAGCACCGAGGATCGCGTGAACCTGATGGAGTGGGGTGGCTACTATAAGCTCAATGCCTACTTCTACGCGCCCAAGGACGATCCCAAGCACAACGCCAAGTGGCGCGAACTGTACACCGAAGACGAGCTGCGCGACAAGATCGAGCCCCTTGCCAAGGCGGGCAACGAGTCCAAGTGCCGCTTCGTCTTCGCACTGCACCCGTTCATGAGCAACCCGATCACGCCTGCGAACTACGACGAGTCCGTGAAGATTCTCAAGCAGAAATTCACCCAGGTTATGGATCACGGGGTTCGCCAGATCGCCATTCTGGCGGACGATGCGGGCAACCAGGGCAAGGATCTGTACATCAAACTCTGCAAAGAGATGACCGACTGGCTGCATGAGCAGCAGAAGGCCAAGAATACGGACGGTGCGGTCAAGTATCCCGGCCTTAAGGACACGCTCATCTTCTGCCCGGTGAACTACATGGGTAATGGCGAGGATTGGTACAGCCAGCTTCCCGAGAACGTCCAGGTCATCAATACCGGTGGACGTGTGTGGGGCAAGATCGACAACAGCTTCGCCTCGACGTTCCAGAAGAACTCCGGCGTGGCTCCCTTCATGTGGATCAACTGGCCCTGCTCCGATAACGACAAGGACGCCCTGCATATGGGTGGCCACAACAACTTCCTGGGTTCCGACCTTAAGCCGGGCCAGGTCAAGGGCGTTGTCATCAACCCCATGCAGCAGTCCGAGCCTTCCAAGCAGGGCATTTTCATGAACGCGGACTTCACCTGGAACCTCTGGGAGTCCGAGGCCCATGCCGATGATACCTGGGAGAATTCCTTTAGCTACATCGATCACAATTCGCCGATTCCCACCGAGGGATCTAACGCGCTGCATGACCTCTCTGTGCATATGAAGCGCATGTACGGTGGTGGCGCCACGTGGGAGAACGGCGAGTCCGCGGATATCAAGGACGAGCTCAACGACTTCGTTGCCAAGCTTGCCGCCGACACGGTGACTGTCGAGGATTGCGACAAGATGATCGCCGTCTTCGAGGAGATCCAAAAGGATGCCAAGACGTTCCGCGAGCAGGCGGGCACTTCGGCGATGCTGGAGCAGATGATGCCTTGGATCGACACATTCGACGGCATCACCCGTGCCGCCATCACCGAGCTGAATGCCGTCAAGGCTTCCATCGGCGGTAGCGCCAACGAGCTCATCACGCTGTTCGCCGAGGGCACCTCAGCGCTTGAAGCTGCGAACAACAATCAGCTGTGGTACATCGACCACTACGAGAAGGCTCGTGTGGGCAAGGCGTACATCACGCCCACGGTCAACGCACTGAATGATTATGTGGCCGAGAAGGCGACGCTCGCCGCCGACCCGGACGCGGTGGTAACCAAGCTGGTGACCAACAGAACCGACACGCCCGAGGGCAGCAAAGATGCCGTCTTTGACGGTGATCCCGCCACGGGTGCCGAGTATCGTTCTCCGAACAAGGTATCCAAGGACGATTACTTTGGCATGACGCAGACCAAGCCGTTCGACCTCGATACCGTGACGTTTGTTCAGGGCACCGGCAAGAACTTCTTCGACTGCAGCAAGGTCCAGTATCTCAAGGATGGCGCATGGCAAGACGTACCGAATGCTCAGGAATACACCACGAGCACCGTCACGGTGACCGATCTTGGCCTCAAGCAGGTCGACGGCGTACGCCTGGTTGCCGTTCGTGACAACAAGCTCGATTCTTGGCCCACCATCAATGAGATCATGGTGAACCAGAAGATCGAGACGAGCGGCACGTTCACCGGCACGGTGACGCTCGCCAACCAGGAAACGGCGGACACGTCCAAGCCGTTGCAGAACGCCTCCGACGGCAAGGACACCGAGGCGTGGCTCACGCACAAGGCCGCCGAGCCGGACAAAGACGACAGTACCGTCAAGGACGCGGCCGTCATCGTTACGTTCGATACGCCCAAGACCATCGATGCCATCGTGTTCCAGCAGGGCGCGAGCCAGGCGGGCGATGTCATCGACGAGGGCGCGGCGTACTATCAGGACACCAATGGTACCTGGCAGCCGGCCGGTGCCATCACGAGCGAGACGAATCAGATCGTCAAGCTGAGTGCCCCGGTTGAGGCCAAGGCCATCAAGGTCGTCAACAACAAGGACAAGAAGATCTGGTGGCGCGTGGCCGAACTGCACGCGACCTGTGGCATGTCCGCGGCTACGCAGGCCATTTCCACCAACATGCCCGTGTATTCCACAAATAGCATCGATCGTGCCATCGACGGTAATGATTCGACGCAGTTCTGGAGCAGCCGCGCCACGGCTGTAAATGACTGGGTGATGCTGAACTTCGGCGAGCGCAGGTTCATCGACTCGGTCCGCATGCTCCAGGGCACCAAGGATTGCTTCACGTCCTCCAAGCTTTACTACACCACTGATGAGCAGCCCAAGCAGGGCGGCAATTGGACCGAGATCGCCACGCTCGGCAGCGCGGCCGACCAGACAGCCACCTTCAACCGCGTTGAGGCCACCGGCATCAAGGTCGTTGCCACCGCGGCTACGGCGAATTGGTTCCAGCTCTTTGAGCTCCAGGCGTTCGAAAAGTTCTCCTACACCAAGGACAACTTCTACGCCTCGTTCGACCTTGCAGATGTCCAGCTCACCGCTCGTGTGGGTGACGGCACGTTCAAGACGACCGACGGCGCGGTGACCCTCCCCACGAAGGGCGATGTGTTCGCGCTCGACCTCGGTTCCATCCGCCGCGACATCAAGGTTGCCAACCTGGACCAGCAGACGCTCTCCAGCGCCGAGGCTGTGTATTCTCAGAACGGTCTTGAGTGGATTCCTGTCGAGGGCTCCAACGTGGAGCGCGCCCGCTATGTGGGCTTCCGCGCCACGGGCGACAATGCGACCGTGACCATCAAGGGTCTTGAGGGTTCCTATCTCAACTCCCTCACCCCCACGTTGGTAAAGAGCGATCTTCCCGGCAATCAAACGCTGGATGCCTCCAAGATCTTCGACGGCGATGTGACCACGGCCACCAAGTCCTCCGGCGCTCCTGCCAAGGGCAGCACCGTCGTGTTCGATTTGGGTCAGACCCGTACGATTAACTCGTTCGAGTACTTCGTGCCCGAGGCCAGCCTCGATTTCATCCGCAACGCGGTCGTTGAGGTCGCCGATGCGCCCGACGCCGCGGACGCGGATTGGAAGCTCGTCCTCGACATCAACAGCGATGGAAAGATCGCCGACCCCGGAACACAGTCGACGGCCAAGGAAGCCGGCTGGCTCACGCACTCCAGCGAGACCCCCGGAAACATGTTCATCGAAGCGAAGGACCTCGACCTGAGCGGTCGTTACCTGCGCATCCGCTTTACCGGGGCCTATCCGAATCGCTGGGTCGAGATCGGTGAGCTGCGCATCAACAAGGGGGCATACGTTTCCACCTATGCCGGTGGCGACTTTGAGTCCACAGTGATGGAGCAGCAGGGCAAGACCCCGCAGAACCTCATCGACAAGAACCTGCTTACCGCATGGACACCGCAAGGATCCGAGGCCGGTTCGCTCACGTACCATGTGTCCGCTCCGCTCAAGGCCGATGGCACGCCGCTCCAAGGCGTCCGCATCGTCTCCCATGGCAAGCCGAGCAATGTGACGGTGAAGGCGGTCCTCTACACCGACGATACGTACAGCACGACCACGACGGTCGAGCTGGGTGTCGACAACAAGGTGCTCAAGGAGTTCAGCTTCGGAAAGCTCAAGAACAACGGTCGCGCGCTCGCGGAGTACACCGCGGTGAAGGACCTCGTGTTCGAGTGGGCTGAGGGCACGACGCCCCAGATTTCCGAGATCTACCTGCTGGGTGCGCTTTCCGGCGTGGATTCCGACCTCATCGCCGAGCTACAGGAGACGGTCGATGCCGCGGGCCAGCAGGACACGAGCGCCTGGACCACCGACTCCATCAATGCGCTGAATGCCGCCGTCGAGCAGGCGAAGGATGCGATTGCGCACCCCGAGAGCTTGACTGCCGACCAAGTTGAGGACCTCAAGGCCGCTATCGAGACCGCGCTGAACAGCCCGGTCCTCAAGTACACGGGCACGGAGCTCTCCGAGCTTGTGGACGGAGCGATCACGGATGGTTCGCCGTACACGGATGAGACCTGGCAGGCATATGGCGAGGCTCTCGCGGCAGCCAAGGTTGGACTTGAGAAGGGAGACAATCTTTCCCAGGCCGAGGCTGAGCAGCTGGTGAGCGCCCTTAAGGCGGCTCGCGATGGACTGAAACTCAAGGGCGAAT
Organism: uncultured Collinsella sp.; assembly: GCF_959026545.1. Classification (NCBI taxonomy): domain Bacteria; kingdom Bacillati; phylum Actinomycetota; class Coriobacteriia; order Coriobacteriales; family Coriobacteriaceae; genus Collinsella; species uncultured Collinsella sp. The sequence continues at coordinate 18,104 of NZ_CAUFLV010000020.1, forward strand.
CCGGAAACGGTGGCAGTGGCGGCGGAAACAACGGCGGCAGCGGCGCTGGCAACGGTGCCGATACCGGCACCGGTTCTCCCCAGACCAAGCCGAATGGCGGTCTGCCGGCTACGGGCGATTCCTCGCTGATCCCCGTCATCGCGCTGGGAGCCCTTGGCGCCATCGTGGTCATCGCCGGTATCGCGATGGTTGTTCGCCGCAGAGGAGGGAAGTAGGTCCACGCCTTTCACCCACCAAATGTGTGCATTGACCGACTGATTGCCCCGTCTATCGGATGGGCCGCAGGCGCCACGGTGGCGACCCCGTGCCCGTGAAACAATGCTAATGGCATGTATTGTGCCCGGTGCTCCAATCAGGGGCGCCGGGCACTCTCATAGAAAGGCCCTCCAATGGCGCTCTCGCTCAAAGACCTCGGGAAGATTGACCGCACGTACACGCCCTTGGGCGGCCGTTACATCATGGCGCTCGACTCGGGGACCACATCGGTGCGCGCAATCATCGTCGACGAGTACGACTGCGTGGTTGCCCAGGCGTCGCGCCACATCAAGACCATGTATCCGCGCTCTGGATGGGTCGAGCAAGACCCTATGGAGATCCTCGCCTCTCAGATTGCCGTCATGATGGAGGTGCAGTTCAAAAGCGGCATCCACTCGGATCGCATCGCGGCAATCGGTATTACCAACCAGCGGGAGACCACGGTGGTGTGGGATCGCGACTCTGGTCAACCCATCCACAACGCCATCGTGTGGCAATGCCGCCGTACCGCCGGCATCACCGACGCCCTCATCGCCGAGGGTATGTCGGACACCATTCGGAGCAAGACGGGACTCATGCCCGATCCGTACTTCTCGGGTACCAAGATCAAGTGGATCCTCGACAACGTCGATGGCGCCCGCGCCGCTGCCGATGCGGGAGAGCTGATGTTCGGAACCATCGACACGTGGCTCATCTACAACCTCACGGGAGGCGCGGTTCACGCCACCGACTACACCAACGCCAGTCGCACCATGCTGTTCAACATCCACACGCTCGAATGGGACGATGAACTCCTCAAGATGCTGGACGTTCCGCGCTCTATGCTTCCCGAGGTGCGCTGGAGTTCAGATGGTTACGGGAGCGTATCGAACGAGATTATGACCTACGGGCCATCGATCACGGGCGTGGCGGGTGACCAACAGGCGTCGCTGTTCGGCCATTGCTGTTTTGAGCCCGGTTGCACCAAGAACACCTACGGCACCGGATGTTTCATGCTCATGAACACCGGCGAGGCGTGCGTTGCCTCCGAACATGGTTTGGTCTCGACCATCGGCATCGCCCATGACGGCAAGATCTCCTACGCCCTCGAAGGGTCCATCTTCCACGCTGGCACGACGGTGCAATGGCTGCGCGATAAACTCGGCTTGATTTCCAGCACCAAGGAGGCGTCCGACCTGTGCCGTCATCTTGACGACAACGGCGGTTGTTATCTGGTTCCGGCATTCAGCGGCTTGGGAGCTCCATGGTGGGATCCTGATGCCCGCGGCCTAATTTGCGGTTTGACGGGCGCGAGCGACCGCGCCACGCTCGTGCGTGCCGCGTGCGAGTCGATGGCGTACCAGAGCTTTGACGTACTGCGCTCCATGGAGCGCGATGCGGGCGTGAAGATAGAGACACTTTCGGTGGACGGGGGAGCTTCGCGCAACGACTTTATCATGCAATTCCAGGCCGACCTTCTGGGCATACCCGTGGTGCAAACGGAGAACGTCGAGACCACGGCGCTCGGTGCGGCATATCTCGCCGGCCTTGCGGTGGGATATTGGGAAGACCTCGACGAATTGGAGCAAAATCGCGTGCCCGGCAAGAGGTTCGACCCATTCGCGTCAGAAGAGGTCGTGGCGCGCAACCTTTCCGGATGGCACGATGCGGTCGCGCGTGCCCGTTCACGTTAAGGACGCACGCGCCCTTCGAACCTGCTAGAGTGAAACCGTTGCATTCAACAGTTGAAAGGACGTGCACGATGCGTGTCGCCATTGCCTCCGATCATGGTGGATTTGAACAAAAAGAAGCCCTGGCGAGCTACTTGACCGAGGAGCTGGGTTGCGAGCTCGCCGATATGGGCCCCGACTCCGATGCTTCCGTTGATTATCCCGACTATGCCGTGAAGGTCGCGCAGGCGGTCTCGGCCGGCGAGGCGGATCGCGGCGTGCTGGTGTGTGGCACCGGCATCGGCATGGCGCTTGCCGCCGATAAAGTAGCCGGCGTTCGCGCCTCGTCCATCACGTCGGTTCCATTCGCCGAGCTGTTCCGCCAGCACAACAACGGCAACGTTGTGTGCCTGTCGGGCCGTTTCGTCGATGTCGAGGTCAACAAGGAGATTGTCAAGACGTTCCTCGAGACGGAATTCGAAGGCGGTCGTCATGAGGCCCGCGTGGCCAAGGTCATGGCGCTTGACTAGATAGTAGGGAGGACGATATGTCCGTATCATTTGACAGCAGCCGCGTCACGCTGGTTGACCATCCGCTCGTCCAGCACAAGCTGACAATCATGCGCGACGAGCGCACCGGTTCGAAACAGTTCCGCGAGCTCGTTAAGGAGCTCGCCCTGTTTGAGGGCTATGAGGCCACGAGAGATTTCCCGCTCGAAGATGCTCCCGTAAAGACGCCGATTTGCGCCACCACGGGCAAGCAGATCGCTGGGCGCAAGGTTGCCATTGTTCCGATCCTGCGTGCCGGATTGGGCATGGTGGACGGCCTACTTGAGCTCATCCCCGCTGCCCGCGTTGGTCATGTGGGCATGTACCGCGACGAAGTGACGCACGAGCCGCACGAGTACTACGCTAAGCTTCCCGCCGACGCCGAGCAGCGTACGTGCTTGGTGGTCGATCCCATGCTCGCCACGGGCGGCTCCGCCACGGCGGCGATTGACTACCTGCGCGGTCAAGGCGTGAAGGACGTGCGTCTGCTCGTGTTGGTTGCCGCTCCCGAGGGTATCAAGACGGTGCTCGACCACGATCCCGATGTTCGCCTGTACACGTGTTCCATCGACGAGGGCCTTAACGACGCGGCATACATCGTTCCCGGCCTCGGCGATGCCGGAGACCGCATCTTCGGCACTCTGTAGGGTCTCGCGCGCGCCATTGGGGCACGTTTCGGTTCGGTAACGCGGTGCGTTTTGAGGGCGCACCGCGTTTTTGTTTGGGTTAAAATAAACAACAAACGCCCCAATATGTTCTCAAATTTAATGAACGAATGTCGTATTGTGAACAAATGTCCATAAACATCATTCGGTTGTACGATTTTACTTGCGCGGGGATTATTGAGCGATATACTGCGAAGCACTGGTATTCGCAAGGTCGTGCGTTGCCGCATCAAACTGCATGAATGTGCAGGTTTGGAACTTGTGGCACGCGCATTCCATGTGAATGTCCCGCAGCGGAAGGGTAGCCGATGCTTGCAGTTGGGATGGGCTTAGGGGTCGCAACGTTCGCCCCCTTATTCGCGGTCGTGCTTTTGGCGCGGTCGGGGCGCCTTAAGCCAACGGTAAGCAGGGGGATGGCCGCACTGGGCGTCTCCTTTGCTTTTGCCATGGCGGCATTTGCCTTGGTTTGGATGTCCGTTCCGCAGGACTTGCCGGTGGTCGCGGTCGGGTTCCTCATGGGGTTCCTGGTCATGTGGGCGGTACTTGCCGCCAAAACGATGAGTCACTGACTCTAGGAGGGTTAGCGCATGGAAGCGTTTGAGAAGCTGCCGGGCGAGATCAACCACCTCGTGTCGAGCTTCAGCTCGATACCCGTCGTGGGCGACTTGATGCACGGCGTGACCCAGTATTCATTCTGGCTCATCGTGTCTTCGATCGTCTTACTCGTCATTATGTTCGCGTTCGCCAAGCGCGTCGCCGTAGTTCCGCACGGCAGGTTTGCCAACGCGATCGAATTTGTGATCGAGTACCTTGAGAACGACGTGGGAATCGGCATCTTGGGCAAGGAGTCCTGGCGTCGTCACCTGCCGTTCTTGGGAACGTTGTTCATGTTCATCGTGGTCAACAACATCATCGGCATCATTCCCGGCATGAAGCCGGGTACGGGCACGATTTCCACCACCGCGGCCCTCGCACTCGTCGCGTTCGTGTATTTCGTCTGGGTGGGCATGAAGAACCATGGCGTGTGGGGCTACATCAAAAGCCTCGCGCCCAAGGGGGTCATGTTCCCGCTCAACATACTAATTTGGGTGATCGAGGTCATCTCCACGCTGCTGCGACCCATCACGCTGGCGGTTCGTCTGTTCTGCAATATGTTCGCAGGCCATATCGTTCTGGGTTCCTTTGCGCTCATGGTTTCGCTGTTCGCGGAGCCGCTCATTTCCGAGTTCAGCGCTGCCAACGCCCTTGGCGCTCTGCCGTCCCTTGCGTTCGCGGCAATCCTATTTGTGATTTACGCCATCGAGATCTTCGTCGGCGTGATTCAGGCATACGTGTTCACCGTTCTCACCGCCGTGTACATCCAGGGCGCAGAGGCCGAAGGGCACTAGCCATACGTGTAGGGGTACCCTGCGTGCGGTTCGAGCCGTGCGCTTGAGATAGGTATCGTGATCAAGGTGCGCCACGAAGGCGCGCGATCTCAAGGAGGAATTGTGGGAGTTATCGGTTACGGTCTTGGTGTTATCGGTGCAGGCCTCGCTATCGGCCTCGCTGCATATGGCGTTGCGAGCGCCATGGCGCGTCAGCCTGAGGTTCAGGACCGCGTGTTCACCGTCTTCATCATGGGCTCGGCTTTCGCCGAGGCTCTGGCCCTGATCGGCTTCGTCGTCGCACTGGTTGTCAAATAGGCCGGGTCCTCGCAAGAGTGCCGGGCGATACGTCCCGAGGGGGAAGTCATGAAAAACGTTGAACGCGCAGGTGTCGCGCTTGGGGCCTTCGCCTCGGTGCTTCTCACGCCCACCTTGGCTTTTGCCGAGGGAACCGAGTCCGGTGGCGCGGATATCCTGATCCCCAAGATGGCGGAGTTCGTTCCCGCGCTCCTCATCTTCCTGATCATCTGGTTCCTCTTGGCCAAGTTCGTGTGGCCCAAGGTCATCTCCGTTCTCGATGCCCGCGAGCACAAGATCGAGGACAGCATCGAGGAAGCCGACGCCACCAAGGCTGAGGCTGCCGAGATTCGCGACGAGGCGGACGCCATTGTCGCCGAGGCGCGCCGCAAGGCGTCCGAGATCGTCCTTGAGGCCCGCGGTGACGCAGAGAAGGAGCGCGCTCGCATCGTCGCCGCCGCTCACGCGGAGGCTGAGGACATCATCGCCAAGGCGCACGATCGCGCCGATGACGAGATGAGGCGCTCCCTTGCGTCCGCCACCGACACCATCGCCAAGGTCTCTGTCGCCGTGGCTGGCAAGATCGTGGGCGACACACTCGCCAGCGACGAAGCCAAGCAGCGCGAGCTCATCAAGAAGTACCTTGCGGAAGTGGGTACCATCAATGGTCGATAAGGATATCAGCGAGCGTTTCGAAAAGCGCAAGCTCGAGACGTACGCCCGCACGCTGCTCGAGGCGGCTAAGAACGAGGATCGAGTCTACGAGAACCTCGCCCCCCTCAAGGCCGAGGCAGATGCGAGCCCCGAGGTCCTTTCCGTCCTGTCTCAGATGGCCGTCAATGGCGACTTGGACAAGTTGGCTGACGTCCTCGATCTCTACAGCGAGATGGCCGATGGCGACCAGCAGACGGTCGGCGTGACCGTCACCACGGCGGTGCCGCTCGACAACGAGCTGCGCGCCCTGATCACGCAGAAGTGCGAGCTTGACCTGGGCTGCAACGTGTTTTTGATCGAGCGCGTCGACCCGTCCATCATTGGCGGCTTGATCATCTCCGCGCAGGGGCGTCGTCGTGACGCGTCGGTGCGTCACCAGCTTGAGCAGGCCCGAAAGGTCATGACTCAGTCAGTTAAGAATTCGGAGGTATAGCCAATGTCCGAGGCAATTACTGCCGAGAACATCGAGCAAGTCCTACAGCAGCGCCTGTTCGACCTGTCGGCTACCGTCGATACCCAAGAAGTATCCCACGTAGCCGAGGTGGGCGATGGTATCGCCCACGTCTTCGGTCTCAAGAGCGCGATGGCAGGTGAGCTCCTTGAGTTTACGAGCTCCATCACGGGCCGTACGGTGTACGGCCTGGCTCAGAACCTCGATCGCGATGAGGTCGGCGCGGTCCTGTTCGGCGAGGTCGATTCCATTAAGGAAGGCGACCAGTGCCGCACGACCGGCCGCGTCATGGACATCCCTGTGGGCCGTGGCATGCTCGGCCGCGTGGTTAATCCGCTCGGCCAGCCCATCGATGGCAAGGGCAGCATCGGCCAGACGTCTCGTCGCCCCATTGAGTTCAAGGCTCCCGGCGTTATCGAGCGTACCCCGGTATGCGAGCCCATGCAGACGGGCCTGCTTGCCGTCGACGCAATGATTCCGATTGGCCGTGGTCAGCGCGAGCTCATCATCGGCGACCGCAAGACGGGCAAGACCGCCATCGCCGTCGACGCCATCATCAACCAGCGTGGCAAGGGCATGATCTGCGTGTACGTCGCCATTGGCCAGAAGGCCTCGACGGTCGCCGCGATTCGAGAGATGCTCGCCGCACACGGTGCGCTCGAGTACACGGTCATCGTGTCCGCCACCGCTGCCGATTCGGCCCCGTTGCAGTACATCGCGCCTATGGCAGGCGCCGCCATCGGCGAGTACTTCATGTACAACGGCGAGGACGGCCGTCCCGCCAGCGCCACCAACCCCGGCGGCCACGTTCTGGTCGTGTACGACGACCTGTCCAAGCAGGCTGTCGCCTACCGTCAGATGTCGCTTACGCTGCGTCGTCCCCCGGGACGCGAAGCCTACCCCGGCGACATCTTCTACCTGCACTCTCGTCTGCTCGAGCGCGCCTGCAAGCTCTCCGAGGAGAACGGCGGTGGCTCCCTCACGGCTCTGCCGATCATCGAGACGCAGGATGGCGACGTCTCCGCGTACATTCCGACCAACGTCATCTCGATTACCGATGGTCAGATCTACCTGCAGTCCGAACTGTTCCACCAGGGTCAGCGCCCTGCAGTCGACGTGGGCATCTCCGTGTCCCGCGTTGGCGGTTCGGCTCAGACCAAGGCCATGAAGCAGCAGGCGGGCAACTTGCGTCTCGATCTCGCGTCGTATCGTGAGCTCGCCGGCTTCATGCAGTTCGGCTCCGACCTTGACGCCACTACCCAAAAGCAGCTCACGCATGGTGCTCGTATGACCGAGCTCCTCAAGCAGGGTCGCTATAAGGCATTGGACGTTACGGAGCAGGTCGCCGTTCTGTACGCCGGTAACAAGGGCTACCTGGACGATATGGACCTCGCCGACGTCGTGCCGTTCCGTGACGGCCTCGTGGATTACCTCGAGGGCGCCCACCGTAAGCTGCTCGAGAGCTTCCGCACCGTCAAGATGGACGATGCGATGGCATCCCAGCTCGAGACGGCGATCCGTGATTATAAGAGTCAGTTCCTGGCCTCCCGTGAGTCCCAGGCGTCGAGTGCCTCCGCGCTCGACGGCGAAGCAGGAGAGAACTAGGCCCCATGGCTAACCTCCGCGACATAAAAAAGCGCATCAACTCGGTCTCCACGACCCAGCAGATCACGCGCACGATGGAAATGGTGGCTACGGCCAAGATTGCTCGCGCGCTCCAGCGCGAGAAGAATTCCGAGCCGTATGCCGCCGCCATCACGGACGTCATGCTGACCGTTGCGCAGGATTCGTCGGTCGATGTCTCCAACCCACTGCTCGTCGACCCCGAGGTTTACGAGCGAGCGCTGGTGATTGTGATCAGCTCCGATCGCGGCTTGGCCGGCGGCTACAACGTACAGGTGGAGCGCGCCGCCGAGCAGCGCATCAAGCACTTCTATCGCCACGGTGCGAAAGAGGTCGAGCTCATCACCTGTGGACGCAAGGCGACGGAGTTCTTCCGCAAATACCCTAACAAGGTGATGGCAATCGTCGGTGAGTCCGACGACCCCACGATCGAGAATGCGCGTATCGTCGCGAATTACGTGATCGATGCGTATTCCCAGGGGCATCTTGGCCGCGTGGACATCGTCTACTTCCATGCCAAGAACCGCGTGGAGCAGGCGCTTCGTCTCGAGCGCATTCTGCCGCTCGACCAGCTGGTGCTGCAGACCGCCCGTGGCCCGCGTGCGAACGAGAACGAGGCGCCTACGGGTCTGTCGTCGCCCTTCGAGTTCGTGCCTTCCGCTGACCATGTGCTGAGCAAGCTCATTCCGAGCTACGTCCTCACCATCGTCCATCAGGCGATGATCGACTCGGCGGCAGCCGAGCAGGGAGCCCGCCGCAAGTCCATGCACTCCGCGACGGAGAACGCCACCGCCATCATCGCCGACCTCTCGCGCACCTATAACCGTGTACGCCAGGCTTCCATCACCACTGAGATCAACGAGATCGTGGGCGGAGCCGCTGCATTGGAGGAGAACTAATGGCAGATACCATCGCTGTGGACTCCACGCCCACCGCGGGCGTCGGGCGCATCACGCGCATCATCGGCGCCGTCGTGGACGTTAAGTTCAAGGGCGGCGTGCCGAACATCTACAACGCCCTCACCGTCGACGTGGACACGCCCGTCGGCCACATCAACACCATCCTCGAGGTCGAGAGCCAGCTGCCTGGCGATGTCGTGCGCTGCGTCGCCATGACTTCCACCGACGGTTTGCAGCGCGGCCTCGAGGTCGTCGACACGGGTGCCCCTATGCAGATGCCGGTGGGCAAGGGCACGCTCGGTCGCATCTGGAACGTCATGGGCGAGCCCGTCGACGGCAAGGAGATGCCCGAGGTGGACGCGTACTACCCGATCCATCACCCGGCCCCTTCGTTCGACCAGCTCACCACGCAGACCGAGATCTTCGAGACCGGCATCAAGGCCGTTGACCTGCTCGAGCCCTACATCCGTGGCGGCAAGACGGGTCTGTTCGGTGGCGCCGGCGTTGGCAAGACGGTGCTTATTCAGGAGCTCATCAACAACCTCGCCCAAGAGCATGGCGGCACTTCGGTGTTCACCGGCGTTGGCGAGCGTACCCGCGAGGGTACCGACCTGTACCTCGAGATGAGCGAGTCGGGCGTTATCGACAAGACCTGCCTGGTCTACGGTCAGATGAACGAGCCTCCGGGAGCCCGTCTGCGCATCGGCCTGGCCGGCCTTACCGAGGCTGAGTACTTCCGCGATCGCGGTCAGGATGTGCTGCTGTTCATCGACAACATCTTCCGTTTCTCCCAGGCCGGTTCCGAGGTCTCGGCGCTTCTTGGCCGTATGCCCTCCGCCGTCGGTTACCAGCCCACCCTGGCTACCGAGATGGGCGACCTGCAGGAGCGCATCACCTCCACTAAGACCGGTTCCATCACCTCGGTTCAGGCCGTCTACGTTCCCGCCGACGACCTGACCGACCCCGCGCCCGCCACGACGTTCACCCACTTGGACGCCACGACGGTTCTCTCCCGCTCCATCTCCTCGCTGGGCCTGTTCCCGGCAATCGATCCGCTGGCCTCCACTTCCGACGCGCTCGATCCCGCGATCGTCGGCGAGGAGCACTACCGCGTGGCCGTGCGCGTCCAGGAGATCTTGCAGGAGTACTCCGACCTTCAGGACATCATCGCCATTCTCGGTATGGACGAGCTCTCCGATGAGCAGCGCCTTACTGTGAACCGCGCTCGTAAGATCCAGCAGTTCCTGTCCCAGTCCTTCCACGTCGCCGAGAAGTTCACCGGCAACCCGGGCGTCTACGTGCGCGTCGAGGACACGGTTCGCTCCTTTGCCGCCATCATCGACGGCGAGTGCGACGATCTGCCCGAGCAGGCGTTCCGTTACGCCGGCACCATCGACGACGTGCGCGAGCGCGCCGCCAAGATGGGGGCGTAGGACATGGCCATGCAGTTGCGCATCGTCTGCCCCGAGGAGTGCGTGTTCGAGGGCCCGGTTGCCTACGTGGCCGTTCCCACGACTGTCGGCGAGTTCGGCATCTTGCCACACCATGCGAGCGAGATTTGCACGATTGATGGCGGACGGATTCGCGTCTCCGAGTCGCAGATGGGCGTGACCGACCGCGTCTTCGCGGTCACCGATGGATATGTCCAGGTTGCGAATGACGAGGTCATCGTGCTTGCTGAGCGCGCCCTTGATATCGAAAAGGTCGACGCCGAAGAAGTCTCCGCCCAGATGGCCGGTTTTGAAGACGAGCTGGGGAAAATGTCGGAGAATGATGCACGCCGTGCGTACCTCTATAATGAAATCGCATGGTGCAAGCTGCTGCTATCCCAATAGGGTCAGTGGCGACGCGTTTGACGCGCACAGTTTATGACATCATGCCCGGGGCGACCCGGGCATGTTTTTTGAAAGGGAAGCGCTTGGATATCATCCGCGTTGAGGGCGGGCACGCAATTGAGGGCCGCGTCGTCGTTTCGGGAGCCAAGAACTCAGCGCTCAAGCTCATGGCCGCCACGTTGCTGGCGCCCGGTGCCACGACGCTCGAGAATGTCCCCAATATTTCCGATGTTCATGTGATGGGCAAGGTGCTCAAGCGCATGGGCGCCACGATCGATGTGCTTGATGAGCATACGCTGCGCATCGACACGTCTGCGGTCGACTCATATGAGGCTCCCTATGACTTGGTTGCCAAGATGCGCGCGTCGACTGCCGTGATGGGCCCCCTGCTCGGCAGATTCGGTAAGGCCAAGATTGCCATGCCCGGTGGCTGCAACCTTGGCGCCCGCAAGATCGACATGCACATTCTCGGACTCGAGGCGCTTGGCGTTTTGTTCGATACCGACCACGGCTACATCCACGCTACAGCACCGAACGGACTTAAGGGTACGTCCGTCACGCTTGAGTTCGCCAGCGTTGGCGCTACGGAGAACCTCATCATGGCCTCGGTTAAAGCCAAGGGCACGACGGTGATTGACAACGCCGCTCGTGAACCGGAAATCGTAGACCTCGCCAACATGCTCAACGAGATGGGTGCCCGCATCATTGGTGCCGGCACCCCGGTTGTCACCATCGAGGGCGTCGAGGAGCTATGCCCCGTGACGCATCGCGTGGTGGGTGACCGCATCGAGGCCGGAACCTTCATCGTCGCCGGCGCGCTCGCCGCCGGTCCCGCCGGAATCGAGGTTCTCGGCTTCAATCCGCATCACTTGGGGATGGTCCTCAAGAAATTCGAGAGCATGGGTGTGTGCATCGAGCGCATAGAGCAGGGCGTGCGCGTCCAACGCTGCGAGCGATTTGCCCCTGTTGACATTCAAACCTTGCCGTTCCCCGGGTTCCCCACCGACATGCAGGCTCAGGTCATGGTGCTTTCCGCGCTCGCCGACGGTAACTCCATCATCACCGAGAACATCTTTGAGAACCGCTTTATGTTTGCCTCTGAGCTCGTCCGTATGGGCGCGGACATTCGTGTCGAGGGGCATCACGCCATGATCCACGGTGTTAAGGGCTTCTCCGGCGCGCAGGTTACATCCCCCGATCTTCGTGGCGGTGCCGCCCTGGCCATTGCCGGTCTTGTCGCAGAGGGCTATACGGAGGTGTCCGCTATCCACCATATCGATCGCGGATACGAGCGGTTTGTCGACAAGCTACGCGGGCTGGGCGCCACAGTGGAACGCCTCTCCCTTCCCGATCCCATTGATGACTAACAATTGAGTGCAGGTGTCTATGAGCCGTCGTAAGAAGCCCATCCAGGAGGGACGTCGCCCCTCAACCGGAGCGAGCAGCCGCATCTATAGCCGTGAGAACGTTGGCCGGTATTCCGAACGTGCCCGCCAGCGCCGTCGTGGCCGCATGGTCAAGCGCGGCGTGCTGGGCGGCCTGTTGGCGGTGCTGCTCGTGGGCGTGGTTGGGGTCGGCGCCTGGTTCGTTCGAGTAACGGGAAACCTCTCCGGCAACGGAGTGCTCGGCGAGGGCATCCGGATGATTTTGAACGACTCCGACGTCGCTCGTGAGCCGTTTTACATCCTGCTGCTCGGCACTGACGGTCGCCCGGGCGAAGATACGTACCGCTCCGACTCGATTATCCTCGCCCGCGTCGATCCCACTGAGAAGCAGGCGACGCTCATCTCCATCCCGCGTGACACGATGGTGGTCTATAACGGCGAGACGATGAAGATCAACGCCACCCACTCTGTTGACGGCCCGGAGGGCGTTGTGAAGGCGGTCAATCAGCTGTGTTTTGGTGGCGAGCAGAAGATCTCCCACTACGCCGAGATCAACTTCGAGGGCATGGAACAGCTTATCGATGCGGTGGGCGGCATCGACCTCAACGCGACCGAGGAGGTCGATGATCCCGAGCATCTCGATATCAAGATCGAAACGGGATATCAGCATATGGACGGCGCCACGGCACTCACCTACGCGCGCTGCCGCTATACCTATGCCGATGGCGATTACACGCGCATGCGCCACCAGCGCCAGGTGCTCGCCGCCCTTGCTTCGAAGATTCTCAACGAGCTCGATGCAACGACGGTGATGGGCATTGTCGAGGCGCTCTCCGAGGTCGTCATGACCACGTTAAGCCCCCAAGATATCATCTCCGTTGCCAACGCGATGCGGGGCATGGACGTCGAAAATGACATGTACGTCGCCAACGTCCCCTCGTATGCCGATGATACGACCTACGTTAACGGTGTGAGCTACGTCTTTGTTTACGAGAGCAAGCTCGCCGATATGATGGAGAGGGTCGATGCGGGTGAGAACCCCCAGGGTCCGCAGACCAGTGGACAAGATACTTCAGGCGCCTCCACGGCGGGCGACATCTTGGGGTCGGCCACGTCTGATGGCGAGAACGAGGCGGAGTAGTGGCCGATGGTTCCACGCTGGGGGCGTCGACGTCGCCGGCCCTAACGCCAACACCCTTTGACTCAGAAGCACCCCTGGCATACGCTGGGGGTGCTTTTCGTTTGTATCACGTTGCGCTACATGGCGCCGAGGAAAGGAATGCCCCCATGTCCGATGTGCTCGAGAGGTTCTTGCGGTACGTGCAAGTTGATACCCAGTCGGCAGACGAGCATTGCGATCGCGTCCCGTCAACGGAAATTCAGTTTGACTTGGCGCATATGGTTGCGGAAGAGCTGCGCGGGATGGGTGCCCGCGACGTGACGGTGACGGACCATGCGTATGTGACCGCCTGGATTCCCGCAAGCTCGGGCTCCGAGGAGCGTCCGCGCCTCGGTCTGATTGCCCATCTCGATACCACGGAGCAGGCACCTGGTTTTGGCGTCAAGCCGCATGTGCTCACGTACCAGGGCGGTGACCTAGTGTGTGGTGTGGTGGACGGCGCTCCTGTTTCCATCGCCCCCAGTGTGCTTCCCGCTTTGAACGACCTTGTTGGACAGGACCTGGTCTGCACCGACGGAACGACGCTCTTGGGCGCCGACGACAAAGCGGGTGTCGCCGAGATCATGGCACTCTTCGCCGAGTTGTGCGCGCACCCCGAGACGCCTCATCCCGCCATCGGCGTCTGCCTGTGCCCCGACGAGGAGATTGGACACGGCGCTGAGCTGCTCGACATCGACGGGTTTGGGTGCACCTATGCGTATACCGTTGACGGCGGTCCTCTTGGTGAGCTTGAGTGGGAATGCTTCAACGCGGCAGAGGCTACCGTGAGCTTCCAAGGGTTCTCCATTCACCCCGGGGACGCGAAAGGACGCATGGTGAATGCCGGCGAGCTCTTCCACCGCTTCCATGGATTGCTGCCAGCAGCCCAACGCCCGGAGTATACCGAGGGCTACGAGGGCTTCTATTACCTGGAAGGCGTGAGTGCGACGGTCGAGCACGCGACGGCGCGTTACATCATCCGAGATCACGATGCTGAGAAATTCCAAGCGAAAATCGACCATCTGCTTTCCGCCGCCGCCTTTGTGAATGAGGAACAGGGGCGCGAGCGCGTGAAGGTCGAGATCAAGCACCAGTATCGCAACATGGCAGAGGTCGTGGCCGATTACCCCGAGCTTATCGATCAGGCGAAAAAAGCTTTTGAGGATGCCGGCGTCACCCCAAATGTCATCCCCATCCGCGGCGGTACGGACGGAGCACAGCTTTCGTTCCGCGGTCTGCCGTGTCCCAATTTGTCGACCGGAGCGTATTGCTGCCACGGCGTGAATGAGTTCATTCCCGTCCTCTCGCTCGAGAAGATGGTGGAGGTCCTCAAGCATTTGGTTGTCCGCTTCGCATAGCGGGCAGAGTCCGGCGCCGATGCGTTGCCGCCGGAAATGGTAGAGAAGGGAACAAACGCCATGGAGCATGACGAGTTCACAGCTGAGCCCCATCTGACGACGGCAAACGAGGACTATCTCGAGTGTATTGTTCGAATCGAGGGAGAGAACGGCGGAGAAGTCGAGGGTGGTATTCGTTCGGTAGACATCGCTCAGCGCCTTGAGGTGTCAAAGGCATCGGTCAACAAGGCGATCACCGCGCTCAAAGCGCAGGGCATGGTCGAGCAATCTCACTATGGCAGAGTGCGTCTGACATCTCAGGGGCGCGAGATTGGCTCCGCCGTCTGGCGCCGTCATCGCATGTTGCGCGCCTTTCTCGCGGGCGAGCTCGGAGTCGACTTCGAGCGCGCCGATGCCGAAGCGTGTTTGATGGAGCACGCGCTCTCCGAGGACACGATGAATCGCTGGTTGGCCTATCTCGAATCGTCGGGAATCACCATAGAAGGGTAAGGCGAGATAGCGGACGACGGTCGCCCGCGTTGGGAGGTGTTCCCAGCGCGGGCGATTGTTAGTTTGCGAGCCCCATCCTTACACTTTGCTTAGATTTCACCGCCTGCGGTTGGCGCGCCTTGGTTGGGGTATACCGAACAATGCATTGACGCGATGACATAATCACCGTAAGGGGTGCATACGCGCATGAGCGAAATAATACGATTTGGAACAGATGGCTGGCGTGCGCGCCTTGATGGTGATTTCACCAACGATAACGTGGTGCGAGTTGCAGATGCGGCGGGTGCTCTTTGGGCACGCCGCGCAGCTGGTGCGCTGGTGTATGTTGGGTACGATGCACGTCCTGGTGCACGTGAGTTTGCGCGCCTTGCAGGCAAGGTCCTTGCGGCGCACGGTCTGGCGGTCAAGGTTTCCGATAGGCACGTTCCCACGCCCGCGTTGGCGTGGACAGTCGCCCGGGATGACCGCGCTGTGGGCGGCTTGATGGTGACAGGTTCGCATAGCCCCGCAGACTATCAGGGAATCAAGCTGCGCATGGCGGATGGTGGTGTGGGGTCGGACGATTTCTACGAAGAACTGCAGCGCATCATCGATTCCGATCCAACGCTTGCCCGCGGGGCAATCGCCGAGACGGACTTTCTTACGCGCTATTTAGACCATCTGTATGCAATGGTGGACACCGAGGCAATCGCTGCGGCGCAGTTACGGGTCGTATACGATCCGTTGTACGGATCGGCAAGTGGCTGCTTCGCCGATTTGCTGCGTGCCATGGGGGCTGATGTGACCGAGATCCATGGTTCGCCAGATGAAGAGACCGATGGAACCCATCCCGAGCCTATTGAGCCTTGGGTTGACGACTGCGAGCGCGAGGTTGTCGCGTGTGGCGCATGTGCGGGGCTTGTCAACGATGGGGATGGCGATCGCATTGGCGCGGTGGACGAACACGGCAGATTTGTGAATTCGCAAAAGGTCATAGCTCTCATTCTCGGTCACTTATGCCGCAACCGAGGATGGAACGGGCGCGTGGTGCTCAACACGACGTCGTCGATTCTCACGCGAAGGGTTGCACGTGAGCTGGGATGTAAGCTCTCCATAAAACCCGTTGGTTTCAAGCATATATATAGTGAGATGAAAAAACGGGACGTGTTGCTAGGGGGCGGAGAGTCAGGAGGTGTGGGCATTGCCCACCATATGCCGGAGCGCGATGGCCTTCTGGTCAACCTTCTTCTCTGTGAGGCGATGGCGGTGACGGGGAAGTCACTTGCGGAGCTTGTAGACGAGCTGGAAAGCTATTTCGGGCGGTATTACTATGCTCGCCGCGACCTCCGAATAGACCCGGAGATTGTCGAAATGCTCCGTACGGTCTTACCAGGACTCAACCCTCCGATGGTGGCAGGTCGAGTTCCGGTGCACGTGAGTCATATGGATGGGTTGCGGCTGGAGTTCGATGACGAATCGTGGATCCTGCTTAGGCCTTCCCAAACTGAACCGCTCATACGCGTATATGCAGAAGCGCAGACGATCGAAATGCGGGACGAACTGCTGGATGCGGGGATAGATCTCGCTCATGGCGAGTTTACATAGGAGCAAAGTTTCCCGCTAGTTATGTGCGAAATGTGGAGACGAAGATAGTCGCCCACGCGCCCCTCCGACTCTGGCAATATATCTCCTTGCCGCGCGGGTGGCCGAGTGAAGAC
>NZ_CAUFLV010000021.1:0-23945 GCF_959026545.1 uncultured Collinsella sp.
GCTCCCACCTCCCCCGAGGACACGGCAGAGATCGACATCACCGCCGTCGAGGCACAGCTGAACGACCCGGGCTCGACGCAGAGCTTCGAGCCCATCACCGATGATCTCGTGAACACTGACGAGACTTTTGACGCCGGGACCTCTTCTATGCTCATGTGGGGTGCCAGGTCCGATGTTGGATGCGTGCGCAATCACAACGAGGACTCTTACCTTGTGGCCTCGCCGCTCTTCTGCGTCTGCGACGGCATGGGTGGCCACGCCGCCGGCGAGGTGGCGAGCGCCATCGCCGTCGAGACCATTGCCAAAACCGGCCCCAAAACAGCCGACGCCGCCCAGCTCGGAGCCGCCATCGAAGCCGCCAACGCCGCCATCATCGAAGCCGCGGTGAACGGCATAGGTCGCCCGGGCATGGGCTGCACGGCAACCGCCGCGGTCATCGACGGCACCACGCTGGCCATCGCGCATGTGGGCGACTCCCGCGCCTACCTACTCCACGAGGGAACGCTCATCCGCGTCACGCGTGACCACTCGTATGTCGAGGAGCTCGTGGACGCCGGCGAGATTACCGCCGACGAGGCCCGTGTGCACCCCAATCGCTCGGTCATCACCCGCGCACTCGGTAGCGATCCCGCCATGTACGCGGATCACTTCACCCTGAACGTCGAGGAGGGCGACCGGCTCATCCTGTGCTCAGACGGCCTTTCGAGCATGATTCCCGACGGCGAGATCGAACGCGTGGCCCAGCAGAGCTCCACTGCGCAGATCTGCACCGACAACCTCGTCGACGCCGCCCTCGCGGCAGGCGGCGGCGATAACGTGACCGTCGTCGTGGTGGACATCACCGACGACGGTCGTATTCGCGAGCTCGCCCGCAAGCACCGCCGCGTGATGACCCTCTCACTCATCGGATTGCTGCTCGCAATCGTCATCATCGCCGGGGTCTCATTCATCTCGATCACCAAATCGGTGTATCTGGGCGTCAAGGATGACGCAGTCGCCATTTACACCGGTGTCCCCGGCAAAATCTTGGGGCTCAAGCTCCATTGGCTTGAGGACGAGACCTCGATTAAACTGAGCGACCTGCCAGAAGACACGCAAAATCGCCTGCGCGAGGGCATTCCGCAAAAGAGCCTTGAGAACGCTGCGGACGCCGTGGACAACTACCGCGAGCAAATTGACGAGTCCAAGGCCAAGGCCCTCGCCGATGCGCGGGCAATCGGCCTTGACGCGCAAGACGGTGCCGAAGGGGACGGCGCAAGCGGTCCCGCCGACGCCCTGGGGTCGAGCGACCCCGCCGATTCTGTAGCCCCCACTAGCACATCAACCGAGGGAGGTGCCGCGTAAATGAGTCGCCGCACGACCGAATTGCTCCTGCTCATAGCCGCCGCGTTCCCCGTGACGCTGCTCTACGCCCTCTATGTGGTCAACGCGGGCGCCGCGCTCTCGTTCCAAACGCTCGCCGTACCGCTCGGCCTCTTTGCCGCCTTTGCCGCCGCCCATATTGGCGTTCGATTCTTCGCCCCAGGCGCCGACCCCGCGCTGCTACCCATCGTGTTCGCACTCTCGGGCATTGGCATCACGTTCGTCACCAGGCTCGAGCCCAGCGCGGCCATGGGTCAGATCGTCTTCCTGTTCGTGGGTGTCGCGCTCATGGTGGGCACACTCGCGCTCGTCAAGAACCTCGAGGTCGTCAGCCGCTACAAATACGCACTCGGTGCCATCGGCATTGTGCTGCTCGTATTGCCCATGCTCATTGGTACCGAAATCTACGGCTCCAAACTGTGGATTAAGATTGGCAGCTTCCAGTTCCAGCCCGGTGAGTTCGCCAAGGTGTTCATCGTCCTGTTCCTAGCGGGCTACCTCGCAGAGAACCGCGAGCTGCTCTCCATCTCCAACCGCACCGTACTCGGCATCAAGCTCCCGCGGATTCGCTTGCTGTACCCCCTGTTCATCGTGTGGGGCATTTGCCTTCTGGTGGTGGCATTCGAACGCGACTTGGGCAGCGCGCTGCTGTTTTACACGGTCTTCCTCATCATGCTCTACGTTGCCACGGGGCGCGTCTCCTACGTGCTCATAGGCCTCGTGCTCTTGGCCGTGGGCGCGTTCGGTATGTACCACATCATGAGCCATGTGCAGGTGCGCGTAGCCATATGGCTCGACCCGTTCAAAGACGCCCAGAACATGGGCTTCCAGATTGTGCAGGCGCTCTACTCGCTCGCCGATGGAGGCCTGTTCGGTGTGGGCATCGGCAAAGGCCTGGGCGGCGACACCATTCCCGTCGTGGCATCCGATATGATCTTCGCCGCCATCGGCGAGGAGATGGGCCTGCTCGGCGGCGTCGCGGTGCTCCTGCTGTTCATGCTCTTCGCCGTGCGCGGCCTCACCACCGCGGCGCGCGCCAAATCCGACCTCGCCGCGTTCTCCGCCGCCGGCCTCACCGCGGCCGTCTCGTTCCAAGCCTTCACCATCGTGGGCGGCGTGACCAAGCTCATCCCGCTCACGGGCGTCACCCTGCCCTTCATGAGCCAGGGCGGCTCCTCGCTGCTTGCGAGCTTTGTGATTGTGGCGCTCCTGCTGCGCGCAGGCGACGAGGCGACAGGGCGTTCCACCGAGATTGCCAACACGAGCACCGACCTGGCAACCGCCGGCTATCGCGTGACTGCGCGTGGATCCCATGTGCGTCGCCCGGGCCTCGATACGCCCGAGAGCGGCCTGTTGGGCCGCGTGGCCCTTGCCAACCGCCTCACCCGCACAGTGCTGCTGTTCACCGCCCTGTTTGCCGTGCTCATTGGCAACATCACCTATATCCAGGTGTTCAAGGCATCTGAGTATCAGAACATGCCCAGCAACAACCACACCATCACCAAGGCGCGCTACATCAAGCGCGGCTCCATCATTACCTCCGACGGGCTCACGCTTGCCGAATCCATCCAGCAGGAAGATGGCACGTACGTGCGCTCCTACCCCAACGGCAACCTTGCCGCCCATGCCGTGGGCTATTACTCGCAGCAGTACGGCAGCTCGGGCGTCGAGGCTTCGCAAGACGAGACGCTTACCGGCTCCAAGGATTACTCGAGCTGGCAAAACGCCCTCAACTCCCTCGCCGGCATTACGCAGCCCGGCAACTCCGTGCAGCTCACGATAGACTCGCGTATCCAGGTCGCCGCCGAGCAGGCACTCGCCGGGCGCAAGGGAGCCATCGTCGTGCTCGACCCCCGCACGGGCGCCGTCTTGGCCTGGGCGAGCGCCCCGGCGTACAACAATACGGATATCCAGGCGGCCATCGAGTCCGCCAACGCCAGCGGCGGTGCCGATACCTCCATGTTCGACCGCGCTACGCAGGCTCTCTACACCCCTGGCTCCACGTTCAAGGCGGTCACGCTGGCGGCGGCGCTCGAGAACGGTGTCGCAACGCTCCAGTCCACCTACGACAGCCCCGGGCGCCTCGAAATCGGTGGTGCAGACGTTGTGAGCGTGAATGAAGTCGGGTACGGAAACATCACGCTCGACCGAGCCTTCGCCGTCTCGTCCAACACGGTCTTTGGCCAGGTTGCCAAGCAGGTACGGGCAGATCGCCTCGTGGCCACCGCGGCGGCATTTGGGTACGGCCAGAGCCTGGGTATCGACTTCTCCACCGTCGCCTCCGTCATGCCCGATCCCTCGGAGATGACCGAATGGGAGCTCGCATGGGCAGGCGCCGGCCAGCCGGTTGGCCAGGGGCACACGCCCGGCCCGCAAACCACGGTCATGCAGAATGCCGTCATCGCCGCCGCGATCGCCAACGACGGCATCGCCATGAACCCCTATGTGGTCGGCCAAGTGCTCGCATCCGACGGAACGGTCATCAAGACCACGCGGACGCGCTCGCTCGGCCAGGCCGTGAGTAGCGACACCGCTGCCAAGATCAGGCAGGCCATGCTCGATGTCGTCCAAAACGGCAGTGGATCTGCAGCCAGCATCGCCGGCGTCAAGGTCGCCGGTAAGACCGG
Source organism: uncultured Collinsella sp. (assembly GCF_959026545.1). Classification (NCBI taxonomy): domain Bacteria; kingdom Bacillati; phylum Actinomycetota; class Coriobacteriia; order Coriobacteriales; family Coriobacteriaceae; genus Collinsella; species uncultured Collinsella sp. Next base: position 3,990 of record NZ_CAUFLV010000021.1, read on the forward strand.
TACGGCGGAGACCAACAGCAGCACCCCCAACTCGACGTTCATCGGGTTCGCACCATACGACACGCCCACGCTCGCAATCTCGCTCGTCCTAGAGGAGACCACCGAGAACGAGGCGACCGCCGCAGCCGTTGCGGGACAGGTCCTGCGCGCGGCACTCGCGGCCCAGAGCTCGTAACGTATTCGCCCTTCCACGGGCCCAAGTGAGGTAACGATTTCCGCTTTGCGGATAGGATGATGAGGAGTTTGACAGATGGCAGAGGTACAGCGCGTCCTCGGAGGCAGATACCTGCTCAAGGACAAAGTAGGCAACGGAGGCATGGCGAGCGTCTATCGTGCACAAGACCAGGTGCTCGACCGCACGGTGGCAGTCAAGATCATGCTGCCCCAATACGCTGGCGATGCCACGTTCGCGGCGCGCTTCAAGCAGGAGGCTCAGGCTGCGGCCGGACTGCAGAGCCCCTATATCGTGGGCGTATACGACTGGGGCAAGGACGGCGACACGTACTACATCGTCATGGAGTACCTACGCGGCACCGATCTCAAGAGCGGCGTGCGCAGCCATGGCGCCCTTGACCCCAAGAAGGTCGCCCAAATTGGCTCCCAGATCTGCGGAGCACTCTCCGTCGCCCATAAGCACGAGATAATCCACCGCGACATCAAGCCGCAGAATATCATGGTGCTGCCCGACGGCAACATCAAGGTGATGGACTTTGGCATCGCCCGCGCCAAGAACAGCCACCTCACCCAGGACAACAACGTGCTGGGCACGGCCCACTACGTCTCGCCCGAGCAGACGCGCGGCCAGGAGCTCGGCCCCACGAGCGACATCTACTCCCTCGGCGTGGTGATGTACGAATGCGCTACCGGCCGCGTTCCCTTTGACGGCGACGACGCCATCTCCGTTGCGCTCAAGCAGGTCAACGAGCTGCCGGTTCCCCCTTCGCAGATCAACCCCGGCGTAGACCCGGCACTTGAGCGCATCATCCTCAAGTGCATGGAAAAAGATCCTGCCGCCCGCTTCCAAACGGCAGACGAGCTCCGCGAGGTCCTCAACGCCTACGCCGCCGGTCGTGCCGTCGACGTGGCCGAGCCCACGCGTGTCATCGCGGGCGCCGTTCCCATGAACGGCATGGGTGCCACCGAGACGCGCGTGATGAACGATGCCACGCAGGCAATGGCGAGGCCCGCCGCAGGCGCCACCTCGGCCAGCCCCCGAGTTTCTACCCAAAACGGTGGCAGGAGCGCGTCCTACGAGGAGCCCAAGAGCAACAAGGGCAAGATCGCCGCGATCGTGGTCGGCGCCATCGCCGTCATCGGCATCGCCGTATTCCTCGCCTCCAGCCTGTTCGGCGGCGGCAAGATGGTCACCGTTCCCAACGTGATCAACTACACCAAGGAAGATGCGGAATCGACGCTCGAGAAGGCTGGTTTTAAGGTCGAGTACGGCAATCCGGTGACTGACGAGGAGATCGAAGAGGACCACGTGGTCGACCAGACGCCCGACGGCAACCGCGAGGCCAAGGAGGGCTCTACGGTCAAACTGACGCTCTCCAAGGGCCCCGAGCCCGTCACGCAGGTTGAGGTTCCCAACCTTACCGACATGACGCGCGAGGACGCCGAGTCGGCGCTCAAAGCGCTCAACCTCAAATGCCAGGTACACGAGGAGGCCAACGACGCCGACAAGGGCAAGGTCTTCAAGCAGGGCACGAACACCGGCGAGATGGTCGACGAGGGCTCCACGATCGAGATCTGGGTCTCCACCGGTCCCGACACCGTTGAGGTCCCGAGCATCACCGGCTACAACGAGTACGACGCCAAGGCAGCGCTCGATGAGGCGGGGCTGAGCTACAACTTCACCTCCGAGTACAGCGACTCCGTGAGCAAGGGGCTTGTGGTTAGCTTCAACCCCGGTGGCAACGTTGCCCCCGGCACCACCATCACGGTCGTTCTCTCCAAGGGCCCCCAGCCCGCCGAGAAGGTCAACGCCCCCTACTATGTGGGCGAGTACGCCTCAACTGCCATCAAGGACCTTAAGGCTCTTGGCTTTGTGGTGACCGTGAACGGCCCGCAAGACGGCGTGGTGACCGCCCAGTCCGCCTCCGGCTCGCTCGATAAGGGCTCCAGTATCACGCTGACCACCCAAGCTCAGCAGTCCGGCGGCGATACCGGGTCTGAAGATTAGCTCACATTGCATGGGCGTAAAACGCGCTTGGGGATTGAACCCCAAGCGCGTTTTTTATCTCGACCCGTGCTGTGCTCTTTGGAACGGGCTTCCCGTTTCGAGTCCCACTCCCCACGCTTGCTCCACGTGATCAGGTGTTCCGTATGGGAAAAAATCAGGCCAGAGGAGATACGTCCTCTGGCCTGCTATTTCTCAATGGTGCCCCCGATACGATTCGAACGTACGACACCCGCTTTAGGAGAGCGGTGCTCTATCCCCTGAGCTACGGAGGCATTGCCATGTGTGCGGCGACCGTACCTAAAACCCGTAAAGCGTCAATCCGGGCTTACCGGAAACGATCGGGCGGGCCGGACGGCACCGGCCGAGTCGCAAAAGCGCACTCTCGATATTCTAGCGGTTTTTGCGGAACAGTGACAGCACGCCACGCTTGATCACGTCAAAGAAGCTCAAAGAACGCAGCAATTTCTCCTCCGGGACATGCTCGCGCATGGCCCGAAGCGTCGCCTTGTTGTCTCGCGTCGAGAACGAGAAGCCCGACTCGCTGCCGTGTACGAAGATAGCGAAACGCGCGATCTTCTTGCCCCCGAACATGACGGACGCCGCCACGCGATCGATCTCGTCCCAGGGAATCTGAATGTAGTCCTCGGGGTTGCGCTCGTTGTAGAACTCGAAGGCCTTGTTCCCCAGCATCACGTTTCCGTATGTGGCCATACCGTGAAACGATGTGGCGTGCTCGGTGTAATAGACGGAGCTGTTCTGCGACTGCGCCATCTTGGTCCCCTCTCCTCTTCGCGCTATTGAAAACGCGCCTGCCACCGATGGTAGACCATGGTAGCAGGCGCGAATTTAGGTGCAAGCGCGACAAACGCGCTCAGACCCCGGATGTCTTACATGATGCCGGCAAGGCGGGCGATGATGCCGACGGCGAACAGCGCGATGATGATGACGATCGGGGAAACCTTCTTCTTGAGCAGCTGGCAGCACAGGAGCGTGAGGCCCACGGCGGCAAGGCCGGGGATCAGCTGGTCGAGATTAGCCTGGAGCGTGGTCACCTTGGCGACCTCGAGGCCGGTGGGACCAAGCGCTGCGTACTGGCTCAGGGCCTGATGGATGCCCTCAGCACCCGCGGGCAGGCTCGCCCAATCGATGTAGGCGCCGGGGGACTGCTGAACCGTGGAGACGACCGGGGTGAAGGAGATGCTCACCCAGCGCTGCACGAGCGCGCCGATGATGAACATGCCCAGAATGGAAGCACCCTCGGTGATCTTGCCCATAAGACCGCCGGAGAGGTCCTTGGTGATGGAGGTACCAACCTTGTAGCCGAACTCCTGGGTGTACCAAAGGAACGCGATGCGGATGATGTTCCACGCGAAGAAGAACAGCAGCGGGCCCATGATGGAGCCGCCGAGGGCCAGGGAAGCGCCGAGCGCACCGAGGATCGGGCGAAGGGTGAACCAGAAGACGGGGTCGCCGACACCGGCCAGCGGGCCCATCATACCGACCTTCACGCCCTGGATCGCAGCGTCCTCGACCTGAGCGCCGTTGGCGCGGTCCTCCTCAAGAGCGAGGGTGACGCCGATGACGGGAGCGGACACGTACGGATGCGTGTTGTAGAACTCCATGTGACGCTTGAGCGCCGCAATCTGGTCCTCCTTGTTGGAGTAGAGCTTCTTGATCGCGGGGATCATAGCGAAGCACCAGCCGCCGTTCTGCATGCGCTCGTAGTTCCACGAGCCCTGAAGGAACTGATGACGCATGCACACCGACATGCGGTCGGACTTGGAAAGCTGAACCTTGTTCTCTGCCATGATGTACGTCCTCCCTTCTTTACTCGTAATCGTTCAGGATGTCGCCGAGCGGATCGCCGGTACCGGCAGAGCCGCCGCTGTTCTTGGCCAGGTCCTTGAGGCCGAGGTACAGCAGGGCGAGAGACACGCCGATGACGCCGAGGGCGATGAGCGTGAGCTCCTTGATAGCGGCGAAGACGAAGCCGAGCGCAAAGAACGGCCAGACCTCCTTGGTCGCCATCATGTTGATGACCATGGCGTAACCGACGGCGGCGACCATGCCACCGCCGACGGCCATGCCGCCGGACAGCCACGCGGGCATCATGTTGAGCGCGTTGGTCACGATCTCGGGTGAGACGAAGCACAGGGCCACAGCCGGGATGGCGATGCGGGCACCCTGCATGAGGATGGCCAGGATCTGCCACATCTCAATGCCCTTGAAGTTGCCCTTCTCGGCGGCGGCATCCATGGCGTGAACCAGGGGGATGGCGAGTGTGCGGCAGATCATCGTCAGGAACAGGCCAGCCACGGACAGCGGCACGGCGAGAGCGATAGAGGTGGTGATGGCCGTCTGGGAGTCGGCCGTGCCACCGTCGAGCGCGAGCACCATGATGATGGCGGACGCAACGGAGGCCAGGGCCGCATCGGGCGCGACGGCGGCGCCGACGTTCGCCCAACCGAGGGCGATCATCTGCAGGGAGCCGCCGAGCATGACGCCCTCCTGCAGGTGGCCGGTCACAAGACCGATGAGCGTGCAGGCCACGAGCGGCTGGTGGAACTGGAACTCGTCCAGAATACCCTCCATACCGGCCAGCAGCGCGATGATGGCGATCAAAACGATCGAAAGTGCTGACATATTCCCTCCTTTACTGGGCGGCCAGCTCGGACTTGGCCTTCTTGATCATCGCGTCGAAGGACTCGGCGGAATCGGCCGGGACCTTGCGGATATCGAAGGTGATGCCCTTGGCAGCGAGCTTCTCGAGCGTCTCGACATCATCGTTATCCATGGCGATGGCGTTAGTCACGACGACCTTGCCCACGGAGTGGGCCATCGAGCCGAGGTTGACCTCCTTGATGTCCACGCCGCCCTCAACCGCGCGGAGCAGGTCCTGCGGGGTCTCGAACAGAAGCATGGCCTTGGTGGCGCCGAAACGCGGGTCCTTGGCGACCTCGATCATCTTCTGGACCGGGACGACGTGGGCCTTAACTCCGGGAGGCGCGGCCTCCATGATCATGGACTTGCGCAGGTCATCGTGAGAGACGGCGTCGGACACGACGATGATGCGATCGGGGTTGGTCATCTTGGTCCACGTGGTTGCCACCTGACCGTGGAGCAGACGGGTATCGACACGGGCGAGCACGAACTTGATGTGGCCGTCGCCGAGGACCGTGCCCTCGGGGATGGCACCCTGATGGGCGGCCGGCGCCGCGACTGCCGCGGGCTTGGCCTCCACAGGCTCGAGAGACTCAGGCTTGACGCGAACGCCGGCGCGGGCCTCGGAAATGACGTGCTTGGCGATATCGTGGGCCGTCTTGGATGCGTCGAAGCGAGCGGTGTACACCTCGACGAGCATCGGCAGGTTCACGCCGGTCAGGATCGCCCAACTGGGATGGGCGTCGAACAGACCGCTGATCTGGTTGAAGGGCGTGCCGCCCCACAGATCGACGAGGAACAAGACGTCCTCGGGATCGTCGAAGGAAGCGACCGCCTCTTCCACCTTCTGGCGGAAGTCGTCCGGACCCATGCTCGGCATGAGGGAAACCGTGGCGACGTTGGGCTGATCGCCGAAGACCATCGAACCGGTCATCTTCAGACCCTCTGCCAAGTCACCATGGCTTGCCAAAACGATACTTACCATCACACAACCTCCTCTGTTGATACACGTTTTGAACACAACTTCTGTTATGGTATGCCGCTCGTCCGTAATATTCAACCCTTTGTCGAACAGGGAAAATAATGCATATTCGCAGGTCGAGGGGTTGTTATATAGATTCAGTTTTTCGCCCCACTATTTCAGCACGGTAAGTCCGCAGGTACGCGCCATATACGTGGCACTCGATGCGGCGACTCGCATTTAAACGCCCCCAATCGGGCTTTTTTCATTCCGTTGAACGGCGGCAAGCAGGCCGTAAGCGGATTGGGTCACGGCGCACGGCCCGCCCAGGCTCGCCACAAGTCGAGGACGGAGCGGTGCGCATCCGCTCGGATGGCCGCGCCCCGGAGCGGAACGGGGCGGCCAGCCCAGGCGGGCGCCAGGCCGGCGCGGCGCGGTACGGCGACCGACCGGGCGGCCGTGCGCCCTCACGATCTTTAAGCGAACTGGCTGCGATACAGGTCGGCATACGGCCCGTCCTCGGCGAGTAGCTCCTCATGCGTACCCTGCTCGATGATGGTGCCGGCGCGCATGTGCAGGATGAGATCGGCGTCGACGATCGTGCTCAGGCGATGTGCGATGACGAAGCTCGTCCGCCCATGCATGAGCGTCTCCATGGCTCGGACGATGTCGCGCTCGGTGCGCGTGTCCACGCTCGAGGTCGCCTCGTCCAAGATCAAGATTTTGGGGTCGCACAGAATGACGCGCGCAATGGTGAGCAGCTGGCGCTGGCCCTGGCTGATGTTCTCAGCGTCGTTCTCAACATGCGTATCGTAGCCTTGGGGCATCGTGCGGACAAAGTGGTCCATGCGCGCCATCTCGGCGGCGGCGACGATCTCCTCGCGCGTGGCTTCCGGGCGCCCATAGGCGATATTTTCGGCGATGGTGCCGTCGAACAGCCATGCATCCTGCAGCACCATGCCGAAGTTCCGGCGCAGGTCCGCGCGCGTCATGGCATGGGTGTCCACACCATCAAGCGCGATCTCGCCAGCGCCGATCTCGTAGAAGCGCATGAGCAGGTTGATGAGCGTCGTCTTGCCGGCACCCGTCGCGCCCACGATGGCGATCTTCTGGCCGGGCTTCACATGGAACGTCACATCGCGCATGAGCGGCTTTTCCGGGTCGTAGCCAAAGCGCACGTGCTCAAAGTCCACGCGCCCCTCGACTTCCGCCGGCAGGCTCGCGGCCACATCGGGGGCGGGGTCGGGCTCGACCTCCTCCTCATCGAGGATGTCGAACACGCGCTCGACGCTCGCCAGGGCGTTCTGCAGCGTGTTGATGGTGAACGAGAGCTGCGTGAGCGGCTCGGACACCTGATAGATGTAGTGAAAGAACGCCTGGAACACGCCGATGGTGATCTGACCGCCCACGAGCATGCCCCCCGCGACGATGGCGATGAGCACCTGCGCCAGGCGGATGATGAAACGGATCAGCGGGCTGATGGCGTTGGTCGCGAAGTCGGCCCTGCGGCTGGCGCGGGCGAGCTTATCCGACAACTCGCTCACCTCGGCGGCGCTCAGCTCCTCGCGGTTGAAGCTCTTGATGATGAGGCGGCCCGAGTAGGCCTCCTCAACCGTCGCGGTGAGCTTGCCCACGTAGCGCTGGCGCTCCGCAGCGAGCCGCAGCGTCTGCTTTGAGACGTACTGGGTCACCACCGTCGAGAGCAGGGCGAACACCAGGAAGATGCCGGTGAGCAGGAAGCTGTAGCGGAACATCATGAACAGCGCGCCGACGATGGTGCCCACGGCGCTCATGAGCTTGAGCAGGCCGGTTTGCAGCACCTCGGACATCTTGTCCAGGTCGTTGGTGGCGCGGCTCACGACCTCGCCGGGCTTGTGGCCGTCGTAGAACTTGAGCGGAAGGCGGTTGAGCTTCTCGGCGATGCTCGTGCGCAGAGAGAGGTTGAGCTTCTCGGCGAAGCCCGCCATGACGAAGCACTGAACCGAGTACAGCGCACAGGCACCCGTCCAGATGGCGAAGTAGATGGCGAGTTCACGGCCGCCCGTGTCCCAGCCGACGGTGAACGTGCGGCCCTCGGCGAAGGCGGCCTGAATGCTCGTCCACAGGACGTCGATCACGTGCGCGCTGTACGCGGGGGCGGCAACATGGAAGCCCGTGTAGACGATAATGGCGGCAACCACCACGCCGAAGCGCCAGCGCTCTCCGCGGGCGGCGCCCCAGAGGCGGCGCACGGTGCCCCAGGCGTCCTTCGGCACCTCGAGCCCCTCCTCCGGCGTGCCGGAATTATCGGCCATCGCCTGGGCGTCCTCTATGGCACCCTGCTTGCGCTCGCGCTCGATGCGAGAGTTCTCGGAGAACAGCTCGTCACCGCCATCGTTGCGCTTCTTCTTATTCCACGCCATGCTACTCACCTCCCTTCATCTGGCTGTTGGCGATCTCGCGATACACCTCGCAGCTCTCCATGAGCTCCTCGTGCGCGCCCTTGCCCTCGATGCGACCGTCTTTGAGCACGATGATCTGGTCGGCATGCAGGATCGTGTTGATGCGCTGGGCGATGATGAGCACCGCCGCGCCGCGCGTCTCGGGCTTGAGGGCGCGACGCAGGGCGGCATCGGTCTTGAAGTCGAGCGCCGAGAAGCTGTCGTCGAAGATGTAAAGGTCCGCGCGCTTCATGAGGGCGCGCGCGATGGCAAGGCGCTGGCGCTGACCGCCCGAGAAGTTGGTGCCGCCTTGGGCAACGGGTGCCTCGAGCTTCTCGGCAAGCCCCCATACGAAGTCGGACTGAGCAACCTCGAGAGCGTGGCGCATCTCGGTTTCGCTTGCGCTCTCATTGCCGTAGCACAGGTTGCTCGCGACCGTGCCGCTGAACAGCCACGCCTTCTGCGGCACGTAGGCGATCCGGTCGCGCAGGTCGCGCTGCGTGAGGCCGCGCACATCGACGCCGGCGAAGCGGACAGAGCCCTCCGTCACATCGTGCAGACGCAGGAGCATCTTGGCGATGGTCGACTTGCCCGAGCCCGTCGATCCGATGATGGCCGTTGTTTGGCCGCGACGACACGCGAAGTCGATGTCGTGGAGCGTGTCCTCATCGGCATCGGCAAAGCGGAACGAGGCGTGGTCAAACTGGGCGACGACGTCGCCGGGCGCGAAGGCATAGCCCGGCACCTCGGCAGCTCCGGACGCGACGTCGCCATTCGACCCGCTCCCGGCAGCCCGCGTCGCAGAGGGCAGGCGCTCGGCACCGTCGACAATGCTCGGCTGCTTGTAGATGACGTCGGAGCAGCGCTGCAGGCACACGATCGCGCGCGGGACCATCAGTGCCACGAACTGGGCCATCATGATGTAGAACATGATGAGCATGGCGTACTCGACCACCGCCGAGATGCTGCCGATCTCCATGGCGTGTGCGCCCACGCGGTTGCCGCCGAGCCACATGAGCAGCACCTCGGCGATGTTCATGAGGCAGAAGCTAAAGCAGTCGACGCCGGCGAAGATCCAGTTGACCTTGATCGCCGCGTTCGCGTAGTCGCTGAACACGCGGCCCATGCGGCCCTCTTCGTGGCGTTCCTTGCCGAAGGCGCGGATGACGCGTACGCCGATGATGTTCTCGCGCAGCACAACGTTCATGCGGTCGATGAAGCCCTGCATCTTCTCGAAGACCGGCGCGGCGCGGCGCACGGCGATAACGGCGAAGACCATGACCACGGTCACCACGGCGAGCATCATGGCGCCCATCTGGGCGTCGATCTTGAATGCCAGGACCGTGCCCATGACGCAGATGATGGGAACCGGCAGCATCGCCTGCGTGGCGAGCATGACCGTCTGCTGGATGACATTGACGTCGTTGAGGGTGCGCGTGATCATCGAGCCCGTGCCGAACTCCTCGAAGTCACTACCCGAAAACGCGAGCGAAGCCTCATACACGGCGTTACGGATGTCGCGGCCCACGTATGAGGCGAGACGGGCACATAGGTAGTTGCCGAGCAGGGCGCCGCCGCTCGCGCAGCAGCACGCCAGCAGCATCTTCAGGCCCTGTCCCAAGATGAAATCGGTGCCCCCGCTCGCGACACCTTGGTTGATCATCCCGGCGAGCATCGTGGGCACGTACAGCGTGCCCGCAACGTCCAACAACAGGGCCGCGAGCGTGGCGGCGACGAGCAATTTGTACGGCCGTACGGTATTCAGCAGCAGCTTCACAACCATCATCCCCCACGCGTCAAACCCCGATGACCGTCAATCGCCCCGCAAGCGATGAACGACTCGCCACCTCGAACGATCCCCGCATCGCTCCGCTCGAACGATCATCAACAATACATGTGCGCTGTATTAGACACCAATCCTATCTTAACGTCACAAGCTTCTCAATCGCATGCCCCCAGCATCGCTCTTAGCAACCCACTTCCTCAAAGGAAAAGCCCCACTCCCCCATGGGGGAGCGGGGCCGGCGCCCGCACAAGGCGAAATTCGGCTTACGGTCGCCACGTGGAAGTTATTCCTCCGCAGCAACGACTTCCGTGGCCTCCTCAGCTTCCGCGGCTTCCGCAGCAACGGGCTCCACGCCATCCGGCGTGACCCAGCCCTCCTGAATCGATTCATAGAACGTCGCGCAATCGGTCAAGTCGTGCACGCTCTTGCCATCGAGCCACGGAAGCTCGACCAGCTCCGGCAGGGTGGTCACCAACTCTGAGCAATCCACGAAGCGGCCCTTGTCGTTCAGGCGCTCGCAATCCTGGACGCGCCAGTACCCGTCGGTGTGGGTCACATAGTACTCATGGCCATCGACGTCCATGAATACGCGCGTCTTAGAGCGCAGGTAGGACAAAAGCCCCTCGAAATCCAAGGAGATCTCCTGATCAGCCTTCATTCCCATAGTTGGCTCCTATCTGTCGGGCGCCCGGACCCGACGCCGGGCGCTTGCATAACCGATACCTCCATCTTTCCCACCTTGCGCACGTTTTACGAGCAAAACTTGGTGGACGGCTCTTTTGTTCGAGCAACGGTATGCATACGAGTGACGCCCGACCTACCAAATACCAAGCAGGTGCTGCATGCCCACGCTTACCAGCGTGATGCCAATCCAACAGCACAGACCCATGAAGATGGGCTTGCCGCCCGTCTTGACCAGTTTGACAACGTCGGTGTTGAAGCCAATCGCCGCCATGGCCATGACAATGAAGAACTTGGAAAGAGTCTTGATGGGGGCGGTCACGGCTACCGGCAGGGCGAACACGGTGGTAATGACGCTCGCCAAAACGAAGAAAAGGATGAAGAACGGGAAGATCTTCTTGATGTCGAACGTGCCCGTGGCAGCACCGTCACCCGTACCCGTCTCGGCGGCGCGCTTTGCCTGTCGGACCTGCCAAAAGGCGAGGAACAGCGTAATGGGGATAATCGCGAGCGTGCGCGTGAGCTTGACGATTGTGGCATGGTCGAGCGCGTTGGAGCCGGGGTGCATGCCGTCCCACGCCGTCGCCGCGGCGGTTACCGAGGACGTGTCGTTCACAGCAGTGCCGGCGAACAGGCCAAAGCCCTCGTTGCTCATGCCAAGCATGCCGCCAAGCGTGGGAAAGACCAGCGCGGCGATGATATTGAACAGGAAGATGACGCTGATTGCCTGGGCGATCTCCTCGTCGTCCGCATCGATGACCGGAGCCGTGGCGGCGATAGCGGAACCGCCGCAGATCGACGAGCCCACGCCCACGAGCGTCGATATCTTGCGCGGGATGTTCATGACACGGCACAGGACAAAGGAGATCACGAGCGAGGTCGTGATGGTGGAGACAATGATGGGCAGCGAGCTGGCGCCCACCTTGGCGATCTGCCCCAAATTGAGTCCGAATCCGAGCAAGATGACCGCGTACTGGAGAATCTTCTTAGAGGTGTACTTGATGCCCGGGGCGGCGGCTTCCGCGACACCCGAGCGCTTACGCAGCACGTGTCCCATCACCATGCCGATGAGAATGGCGAAGACGGGACCACCGATGACCTCGAATCGCCTCCCCAACAACCAGGCCGGCACCGAGATCACCAACGTCAGCGCCACCCCGCGCCACAGGTCCTTGAAATCCTTGAAGAGCTCCACGCATCCACCTTTCCGAACCTCAATGTAGCAACGTGCTCCTCTTGAGGCTTCTCGCATTGAGGCTTGTATTCACCGCTATGCCCACTTGAACGAGCTACGAAGCGGCACCCGTGTTGTCGAAACTATGGTAGGACCTTTATCTATAATTATTTCTATCTAATTAGTTATGGTTTCATTAGATATCTTTATTACGTAAGAACGAGCAGACGGGAAACAAGCATGCTTGATTACCGCACCCATACCTTCTTGGAGGTCTATCGGCAGCGCAGCTTCACGCAAGCCGCCGCCTCCCTCATGATCACGCAGCCCGCCGCCTCCCAGCACATCAAACAGCTCGAATCGCACTATAGATGCCCGCTATTCACCAAAACGGGCCGTGGCATCGAACCCACGCTCGCCGCAGACGTGCTGTATCGGAGACTTCTTGCCATGGAAAACGACGAGGAGAGATTGATCACCGAGGTAGGGAGCCTCGCAGCGGAGCCCACAAGGGCCCACACCGTGCCACTCAAGTTCGGCTGCACGCGGACCATCGCCGACTTCACGGCACCGAAGCTCATGGCAGTCCATCTCACTCGGCACCCCAACAGCTCTATCACCATGCGTGCCGGCAACACGCGCGACCTAGTGGGGGCGCTCGATCGGGGCGACATCGACTTCGCGCTCGTGGAGGGCTCATTCGACCGCGAGCGCTTTGACTACGAGATCCTCTCGCGCGAGCCGTATATCACCATCGCCGGAAGGGCCGGCGCAAAAGGGATCGTCACTCCCGGGGCAGGAGGAGGCGTCGCGCACGGGGCGGGAACTAAAACCGAGGTCGACAACCCTGCAGATGCCGAGCGGGGCGCCTCCCCCACAGAGTTTCGAACCCACGTTGCCCGGCCCAGCTCCATTCGCGACCTTCTTGGCGAGCGCCTCATCCTGCGCGAGGCGGGATCGGGCACGCGCGAGATTCTCGAAAAGCACCTGGCGGCGCGCGATCTCGCCGTGACGGACTTCGCGGGAGTCGTCGAGCTCGAGAGCATCCCGACCATCAAGGCATGCGTGAGAAGCGGCGCGGGAATAACGTTCATGTATCGCGCGGCAGCAGCAGAGGAGCTCGCCCGAGGGGAGTTCGTGGATATTACACCTGTCGACTTCTTTATCGAACACGACTTTTGCCTCATCTGGCAACGGGGCAGCCAATACGCACCACGGTATCGCGCCCTCTGCAAAGCATGGCGCAGCCTACCGTGAGCCCTCATGCCGTGGGCGACCAAAAACCGACGCGCGACAGGTTGCGACAAGTACGACAGGCTGTGACGACATCTACTTTGAGCCAAGCCTCGTCTCTTGCCGCCCCGCTCTTTTTCTCGAATTCCGAAGGAGCTACTCCACCGTCACGCTCTTGGCAAGGTTACGGGGCTGGTCGACATCGCATCCGCGCAGGATGGCGACCTCGCGCGCCAAAAGCTGCAGCGGCACCGTCGCCGTGATCGGGCTCAGCGCATCACGCACGGCAGGCACGTAGATAACATGGTCCGCGACCTTGCGAATGTCCTCGTCCCCCACCGTCGCCACGGCGATGATGCGCGCGCCACGTGCCTCGCACTCCTTGAGGTTGCTTACGGTTTTGTCGTACGTGGGGCTCTTGGTGGCAACAGCGATGACCGGGAAACCGGGGTCGATCAGCGCGATGGGCCCGTGCTTCATCTCGCCCGCCGCGTACGCCTCCGCATGCAGGTAGCTGATCTCCTTGAGCTTGAGGGCGCCCTCGTTTGAGATGGCAGCCCCCATGCCGCGGCCCACAAAGAGCGCCGAGCGCGCGTCCTTGCACGCCAAGGCCGCCTCGTGAACGGCCTCCTTCTGCGTGTCGAGCACCCACTGAATCTGCTCGGCAGTGTCGCCCAGTTCGTGGAACAGCATACGCACCTGAGCGGTCGTGAGCTTGCCTTTAACCTGGCCAAGCAGCAACGCGAGCAGCGTCAAGCTCACCACCTGGCCAATAAAGCTCTTGGTGGAAGCAACCGCGATTTCCTTGTTCGCCTTGGTGTAAATCACGCCGTCGCTCTCGCGGGCCACCGGGCTGCCCACTACGTTGGTGATGCCGAAGACCTTCGCGCCTTTGATGCGCGCGTCGCGAATCGCCGCCAGGGTGTCCGCCGTCTCTCCCGACTGAGACACGGCAACCACCAGCGTCGAAGGCGTGATGATGGGGTTGCGGTACCTAAATTCGCTCGCCGCCTCAACCTCGCAGGGAATGCGCGCCCAGCCCTCGATGAGGTTCTTCGCGATGAGGCCGGCATGGTAGCTCGTGCCACACGCGATTACGCACACGCGATCGATCACGTCGAGCTGCTCGTACGTCAGGCCGAGCTCGTCGATGTCGAGCTCCCCCGTGGGGGCAAGGCGGCCCACCAGCGTGTCGCGCACCACGCGCGGCTGCTCGCAGATCTCCTTCATCATGAAGTCGGGATACCCGCCCTTTTCGGCCATATCGATATCCCAGTCGATATGCGTGACCTCGGGCTCAATAACGTGTCCGCGATCATCGGTGAATTCAACACCCTCGGGCGTAAGGCAGGCGAACTGCCCGTCCTCGAGAACCACGACGTCGCGCGTCGCGTCGATAAGGGCGATGACGTCGGAGGCAACATAGCTGCCGTGCTCGCCGCGACCGATGACTATCGGGCTGTCCTTGCGGGCAACCGCGATGACCCCGGGCTCGTCCGCACACACGGCGGCCAGACCGTAGGCACCCACCACGTACGTGCACGCCTCGCGAACCGCAGCGACAAGCGGGCGCGGCTCGGATAGATGGTGCGGATAGGCCTCCTCGATCAGATGCGCAAAGACCTCGGTATCGGTTTCACTCCTAAAGTGATGGCCCTTCGCCGTGAGCTCTTCGCGCAACTCGGCGAAATTCTCGATGATGCCATTGTGGACCACCGCGATTTTGCCATCGCAGCTTACGTGTGGATGAGCGTTTTCCACCGAGGGGCGCCCGTGCGTCGCCCAACGTGTGTGACCGATTCCGCAGGTCGCAGCCGCATGAGGGGCGGCCAGCTCGTCTTCGAGGCCTGCCACCTTGCCCACGCAGCGAACCACATCAATCGTGCGCGACGACTCCCCCGTAGAGCCAAGCTCGAGCGCGACGCCAGCCGAGTCGTAGCCCCGGTACTCAAGGCGCTTGAGGCCCGTGACCAGCACGTCGACGGCGGCCTCGGCTCCGGTATATCCAACAATTCCGCACATGGAAAACCCTTTCGGTCGATTGACGGCAGCCCAAGAGTTTACGGACAAATTGTTACAAGTTGGTAACAATGGTATTTGTTTTTTGGGACCATTTAAGATGACGCGCGCACCCTCGATTGAGAAGCTCAATTTAGCGCCTGTTCCCAAATTAAGGTTTTGAAGCGATACAATGGATAGGTTTCCGCATAACCGCGTTCGACAAGGCGCTTTTGGAGGCCCCATGGCTCGCCATACCACCGTCACCATCAACGACGTCGCCAACGAGGCGGGTGTCGCGCTGGGCACTGTATCGAACGCCTTCAACCATCCGGAGAAGGTGCGCCCCGAAACGCTTAAGCGCATCAACGAGGTCGCGGCAAAACTGGGATACGCGCCCAACCAGAGTGCCCGCATGCTCGCCGGTGGCAAAAATCAGTCGTTCGGCCTCGTGCTGCCCAGCCTTGAGCACGGCATCTCACTGCAAATCGCCAACGGTGCCAACGCCGAGGCCCAAAAGCACGGATACGGCCTGCTCATCGCCAACGCGGACAACGACGATATTCTCTCCGCCCGCTACCTGTCCTACTTTATGGGCACCCAAATGGCAGGCATCCTCGTGCAGCCCATGAGCGTCTACGGCTGGAAGCCCTCCATGGCGACGCCCTCGGTCCCCACCGTCTACCTCGACTTCCACAGTGACGAGCCGGGGTATTTTGTTGGCGCCGACAACCGTGCACAGGGGCGCCTTGTGGCCCAACACGCCATCGAAGCCGGCGCCCATCACGTTGCGGTCTTTGGTAAAGACGAATTTGAAAAGCTCGGCATGCGCATAGCGGGCATCAAAGACCTCATGCACGAGACGACGGGCGTAACGTTCGAGTTCATTGACGAGGGCTCTTGGAACCTGGCACGCGATGGATATTCAATCGGGCGCCGCCTTGCCAAGCGCCCCGCGTCGGAACGGCCCGACTTTGCGATTGCGCTCTCCGACGTGCTCGCCACCGGAGCCATCGCGGGCATCCAGTCCGCCGGGCTCAGCGTGCCCGACAACATCAAGGTTGTGGGTAGTGACGGTAACCCGCTCGCCTGGAGCGGCAACGTTCCGCTCACCACCATCGCTCCCCCCGGGTACGAAATTGGTCGCAAGGGCGTGCAGTACCTCATCGCGCAGATTGAAGACAACCGCAGGGCGGGCAACGCCATGCCCACCGAGAATCATCAGGCTCTGGTGCGGCCATTCCTGCTCGCACGCGCAAGCTCCGGAGAGCACAACGCCACCGACTTCGCCGATCCGGACCTGGATATCAGTGGGTACCTGTAGTCGGGTTAGGCAGGAGCCCGCATGGGTGTCTCCAATGGCAGCGCGAGCCGCGTTGAGAGGCCAAGCGCTACCAATCTAGTTCCATCCGGCGCAGATATTCGCGCATATACGGGACGGCAAACGTGACATACCCGTGGCCAGCGGCCGAGATAACGCCCGCGTCGATCAGACGTCGACGGTATTTCTGCGCATAGTCCTGCGTCTGACCCATGCGCTCCGCGATGTCGCACATGCGCGAGGGGCGATCATCTTGGGCCATCGCCCGCACGAACGCAACATCCTGACCGGAGAGCGCGGCAAGCGTGGTCCCGCAGACGCCATTCTCAAAATCATCTTCTGCCGCACGGATCGCACCCTGCATGAAGAAATCGCGGCAGGTATCACGAAGATCCTGGTCGGAAATGCGGTTGAGGAAGTCATCGGAACCGCCGTTGGCCGCACGGGCGGCAAGGTAGATCTCTGCCGCCTTCTCGATGGTGTGCACAAGGCCGAAGGTCGTGTCGAAATCCGGACCGGCCGCGAACAGACCGTGGTGCGCCCACACGATCGCGTCGTAGCTCTTCATGAGCGCGCAGGACGCCTCGGCAATCTCGGACTTGCCGGGCACCATCCGAGAACTTCATGCGCATGTTGGTGTCGCCAAAGGTGAAATCGGGCCATCCACGTTCTCGCCCTCGGCGGCCACGAACTTGAAGTAGCCGTCACCATCCTGCGTGATACCGAGGAACGTGATGGTGCCGCGGCCCGGATAGAACTGGGGCAGGTAGGCCTCGAACGGCTCGGCCTCGCAGCACAGCGCGCGCAGCTCGTCGAAGTCGACCTTGTGGTCGAGCATGGCCTTGTGATCCGTTTTGCCTTCGACATAATCGACGCCGTTGATCTCACGGCGGACCGACTGATTCATCCATAAACCCATGATGTTCTTGAGATACCTAAAGCGGAACTCAAAGCCACCCTCATTGGTGAAGTTCTGCTCATAGCTTTCCGCAGTGGTGATGGGCTCGGGATTCTCAACCCCCAGCAGACTCCACGTACCTGAAGAAAGAAATGCGCAAATGCGGGGTTAAAATCTGTCGCGCCAAGTAGAGCGTGTTTTTGACAACATAACTACCTGCGGTTTTGTCAAAAGGGAAGCTCTGTCTACTCGCGCGTCGTCAATTTAACCCCGCATTTGCGTATTTACCGAGCGCGCCATTAGGGACACCCCCCAATGGCGCGCACATTACCCCGTCGGTGCAATTTATCCGTTCACGGCGGCAATCGCGGCGGGCAACTCGTGCAGGCTGCCGAGAATCGCCGTGCACATGGCCTCAATCTCGCTGGTGGGCGGCACCATGTCGGGAATCATAAAGACCCGCGCGCCGGCGGCGTGACCGGAACGGACGCCGTTATGCGAGTCCTCTATCACCGCGCAGTTGGCCGGCTCGACGCCCATGCGTTCCGCCGACAACAGGAAGATATCGGGTGCCGGCTTGCCGTTCTCAATCTCGTCGCCCGTGGTCATCGTGACGAACATGTCGCGCAGGCCAAAGCGCTCAAGACGCGGAATGGCCTTCGCGCGGTAGGTTGAAGTCGCCAAAGCGAGCGGATATCCGGCGGCGCTCAGCTGCTCAAGTGCCTCGCGGGCACCGGGCATCAGCGCGAGGTCCGTCTCGCAAATACGATCAAAATGTACGTGATGCAGGCGGAAGCACTCCTCGGCGAGGGCCTCATCTCCATGCAGGTGATTCGCCACCAGGGCATGCACCGATGGCGCGGTGCGACCAATGAACGACTGGATGAGCGCATCGGGGAGCTCGAATCCCAAATCGCGGGCGGCGAGCTTCCACGCCGCCTGACTCACCCGCTCGGAATCCACGAGCGTACCGTCCATGTCAAAAAGAATCGCTTGAATGGGCTGCACGGCTCTCCCCTTAACGTCAGTCTCGAACGGCGCCGAGAACATGTCGATATGATGCAAATCGAGATGCGAAGCCATTAACCCCGCCCTCGGCAAGCATTGTAACGGCTCGCTGGGTAAGATACCTTCCATGAGCACAAGAATTGACATACCGGTACCAATTTGCAGCGCCGAGAAGATGAGACGACTTGTCGAGCTGCTTCAATCGTACGGAAGCGTCGCCATCGGGTTTTCGGGCGGGGTTGACAGCACCTTCCTCGCCGCGGTCTGCGTGCGGGCGTTGCCTCCGAGCCGCGTGCACCTCATTCATCTCGACACACCCCTGGTGGGAACGCCCGAGCGTGCATCGTTCGAACGGGAGCGGAAGCGGTTTGAACGCCTGGGTGCCCACGTGGTTAGCATCGAGGTCGATCCGCTTTTGGATCCCACCGTGGCAACGAACCCCGCAGACCGTTGCTATCACTGCAAGCGTCTGGGATTCCAACGCATCATGGATGTCGCACGTGAGGTTGGAGCGCATGTGGTCCTAGAGGGCAGCAACGTCGACGATGCCGGAGATTACCGCCCCGGCACGCGCGCCGTTCGTGATCTTGGAGCTCAATCTCCCCTCATGGAGACAGGCTGGAGCAAGGCAGAGGAGCGCGAGGTGTTGCGCGCTTGGGGGCACGAGGTGTGGAGCCTCCCGGCAGGAGCCTGCCTGGCAACGCGCATCCCTTGCGGTGAGACGCTTACCAAAGAGAAGCTCCATGTTGTTCGAGCCTGCGAGGACTACCTGCACGACCTGGGGTTTGAGCAGGTCCGCGTGCGCCTGGACGCCGGTACGGCGCGGGTGAGCCTCGGCGAGGATGAGCTCGACTCGCCGCTGCTCCAGAATGCGCAGGCGGGTGGGCGCGCGCTACCACAACGCATCATTGACGAACTCGGACGACGGGGCGCCCAGAGGGTCGACCCCGTCGTCCGAGCATACATACACGGCGAAGGCAACGGCAGCGCGACGCGCGGCGATGCACAGCGCGCCCACCTGCAGTGCCCGGAGCCACTACAGCGCAGCGGGCCCGTGCTCGCCAGTTCGGATACGGATAACGTCCTCCACGGGGGTCACGAAAATCTTTCCATCCCCGACCTCCCCCGTTCGGGTTGCATCGCAAATGACCCGCACTAGATCATTCACCTGCTCGTCATTCACAACGATTTCGAACTCGACCTTGGGGATGGTGTTGAGAAGGACCTCGGTGCCACGCACGTACTCCTTCCAGCCGTGTTGGTTGCCGCAGCCCTGTACCTGAGAGATGGTCATGCCGCGAAGGCCATCCGAAAGGCAATGTTGACGATGGCGGGATAGGTGGCATCGACCGGTGGATTCACGGCCTGCTTAAGAACCTGCTGGACGACGGGAAAGCAGAGTAGCTGGTCAAATCCGTTGAAAAATGAATGCTATGCAGGAAGGTCTGGCTCTGTCAGCAAGACTGAAGTGATGTGAAGTCTCGATGCAATGAGACACTCAACGTGCCACGTGCGCTTGTTGCTGGCATGTGCTCGTTGTAGCCGGCACCTTGCAAAAAACCCGGACCGCCTGCGCGGCCCGGGTTCTCATTTCGACTGGTGCGGCGTACAGGATTCGAACCTGTGACGTTCT
>NZ_CAUFLV010000022.1:0-21842 GCF_959026545.1 uncultured Collinsella sp.
TAAATAGAAAATAGGGAAGATGCTCTAAATCAACTGTGTGTTGTGACAGAGCCTTGTATTAAATGGGTGTCATTTTCGCGTAACTTCGGTAAAGAGGCTGCACTCTACGCAGGACTGGAACACGCGACAGGAAATCTAGTAGCGACGATGGACGCCGACATGCAAGACCCCCCATCGCTGTTACCGGAAATGTATCGGATCTTGCAGGATGAGGATTGCGACAACGTCGCCACGCGCCGCACAACGCGCGAGGGCGAACCGCCGATTCGCTCCTGGTTCGCGCGTATGTTCTACCGCATCATCAACAAGATCTCCAAAGCCGACATCGTGGACGGAGCCCGTGATTTTCGCCTCATGAAGCGTCCGATGGTCGACGCCATCCTGTCCATGCGGGAATACAACCGCTTCTCCAAGGGCATCTACGGTTGGGTCGGCTTCAAGACCGTCTGGCTCCCCTACGTCAACGTCAACCGCGTCGCCGGCGAGACCAAGTGGAGCTTCTTCTCGCTCCTGTTGTACTCCATCGATGGAATCGTTGCATTCTCCACCGTGCCGCTATCCATCGCCTCGGTCATGGGCACGCTTTTTTGCATCGTGGCGTTCTTCGCCTTGATTTTCATTGTCGTTCGGGCCCTGCTCTTTGGTGACCCCGTCGATGGATGGCCGTCGCTTGCCTCAATCATCATCTTTATTGGAGGGGTGCAGCTGCTGTGCTTGGGAATTATGGGTCAGTACCTTGCTAAGACGTACCTTGAGACTAAGAACCGCCCGCTCTACATCGTGAGGGAGTCCAACCTTGATGAATAATGGTTCACATTACCCAGCCTCCGGCAATCGGCTGAAAACGGCTCTCTTTTGGGCAGCCTGCCTTGCTTTGCCCGTTATGGTCCTGGTTGTCCTCTCCATATGGGGCGGAGTATATCCCTTCGGACCGGAATCGTTCCTCACCGAGGACCTCAAATACCAGTACATCGACTTCTTCACCTGGTTTCGCCATGTGCTCACCGGCGAGGCGAATGTGTTCTACTCCTTCGCGCAGGGCATGGGATCCAACACCTGGGGACTGTACAGCTACTACCTTGCGAGCCCATTCAACCTGATAATCCTGCTGTTCGACGAAGCCCACCTCACCTTGGCGATTTACGTCATCGTCGCCCTCAAGCTTGCGTGCATGAACACCGCGATGGCCTGGTATCTCCGTCGCCGCTTCACCCTGCAGCGCACCTGGGCGCTCGCGCTCGCCCTGTGCTACACCTGGTCCACCTGGAGCGCCACCAACCTCCGCAACCCCCTGTGGCTCGACGCGTTGATCCTGCTGCCGCTCATGGCATGGAGCTGCCGGCAGCTGCTTCGCACGGGACGCTTTATCGGGCTTTCGCTCCTCGTGGCAGCCGATGTCATCACCTGCTGGTACATGGCCTACATCACGCTGCTCTTTTGCTGCCTGTTCGTGCTGTTCGAGCTCGCCGTCATGATATATGACGATGAGGTGCGCCCCGCGCGCTCGTGGATCGCGGGGCGGGCGTCGAGGTTCACCGCGTCGATTCTTTTGGGGCTCGGCCTCTCCGCGTGGACGTTCGTCCCCACCGTACTTGCCATGATGGGCGGCGGCGCAAAAACCGCCGTCGGCATGTTCCAGACGTATCCGACGGCCCTCATCAGGGGATTTTTTCCCTTTGCATGGAATATCGACCACGCACCCCAGTTTTATACGGGCCTGATCCCCCTTGTGTTGGCGATCGCCATGCTCTTTGAGAAGCGCATCGACAAGAGGCTTCGCGCGCTGACGTTCGTGTTCGCCGGGTTCCTCGTCGTGAGCTCGGTGCTCGGGCCGCTCATGTACGTCTGGTGCGGCTTCCGCCAGCCCAACGGGTTCTACTGCCGCATCGCTTTCCTGTTGAGCTTTTTGGAGATTTGGGCAGCGGCGTTCCTTCTCATGAGACGGGCCGCTTGCCGCGCCGAAGGTTCGAACACCCGCACCGTCTCGTGGACCGAGGCGGGCGGGCGGTCAGCATGCGCCGCCCCCATCGCGCGCAAGCTCGCACCGCTTGGCGCGCTCGTGCTCGTCCTCGCGGACCCCGGCTTCAACGCCCACGTGTGCTGGAACCAGCTCTACATCAACTACCCGCAAGACACGCATGACACGTATGTCAACGAGGTCGACACGCAGGTACGCGAGCTCAAGCAACTCGACGCGGACGCCTTCTACCGGGTCGATAAGACATATAACCGGGCCGGCGCCGCGTTCAACGAGGGCATATCGCACGGATTCAACCAGCTGTCGACGTACTCCTCGGCGAACAACCCCCAGGCCGTCGCGTTTCTCAACTCGCTGGGCTACAGCTCCGAAGGGGAGTTCTCGAGCGTCTACGCCGCCCCCAACCTCGTCATGGACAGCCTGCTGGGCGTGCGGTATATAGGAACGTGGAGCAAACCGGTCGAATCGACTGAGACGACGCTGCCCCATTCGAATGTCACCTCGCCCCTGTATTACAATCCCCACGCGCTCTCGCTGGGCTATCCGTGCGCGAATGGTACAGACAGCGAGGCGACGCTCCAGGGCGACAACCCCTTTGAGCGTCAAAACGCCTTGTTCGTGGAGCTGACGGGAATTGAGAGACCGCTGTACACGCAGCTCCAGGGTGTCGAGCAGGCAAGATCGGATGCGAGCATCACCTGGGCCGTCGAGCTGCCCGCTCACACCATCGGGTACACTTACGCACAAACCGGCGTTGAGTCCGACTGGTCCCAAAGCGTCGGCCTGATCGTTGGCGACGAGATGATCAGCAGCGAGGCGACGCGCTTCTCGCACAACGTTCGCGCCTTTGGGGAGTCCGGCGACGAGAGCACCCAGCATGAAATCAGCATGGTGCAGGGCTCTCCTGAGACCCAGATTCCCCCCAAGAGCCAATGCCTGTTCTATGCGCTGAACATCGACGTGTTTGAGGAGGGCATCGAGCGGCTGCAATCGCGACAGTTTACCCCTGACGTGTTTGAAGACGGGCATGTCGAGGGCGTATACAACGCGGAAAAGCAGACCGATCTTGTGCTGTCCATCCCGTATGACAAAGGCTGGAGCGCAATAATCGACGGCAAGGAGGTCGCGCTCTCCCCTGCCTTCGGCGGCGGAATGTCGCAAATCCAGGTTCCCGAGGGCTCTCACCGTATTGAGATGCGCTTTCAGTCGCCCGGCTTTGCGGTCGGGTGCGCGGCGAGCATCGCCGCACTGGCGGCATGTCTTGTCGTGGCAAGGGTGCAGAAGCGAGGCGGGCAGACCCGTTAACGCCTGCCCGTCAGCTTAAACCGCGCGCGCTTGGCGACGCCACATGCGCCAAGCGTGCGCAGCGACAGCCAGAATTCACGGGCGGCGTATGCGGTGTGCGCCAATGACGACGTGACGCGAGCGTCAAGCCCAAGCGTCTCGCAGAACAAGCGCTTGTGCTTTGGAGAGATCTTAACGCTCGATAGCACTATGTCTTTATCCATGGTGGAGAACATGGATCGCATGCCTTCCAGCACGTCCGGGTTGTCAGCGCCGTCGTCGTACATAGCGCCGTCTAGATATCTGAATCCCCGGATATAGTGGGACTCGATAATCGCACTGTCGCGCACGCCGATTCGCTGCATGCAGCCGAGCATGTCGAGCCAACGATCAAACGGGAGGCGAATCGCCGCATTGGTTGCATGGTTGCGGGTTGAGCCGGGCAGGTCGGCTCGATAGCAGTAGTAGGCCTTATTTAAATAGACGATCGACTGGGCCTGACATAACGTGTCGATGAGAAACGGGTTGTCCGCCCAGCCAGCCCCGGGGTATTCAGGAAAGCGAATATGATGCTCGCGGAGGAAATCAATCCTATATATGGCTGACCATATCGCAGGATGATGCTCTATTAGCACTGGATGCTCCGACAAGGTGAAGGGACCAAAAGACGCCCCCATGCGCACCGTCAACGGACACCTTGTGCGCGTTTGCTCAGAGTCCGATCGATCCCAATCATTGATGTTCCACCAGGGGGTCTTAATGACATCGATCGCCTCGTCGTATGTGCTGGCAAAAGAAAGCATGTCGGCATACATGCCCGGTTCAATCCAGTCGTCGGGCTCCACGATGGCGAGCCACTCCCCGTGAGCCTCGTCCATGCCACGGTTGCACCCGGCACCGTATCCAGCGTTTTCCTTGTCGATGATACGAATGCGATCATCCAGGGCGGCGTGCTTTGCAACAATTGCAAGCGAGTCGTCGGTGCTTCCGTCATTGATGCAGATGATCTCAAGCTTGCTATATGCCTGTTCCCTAATGCTGCTTAAGCACTGATCGAGATACTTCTCCGCGTTGTAAATCGGCACAATGACCGAGACGAGCATCTGAGAACCCAAAGGGCATACTTTATCGACCATATCGCTCACAACTCGCCCACCCTTAACCCAATAAACGCCAATTGTCAGTTGCTACTCAAACGCACGCACTGCCTTTTGGACAAAATACATACCGGAACTTGCAATTCTATAGCTCAAGCTTGGATAAGCCGCGCGCATAAAAAACGAATAGTCATCGGAATCATAAAAGTAAGATTGATCGTAATCGGTGATATCAAATTGCTTAAAAATATTCCGCCTACAGTCTCCACCGAACGCCCAGCGATACCGACGTGACAAAACTGTGTATTTCCAGTGGCACATGTGAAGCGCGTAGTTAATGAAATCACGCTTGCACGCATCCCACAAATCATAATGAACGAGCTCAAGGCGGAAAGACTCTAAAGCATTGACCATAAAACGATAATCATCGTTCGTGCCATCACTCAGGCTGCCCTCGCGTGAACGCCTATAGTAGTAAAGGGTCTCATCCAGATAGTAAAGCGTTCGCGCAGCACTCAACGCCACATAAGTAAAGGGCATATCTTCATGCGCGCCAAGCTGAGGAAACCTTAAATGCATCTCTTTCAGATAGGAAGATCTATATAGTTTATTAACGGTAAAACCGACGATCCGTTTATAGAAGTTTGGAATATCCTTCAACTGAAATACAGTTCGAGATGGAACGAACTCTTTGACCACAGCGTTCGTGGGAGACGTCTCCCCCGTGGCATCGTCGAAATTATCCATATCGAAGATGACGGCATCGGCATAATGCTCAACCGCAATGCCAACAAGGCGCTCAATCGCCGTTGGCATGACGTAGTCGTCGGAGTCAACGAAGCAGAGGAACTCACCCGTCGCTCGGTCCAAACCGACGTTACGAGTCGCAGCGGCTCCGGAGTTCTCCTTATCGACCACGACCACGCGAGCGTCCTGGCTGGAACGATCATTGAGGATCTGCAAACTCGAGTCTTTGGATCCGTCGTTGATACAGATGACCTCAAGATTGTGGTACGTCTGGCTCAAAAGTGAATCAAGAAGCGTGGGAAGATAGCGCTCGGAATTGTAAACCGGAACGATAATAGAGACCAAAGGCTCGCGATCGGCTGTGCACTCTACACTCATAACTCGTCTTTCAATCGGGCTACTGAATCAGATGCTTGATAAAGGAGGCGTACATGCGCGGGCGCGAGAGCTCCCCGTTCGCGCAACGGGTGCGCTGGTGCTCCTTGAAATCCTGCGGCGGGTACTGCACGCTCAGCATGCGGCCGGCAAAGGCGGCGGGGTTCTTGATGAGCTCCTCTAGCTCACCCCACTCAACGTCCTGGAAGGCAGAGCGCTTGAGGTTGCCGGCGCTTTGCGCATCGCCGAACTCACGGGACATCCGATCCATGAACTCGGGCTTGAGCGATGCGTCGAGGCGGTTGTAATTCCACACGTACGTCTCGTACTTCTTGGAGGGAATCACGTAGCGGAACGCGCGGGCGCGCTCAGGGTTGCGAGCGAGATGCTCCTCGAACGAAGCGTACTCATCGCAGACGCAGTACATCTTGGCGCCGGACTTGACCGACGAACCGGCGTTGTCGACGCGGTAGTTGAGGAACGCCTTGCGTGTGATGACCATGCGCTTGGCGGACGTAAAGACCTTGAGGGCAAAGCCGGTGTCCTGGAACGACGCGCCGGGGGTCTCCAGGAACTTGATGTCGCTCTCCTTGAGGAAGGAGGCCTTGTAGATGGCCGTCCAGATTGCGGGGCTGCCACGCAGGATATCGGGGTGGTTCACCGTATCGAAGGAGGACTCGTACGGGGCATCGCAAAGGTTGAGCACGTCGACCAAATCGAACTGCGTGCCGTTTTGAGACATGTTCCAATAGTTCGAGCGAACAACGTCGGCTTCGTTCTTAACAGCAAGCTTATACAGCGTCTCGAACATCTCGGGGCGCGCGCAGTCATCCGACTCGACGATTCCGATGTAAGCGCCCTTGGCCTCGGCAAAACCGAGGTTCATAGTGTGACCGTAGCCACTGTTCTCCTTGGTGAGCACCTTGATGCGCTCATCGCGAGCGGCGTACGCCTGCGCGATCTCGAGGGAGTTGTCAGTAGAGCCGTCGTTGACGACAATGATCTCGATATCCTTCAGCGTCTGAGCGCAAATGGAATCGAGGCACTCGGGAAGAAACGCGGCAACGTTGTAAACGGGGACAACAATGGAAACCTTAGGTGTCATATCGGCCAATCTCCTCAGTCAGATAATCCGGTTCATTATACCTAAGGACGCAGTCCTGCAACTGAATCGCAAATCCGCTCAAGGAACGCGGAAGTTGCTTCAAAGAGTCCCTGAGGCACCTCGGGCACGCACCCGCCCTCAAGGAGAGAGGCAAAGCCGGCGTCAAACGAGCCGTCGTCCAAACACGTACTCGCCATAAGCAGGTAATCGGACATGCCGAACAAATCGGCGATGTGCCGCATCTTGTTGCGATAATGCGGGTGCCCGTCAACGCACATGAACAGCGTGGGGATGCCCGAGGCGGCAGCAACGAGGCAGGCATGATAGCGATACGCCACCACCGCGTTGCAGCTCAGCAAAGCGCTATCCTCAAGCACGTCGGTGTAGGGGGCGATCTCAACATCCTCGGAGATACCGAGCTCGTCGCAGAGCCCCTTGAGAAGGTTCGTGTCGAACTTCCAGAAATTGTAGAACGGGATGAGCTTGATGCGGCACGAGGAGCCAAACCGCTCGCGAGCTGCGTCGATCATGCGAGGAAGGACGCGATGATTATGCTCCGCGGTGACATCGCCCATCATCAGGACGATACCGACCGTGCGTACCTCCGAGAACCCCGTGGATGCGGGGCCTCCAACGCTGCGATTGCCGAAAACGATATCCTCGCAGAGCTCGACCTTGGACACGTCGACCCCGGCCTCACGAAGCGCCTTGAGCGAGTAGTCGTCGCGCAAGGAGGCGTGACGACAGCGTTCGATCACACCGCCAAGCCTTTGGGCGAACTCGGTGCCCGGAGCAAGAGACTCGTTCGCGCTCAAGCCTACGGCGTACACGTCTTTGCCTCGCTTCTGCATCTCCTCGCTTAACCAGATCAGCAGGTTGCCGGTGTTGATGTTCTTAGGGTCATGCGTGAACTGATGCTCATCGATGATCGCACCGCCGCCCCAAACCAGTGCGTCAAAATACTCCGCGAGCTGGCGCAGCTCCCACGTGGAGCGCGGGTAATGAATTTGATCGGCATGTGCGGGAAGCCGGCTAAAGTCGTAATCGGAATCGTCCCAAAGCAGGACGGAAACGCGGACGCCCCTGTTCTCTAAGTGCTGGAGCATAGTGCGCATCATAAGCTCGTCGCCGCAATTACTCGCACCGTACCAACCAGCAAGGAGAATGCGGCGGCCCGTGTACTCGCGATTGAGCGAAAGGTACTCGAGGTTGCAGTAGCTGGGCTGGCTGCGGTCATGCTCGAATGCGGAAACGCGGTCCTGAATGTCCCTCGCCGTTTTCAAGGCGGCACTGGCAACGTCAGAAACGCAGGCGATCTTGGCCATGGCCTCGCCATGCATCTCATGGGCCTCACGCTGAACGAATGAGATCTGGTCGTGAACGTCGAAGACCTTTTGCTCAAAGTTGCGGGTCGTGGTGGGGAGCACGGACCGAACGCTTGATTTAACACCCATGCAAATACAACCTCACATTCGGGTTCAGGGGAGTCTTCAGAGCAATGGGATCGGCGGCGTCGCCGCGCAGATTCTATGACTCAATACGCTTGATGTTAGTATAAGTGACTGCGAAACGACAGGCTATGACTGAGTATTAAGGTGGTTGACCCGTGGCTTCTACCAACGCGAACGCCGTTGCCTCCCATGCGGAAAACGGTTTGAAAAAGGACTTGTACATCCTTAAGCAGCTCGTAGGAAAGGATTTTAAGCTCAAGTATCGCCGCAGCGTCCTGGGCGTGCTGTGGAGCGTGCTGAACCCCCTGCTCATGATGATCGTCATGTCCGCGGTCTTCAGCTCCTTCTTTGTGGGGCTGCGCGGCGCGAACATCGTCAACTACCCGCTGTACCTCATCTTGGGCAACATCACCTTCGGCCTCATGAACGACGCGACCAGCTCTTCGCTCACGTCGATCATCGGCTCCGCGTCCCTTCTTAAAAAGGTGAAGATCCATCGCTTCGTCTTCCCCGTTCAGAAGGTCCTGTTCGGCCTCGTCAACTTTGCGTTCTCCCTGATCGCCGTCGCCGTCGTCATGCTCTGGTTCCGCATCGCCCCCACGTGGCACCTCCTGTGGCTTCCCGTTGTCCTTATCCTCCTCATGCTGTTCTGCATGGGCGTGGGTCTCGCGCTGTCCGCACTCGCCGTGTTCTTCCGTGACGTCATCCACCTGTGGAGCGTCGTGATCACCGCATGGACGTACGCGACCCCGTTGTTCTGGGATATCTCGATGATCCAGGGCATGTCTCCTTTGGTGCAGGGCATCATCTACGCCAATCCCATGTACGCGTACGTCACATTTATGCGCGACATCTTCCTCTATCAAGCAAACCCCAGCCCCGCCATCCTCTTTAGCTGTGTGTTCTGGGCCGCCCTCGCCATGATTGTTGGCTACCTCGTCTTCCATAAGTCCGAGCACAAATTCATCTTGTTCATTTAGGAGATCCCATGCCTTCCGACATCACCACCGTCGAGGATTACGCTATTGAGGTCAATGACGTCACCATGGTGTTCAACATGGCCTCCGAACAGCTCAACAGCCTTAAAGAATATTTCATCAAGATCGCCAAGCACGAGCTCTTCTTCGAGGAGTTCAAGGCGCTCAAGAACATCTCGTTCAAGATCAAGCGCGGCGAGACGGTCGGCCTTGTGGGCACGAACGGCTCCGGCAAATCAACCATGCTGAAGGTCATCGCCGGCGTGCTCGAGCCGACTTCCGGCAACTGCGTCGTTCGTGGCAACATCGCCCCACTCATCGAGCTTGGTGCCGGTTTTGACTACGAGCTCACCGCACGCGAGAACATCTACCTCAACGGTGCTCTTTTGGGCTACACCAAGGAGTTCCTCGACAGCAAGATGGAAGAGATCATCGAATTCGCCGAGCTCGAAGACTTCATGGACATGCCGCTCAAGAACTACTCCTCAGGCATGACCGCACGTATCGCCTTCGCCATCGCAACCATCACCGAGCCTGATGTGCTCATCGTCGACGAGACCCTGTCTGTTGGCGACGTCTTCTTCCAGAAGAAGTGCGAGAAGCGCATCAAGCACTTCGTTGATTCCGGAGACGTTACGGTGCTGCTCGTGAGCCACTCCATGGACCAGGTGGAGCGCATCTGCGAGCGCGCCATTTGGATAGAGAAGGGCGACATGCGCATGGACGGTCCCGTCGAGGACGTATGCCAGGCGTATCGTGAGCAGTTCGCATTCACCGACATCACCGAGGACACGCCGCACGCAAAGGAGATCTGGTGGCTCGCCCGCCAGAAGATCTCCAAGGGCTACCCCGACGACACGTTCCGTCCCGACGTCAAGGTCGCTCGCTGCGACGTTGCAGCCATGCTGTACCGCTACTCCGACGCCGTCGACTACTCCCCTTCCGAGGACGATCGCAAGCGCTTTGCCGATGTGACCGACAAGACCCCGCACCAGGAGTCGATCCTATGGCTTGGCAACTCCGGCATTGCCGATGTTGTTGCCCAGGCGGAGTTCCAGCCCGACGCGCAGGTCAAGCGCTACGAGCTGGCCAAGATGCTCTACATGCTCGACAAGGAGCCCGACTTTGAGCCCACGCCGGAGCTCGCCTCCCTCTACCCCGATGTGATCGAAAACACGCCAGGGGCGAAGGAGATCTGGTGGCTCGCATCCTCGGGCGTCTCCTACGCCAACTCTGATGGCACCTACGCTCCCGAAGAGTTCATCACCAGGCGCGATGTAGCCATCATGTTCTACAGCGTGCACAAAATCAGGGTCAAGCGCCTTCAGGAAGAGAAGCAGCGCAGGGAAGCGAAGCGCAAGTTCTAGCAGAGAAAGCACAGCCAAGTAGATGCAAGAAACCCGTTTTATTAATAACGCGGAGCTTTACATGAACAACACGCACCATGCCCGAATAGCTGTTTTGATTCCATGCTACAACGAGGAAGTCACCATAGGGAAGGTTGTCTCTGATTTTCGCCGCGCGCTTCCAGACGCTTCTGTCTATGTCTATGACAACAACTCGAGCGACAAAACGGCGGAAATAGCTCGAGATGCCGGAGCAATCGTTCGTCATGAACCACGTCAGGGCAAGGGAAATGTGTGTAGGCAAATGTTTCGAGACATCGATGCCGATTGCTACCTTATGGTAGATGGCGATGACACCTATCCCGCAGAGCAAGCAACCGAGATCTGCGCCCCCATCCTGCAACATAAAGCTGACATGGTTGTGGGAGACCGTCTCTCCAATGGGACCTACGCCAAGGAGAACAAGCGCGCCTTTCACGGTTTTGGTAACAACCTCGTTCGCTTCATGATTAAACTGATTTACGGCTACACTTTCCACGATGTCATGACGGGCTATCGTGCGTTTTCGAAGCCGTTCGTTAAGACCTTCCCAGTGCTCTCAACGGGATTTCAGATAGAGACGGAGCTCTCGATTCACGCAGTTGACCGCCGCTGGCGCATTGCCGATGTTCCCATCATCTATCGAGACCGTCCCGAGGGCAGCAAGTCAAAGCTTAACACCATTGGAGATGGCATTAAGGTCATTCTTATGATCGGCACCCTGTTCAAGAACTATCGACCACTGGCATGCTTTGGCTTATTTTCCGCGATTTTCCTAGTGTTCGGGCTTGGCTGCGGTGTCCCTGTGGTCATTGAGTATGCCAGGACTGGACTTGTCCCCCGTCTTCCCACGGCTTTGCTCGCAGTCGGCTTCATATTCCTCTCGGGCCTTTCGCTCGCTACTGGCCTCATTCTCGATACTGTCGAAAAAAATGAGCGGAAACAATGGGAACTTGCTGTATACAACATTATGGAAAGAGACTCCTCGAATAAGAATTAAATCTCATCCTTTAGTCAATACCGGAGCGGTCAGTGCATTTCCAAGTGAATGACATCAAACAAACGGTTGGAGCCCATGCAAAATATCTAATAGCGTTAACTGCGCTTGCAATACTCTGTGTGGCATCCGAGGCGATTGGTACTGCATATTCAGTCCCATTGCTTGCAGGAAGGTTCATCGCTTGCCTTTCCTTGCTCATCATCTGCTTCGCGTCAATCGAGCGGTTCATCGACTCACGCCCCACGCACGAGAATGTCCATCTTCAGACCGGCTCATTAAAGAATATTGTCCTGTATGCAAGCATTATCCTTCTATGCTGGCTACCCATTCTAGTGTGCTTGTACCCTGGCATCACCTTTTCAGATACATCGGGGCAGTTGTGTCAGTACTTCGGCAACCCACCCGAGTACGGAGCTTACTGCATTAAACCCGGTAGCGCATTTAGCGACCATCATCCCATCATCGATACGTTCATAATGGGCATGCTTGTCCAAGTGGGCATGAGTCTGGGATCGGCTAACTTGGGTTTTATGTTCCTAGTTATGGTGCAAAGCACACTGCTCGCTCTCACCGTGAGCCGTATGGTCTGTTTTATTGCCGTTCGCTTTAGATGGAGCACAAAGGCCGTCTTTGTCACAATAGCCTTCTTCGCACTGCTTCCCATGTTCCCCTATATGGCTGCTTCACCGGTAAAAGACACGATTTTCATCATCGTATTCATAAACTTCATTGTCGAATTTGCACTTGTCATGACAAGTGCAAAGCCGCGCCCCCTTCAGATACTAATTCTTATAATTCTCACTTTCTTTATGATTCTCACCAAGCGAACAGGCTTGTACGTTTCCGCACTTTGCCTTCTAGGCATACTTCTTCTCAACCGACACGCTTGGAAAACAGCCCTTATCTCGCTCTTGCCAGCGATAATTGCCGCAGGCGTCATCTTCCCAGCCGTGGCGTTTCCTTTGCTTAATGTCTCACCAGGCTCTAAAAATGAGATGCTCGGCTTTTTCTACCAACAGACAGCGCGATTTGTTCGAGATTACCCTGATGATGTGACGCCCAAAGAACGTAAGGCAATTGATGCCATCCTCAACTATGATACCCTCGCAAAGCGCTACGATCCTGCCATCGTAGACCCTGTCAATCATGGAAAAGGCGTAGACGTAGACCCCTCAAAAGAAAAGATTGCTGACTACGCAAAGGTCTTTATTGACCAATTGATTCGACATCCCGATAACAACTTGAAAGCCGTCCTTGCTCAAGAATCCGGTTGGTTCGACTTAAGCCAGCGTTACCAAACGGCAATCAACTTCGATATGGCAATTCAGCCTTCAAACGGCACGCCGAACATAACCAGGCCGTCTTGGATTCGTGAGCTCGCAGGCCGCACTGTTAAGACTCTCAACTCTGCAATGACCTCGCCGATAATCGGTCTACTCTGTACGCCTCCTGTCTATACAACTCTAATTCCTCTGTTCGGCATTATACTGGGTATTCGTACAAAGCGCCTCACAAGGGAGCGCCTGCTTTGCCTTCTACCCATTTTTACGTCACTTCCGCTTCTCTGGATTTCACCAGTATCAGATGTTTTCGTCAATCTCGAAGCTTTCCGCTATACGCTACCATTCCTGTACACGGCGCCTTTCACTATCGCGTTTACTTTGTCGCGGAAAACTGTAAACACAACTGCAGCAGGGGGACAATCGTGCACGAAGAGGCTTGTCCAGACCGTCAATCCAGAACATCAACGCAATTCGCCCTCTCTCCACTAAGGACCCAGTGATGCAACACCTTATACAGCAAATCATGAAATTTGGAATTGTGGGCATGCTCGCTTTCACGATCGACTACAGCCTCATGATAGCCCTCACGGAGCTCGCTGGCCTCAACCCCGTTGTCTCAGCAACCATATCGTTCATTGTGTCCGTCGCATTCAACTACGCCGCAAGCATGCATTATGTCTTCTCGCATAAAAAGGGCATTTCCAAGCAGCGCGAAGCGATTACGTTCGTGCTCCTCTCCGCAATCGGACTGCTGATTAACGATGGTCTCATATGGATAGGCACGGAGATTGTATCTATCGACTACCGCATTGTAAAAATTTTCTCAACGGCAGTTGTTATGGTCTGGAATTTCGTCTCCCGTAAGCTGCTCCTCGATGGTGGAGATAGTCGGTCGCTTTAATTCCGGCCACTGCACGCCAGGTCGTAGGCAACGACATCGGCTTCATGCGTGTAGTTTTACAGTCCGATGAATTCACTGCATTAGCTAAAAATCCTGTCAGATATCAGTTGTGAGATCTGAGGGACGAGGTAATTTAGCTGAAAACCCTAGCGCCAGCCACCAACGATTCCCCGAACAACGGGGATCTTGTTGAGAAGCAAAGAGATCGCCGAGCAAACCGCGAAGATGATGAAAGGCAATACAAGGCGGACGAAATAGGAGGACATGTCCAAGGAGAAGAGCAAGACAAACAGCGACAACACACTGTTGTGCAGCAGGTAAATGCCGAACGTCAAGCCAGACAAAGAGGCAACCGCCTTCTTGACATTCGCGTTCTTGAAGAGCGATAGGCGTTCCCAATCGACGTTCTTAAAGAACACGAACAGCGCAGCAGAGGGCAGAATGGCGGTCAAGAAGTTGTAATCGAACAGCGTAGTGTTAACCGCGCCCATCTGCTGGGAAGCAATCCACGTATAGCCATATCGAACCGCCAACCCTGCAATGCCCGCGACGTACAGAATCTTTCGGCGCTTTGCGGTGACCACGGTGCCATCGTCTTTTGCAAGCAGATAACCAAGGATCACGTACATCACGTATCCGCCGGCAACGGGAATGGCAATCGAGTCGTTCCACGGAATCCCGAGCATGCGAGTAAGCGGAACAATGGTCCCGTACAGCACCGAATACACGATGACCAAATACCACATGGCATCCTTGTGGCCACGCAAATACGAGAGGACGGGAATGGACATGGTCACGCCGAACATCGCAAAGAAGAACCAATAGGTGCCGTCAATCTGACTGCCCATAAAGGCTTGGGCGAAGCTGGAAAGGGACGGGCTCCAACCTTCGGGGGCGGCGCCAAGCATGCCATTAATCTTTGCGACGAAAATGATCATGCTCCATGCCAAGAACGGGAAGAAGATGCCCTTGAGGCGCGAGGTCAAAAACTGCCTTGTGCTTTTACGATCTCGGTAATCGAGGGTTTTTGCACCCGTGCACATAAAGAAGATCGGGACTGCCCAATAAAACCCAACCTCAACAGCCAGAGCCTGCGACCAATGGGGAGTCTGTGGACCCCAATGCACGATGCCGTTGCAGTGCAGGAAGATGACGGCCAGACAGGCAACAACAGACAGCAGGTCGAAATACAGATAGCGCTTCTTTGACATAAGGTCCCCGTGTTTCGCACTTGATAAAAGTCCGCACAAGTATAGAGCAATACACGAGTCCCATACGGGCGCCAATGCGCACGCCCTCGCGCTGCACGGCCCGTCACGACACAAAGATGTTGCGCAACAAAGTTGCGCATGACGACCCTACAATAAGAATTGAGATCGCGTGCCAAATGTTGGTGTAAGGGGCCGCTCCCCTGACCGTAGAAAGCAGGAAGCGGCTATCGCCTAGAATCTTAATTGCTGAAGTTAGGATTCGCGGAAAGGCAATAACCGCACATGGACAAGATACACGAGATCGCGGGCGACGGCGCCCTGATGCCGAGATTCGACGACGGCATGGTGAACATGGCCGAGCTCATAAGGGTGATGGCCGAGTCGCCCGTCGACGAGATCATGGACGCCCGGGCCGACGAGGCGTGCGAGGGCGGCAACCGGCGCGACGGCCACCGCGAGCGCAAGCTCGCCACAGGCGTCGGCACCATCAACCTCAGGATCCCGAAGCCGCGCGCCGGCAGCTACTTCCCCGAGGACCTCATCGAGCGGTACTCGCGCGTGGACCGCGCGGTCATCGCCGCGGTGTCCGAGATGGCGGCCAACGGCGTGTCCACCAGGAAGGCGAAGCGCGCGGCGCGGACCATGGGCATAGACCGCATGAGCGCCAGCCGGGTGTCGAGGATATGCTCGTCGCTGGACGAGTCGGTCGCCGACCTGCAGGAACGCGACCTGTCAGACGTCACCCGCCCCTACATCTGGCTCGACGCGACCTACGCCAAGCGCGGGGACGCGGGCCGCGTGCGGTCGACCGCGCCGGTGACCGCCATCGGCGCCGGCTCGGGCGGGTACAGGCGCCTTCCGGGGCTCGACGCCATCGACACCGTGTCCCACGGCGGCTGGAGGTCGTTCCCGCGGTCGCTGCGCGCACGCGGGGTCGACGGCGCGATCTGCGTCGCCAGCGACGCCCACGAGGGCCTCAAGCGCGCGATCCGGGAGGTCTTCCCGGGCGCCGCGTGGCAGCGCCGCATCGCGCATCTGATGCGCAACGCCGCCGGCAACGCGCCGACCAGGCAGAGAAAGGGCGCCGTGCTGGGCATCCTGAAGGCCGCGTTCGCCGAGCGCGACCCCGAGCTCGCGAGGGAGCCCTGCCAACTCGCCACCGCCCAGATAGAGGGCTTCTGCCCCAAGGCGGCCGAGGTGCTGGAAGAGGCCGGGGCCGACGCCCCGGCCTACCTGGATTTCCCCTACGAGCACCACGTCGGGCTGCGCACCAACAACGTCACCGATAATTCGAACCTGCCCGGGGTTACACGCCTGTCATTCCGGACATAGCATGCGCTTAGGCATCCGGTGACCCCACAACGATCTGACGTTCAGGCTGTCTTTCTCCTGACCTGTCCCGGCTGCCTGCGCGCACGAGGCGGAGCCTGCGTGACCTGATAGAAGCATGGGGCAGAAACGCGCTCACATCCTGCGTCCCGTCGGTGCACTGTCCGCGGCCCCGCCATCGCGCGAAGATGATACACCGAGAGGTCGCGTTCGGCGAGGAAGGCGGTTTGCATGAAGGTGGAGTATGGGAACGTTGCGGAAGACGCCGTGTGGGCAGGGGTCGACACGCACGCCGCAACCAACTGGCTCAGCGTGGTTGACGCGAGAGGGTCGGAGCTCTTCTCGGGGGAGTTCGCCACCGACCCCGAGGGTTACAGGAAGCTGTGCGACGAGATCCGCAGGCTGGGCAGCCCCGTGGCCGCAGGCGTGGAGTGCACGGGCACCTATGGCGCAGGGCTCGTGAGGGCGATGGCCGCATACGGCATTGCCTGCTACGAGGTCATAACCCCGGGAAGGCCGAGGCGCGGGCCCGGATGCGACAAGGACGACGCGGCCGACGCGCTGAGGGCGGCAAAGCAGGCTCTTTCCGGCGAGAACCTCGCCGTGCCCAAATCCCAGGACGGATGGGTTGAGGAGGTGAGGAACATGACCGTCGCAAGGGAGGAGCTCGTCAAGCAGTGCACATCCCTGGCAAACCTTGCCCTGGCAACGGTCAGGAAAGGGCCCGATGAGATCAGGGCGCGCCTCGAGAGGCTCGGGACCGCAAAGATGATGGGCGTGCTCGCAGGATGGGACGAGGCCGAGGCCGATCCCATCTGCGACGCCGTGATGTTCTCCCTCGCCGCACTGGGGAGGGTCTGGGCCGAGGCGAGGAGGTCGGCAAGGCTGCTTGAGGAGCGCATCGAGAGGACACTGAAGGCGGGCAACCCGGCGCTTGCGTCCATGTACGGCTGCGGCCCGATTTCTGCCGCCATGCTCGCGATAGCCGCAGGGGATAACCCGGAAAGGATGGGCTCCGAAGCGTCGTTCGCAGCTCTGTGCGGCGTTTCGCCGATAAGGGCCTCGAGCGGCAAGGTGGAGCGTCACAGGCTGAATCGCGGTGGCAACAGGAACGCCAACAAGGCCCTTCATATCATCGCGATGCACAGGATGAGGACGGACCCGAGGACGGCCGAATACGTCGAGAGGCGCAGGGCCGAAGGGCTTTCCGATCGAGAGATACGAAGATGCGTCAAACGCTACATAGCGCGTGAGGCGTACCGCCTTATCATGCATCCCTACGATGTACCCATCGAGGGGAAGGGGCCTGAAATGCGGGCTGAAAGAATCGCATCTGGGGTTTCTCAAAAAGACGCGGCAATCGCTCTCGGCGTCACGGCTTCGACACTCTGCGACCTGGAGCTCGGCCACCATCAGTTCCGGGAGCTGGCGCTGCGCTACAGGCAATGGATAGACGACGGCTTCCCATTGGAAGCCGGAATCGCCTCTTGACACCAATAGAAGCGTCAGGAGCGCGCCAACCGCGAGCTCAAGCGCCGCAGCCGCGTCGTGCAGGTCCTCCCCGGCAGGAAGTCGCTCATCAGGATGATGGGCGCCGTGTTCTCGGAGATGGACGAGGACTGGGCGGGCCGCCGCCGGTTCAGCGACGACTCGATCGGCAGGGCCGTCGAGGGCGCCAAGGTCAACGAGCCCGCGCACGCCTACGAGGGCACAGCGGCCGAGCACGCGGCCAGGATCATCGCGCTCGTGGTGGCCGACAACCCGATTCCCGGCAGGAAGGCGGCGTAGCATGCGCTAGAATGACGGCATTCTAGGCGATTCCCGGTTCCTCGGACAGCCTGCGGCCGCCCTCGAGAACCGAGCCCTACACCAACTTTCGGGACACTACCGTGCGCACACAAGGTATAGTCAGCGATGCGCCCCAGGTTTGGACAATTTTTAACGTGGAGTACAGAGCCCGCCCTTCGAAAACGGACCCAGAGAGACATATGGGAATTAACGCAGTTTAAATACCAACAAGCAAACAGTCCTTATGCACGAAGCGATTTTCAATACATCTGTCTTGCCTCAGCTATCACATCACAGAACATTACAAGCAAAAGCGGGATGCTCACGAATAGCGGACTCGCATAGCGATACAACGAGCCCGGCCCCAACAACAGCGTAAGGCAATACCCGAGCAGGATAACAACCGGCATCACGCGGCCCATCGGAACACGGAATGCAATAGACACGAAAACAAACGCTATAGCAATCCAGAACCATGTTGACGCTTTATAGAGCAGATTTACAACGGGTGTTTTCGCCTCAACATGAGACATTAGAAAGCTGTCAAGCGCTTTACTGAGCTCAGGCACTGGGATTTCGAACGGGATGGAAAGAAATGGCTCTATCTCAGCACGAACAGCATCGTATGGACACATAAGAGGCCACGTAACTGCAGCGGACTCATCAAAATATGTGGTCGATTGACTCCAATAACCTGCCGAAAGCAATGCCCAAGCATTGAAGAAATCACCTGGATAACGCAATGCGAGAGAGAGGTACACGCGCATAAAACGTATCGGATCATCCTTCACCAAGTCCGTTTTGAATCTCTGTTTGGTTTGATCGGCTAAAATATCATGATCGTACTTAGCCCAATCAGGTATAAGCAATTCAATGTAGGCACGATCATCTTCAGTAAGATCAGAAGCGTGATCGACCATTACGCTTGACAGCTGAACCGCTGGAACACTCATCATCTCCTTAGAAGGGCCGGGCTCGATTCCGAGCAGACGGTAAAATGGACCCGTAATGAAAAGCGCGATTGCAATCGCAGGAACAAGCGCGGCAAAGACGAGTCGTGCATTAAATCGATGCGCCATATGAGCGATGAGCGCAATCACTGCAAAAATTAGATACGCGTGAAGAGCATTGTTGCGCATTAATATGGCAAAGAGGAAGAGTACGCTTCCCTGAACCATCCAGAGCCAGTAGAGACGGGGCGGATGATCTTCTCGCACCGTGCGATACACCCAAAGAGACGACAACGCAAGAATGCCGGAAAAGACTACATCCTTCGTAGTCATCGTTACATAGACGGAAAAGCCCGAGAAAAGGGCGGCAAAAGCAAGAGACACGACGTAGAGAACTACATGTTTGGTCTCATAGGCGTAAGCAACTACTCGTGCCACACACCACGAAAAAATAAGCATCTGAGATACAGTATACAAAGCCAAACCGACGCTATAGGAGTGGAAAAGCGATTTGCCGAGCGCAACCGACCCGCCAAGCCACAGCGAATGAAGAGGCGGATGCCATCCATTGATTTCAGCCCAATATTCGGGAACGCCAGCAGATTCAGGGAGTATCCAGGCCGTTTGCCACATTGCATCAAAAGAAAAAACACCAGGCCAGCGTGCTATAACGACTGGCAACCATGCAAGACAAAGAACAAGCCAGGTTGCGAGAACAGGATGCTGCATGTCCTTATGAGAGCGTGACTGCAGCAAATGAAAACGGTGAAAACTTATAAGCCGCAACAAAAATTAGCTCATAACGGAAACAACAGCAGCAAGCAACCCGATGGCCAACCAAGTACGAGCTGCCCCCGTTTGGCACGCACCGTAACGAGTCAGATTCCAACCCAAGATAAGCGAAGCAGCGTACAACAATGCAAACACTACTGACACTACCCATAATCGAAGGCTCTGTCGACACCCATATGCCGATAGATTATCATGAAATTCCCGCTGAGAAAACGATGCCGATTTGGTAGGTTTCATTTTTCTCCCCATCCCCTAATTACTAAGATGCCCCGTCATATACATCCAACCGGATGCCGACCTAAGCGATGACCACCTTCGCAATCTCGAACAAAAATAGAACATGCAACGCGCAAGCCCAATGCGCGATATCGCTCCAGTGCAAATTACAACAACCGGGCAAGAAACGGTCAATGGCACATAGAGGTAGAGCTATCGAGGCATGCGACTCATTCACGCTACCCCCTTTCGGCGCCGAGCTTAGAAAACTAAACAGATTCAAGGAGACTAGTACTCTGTTTACCGATGTTATATACTAATCAAGTGGCTTACACGGAAATTGACTTATACGGAAAATGATCAGAAGAAATGCTTTTATGAGTAAAAACAATGCTGCTCGTATAGCCGTCTTGATACCCTGTTATAATGAAGAAGTAACCATCGAAAAGGTCGTCACTGATTTTCGGCGCGAGCTCCCGTGCGCCGAAATCTACGTTTACGACAACAACTCCAAAGATCGCACTGCTTCGATTGCAAAAGACGCCGGAGCGATAGTTCGCCATGAGCCCCGCCAAGGCAAAGGCAATGTCGTAAGGCAGATGTTCCGTGATATTGAGGCAGATTGCTATTTAATGGTCGATGGCGATGACACATATCCGGCAGAAGCCGCCTCGGCCCTCTGTGACCCAATTCTTCGCGGCGAAGCCGATATGACCGTTGGCGATAGGCTCTCAAATGGAACTTACGCCGAGGAGAACAAGAGAGCGTTTCACGGATTTGGCAACGATTTGGTCCGAACCATGATTCGCTGGATCTATGGATATGGCTTTGAAGACGTTATGACTGGGTATCGGGCTTTCAGCAGAACGTTTGTCAAGACCTTCCCCGTCCAATCTGAGGGATTCCAGATCGAGACAGAGCTCTCAATCCATGCGGTCGATCGTAGATGGCGTATCCTCGATGTGCCGATTGTCTATAGAGATCGCCCCGAGGGCAGCACCTCAAAGCTCAACACCATCAGTGACGGCATCAAGGTCATGCTGACCATCAGCTCACTTTTCAAAAACTATCGCCCCTTTAAATTTTTCAACCTCGTCTCGCTTGTTCTTTGCATCATCGGCCTCATTATCGGCCTTCCCGTCATTTCGGAATTCATCCAGACGGGGCTGGTTCCCCGCCTGCCTAGCGCACTTCTCGCAACCGGCTTTATTTTCCTGGGGGCGCTCTCCTTTGCCACGGGTCTCATTCTCGACACCATCGCAAAAAACGACCGCAAGCAATGGGAAATCTCCGTATACGAGGCATACACGCATGGTAAGCACTAAGCAACATCCAATGTAAGACAAAATGGGACTCCGACTAAACGGAGCCCCATTTCCATATAAGCGATTCAAGCAGAATCTGCCAAGCTATGCCATCTCCCCGCTCAAGCGCTCCAAGAAGGCAGCCATATCGCAACGTGTGACCTGGAACAACGGCCTAAAGAAATCTCCTAGATACCCCTGAGTGATCTCGGCATGCCTCAACCACAGAATGTCCTCTGCATGATACGCGCTCGGATTTACGTCATTAAGGAGGTCCCAGTCCGCCTCTGAAGGCTGCCAAGTGGCAGCATCTGATGCGGGACACATCGCTGCGAGCCTCCTCAGGAAAGCGGCCATATCGCAACGAGCAACGTTGGCGTATGGAGCAAAAGTGCCGTCTAAGAAGCCCTCAGAAATTCCTGCATGGGCAAGCCACAGGACGTCCTCGGCGTGCGGCGTGGTGCGCGTCACGTCGCTAAAGCGCTTCCAGTCGTTCGCCGACGGCTTCCACGTTGCAGCGTCGCTCACGTTCATACCACGCGCCAAGCGACGAAGGAACGCAGCCATGTCGCAACGAGCCACCTGTGTTGATGTTCACTAAGAACTGGTCCGAAGGGGCTGCGGCGGAAAAGTTGGACCGTTCCCTACGCTGCAAGTCCCAGGCTCCGA
>NZ_CAUFLV010000023.1:0-20652 GCF_959026545.1 uncultured Collinsella sp.
CTCGAAGGGCCCTCAGACTCTCATCCGACTGTCCAATTTAGTATAGCCACATCACCTGCTCATCAACCTGCTGTACTGGCCGCTGAAGTACTTCGGCCTGCACAAGGGTTACGAGATGGGCATGGAGCTTGTCGAGAAGGCCGGCGTCCAGGTCTTTGACCGACTCGGCAACCTCGCCAACGTCCTGGGCGTCATGGTCACCGGCGGCCTGGTCGCCACGACCGTCAAGCTCAAGCTCGCCGTGCAGTTCGCCTTCGGCGAGGGCGACCCGCTGGTGCTCCAGGATCAGCTCGACAAGGTCCTGCCCTTTGCGCTGCCCGTCCTGCTGACCTTCATCTGCTATCACCTGCTCAAGAAGGGCCAGGGCAAGAACTCCGCTCAGATCATCATCGGCCTGATCGTCTTCGCCCTCGTGTTCGCCGCGATCGGTTACTACTTCCCGGCGTTCAAGATCTTCGCCTAATCGCGAGCCCGCCCAAGGCCGATCGTTCGAGGCCCGCGACCCGCATACCGGGCGCGGGCCTTTTCGACCGCCGGGGATCGATGCCCGCCACGGGGCGGATGCCGAGCGGGTCCGCCGTCGATAGCGTGCCGCCCTCCAAATGAAAGGATCCCAATGAGAACCGTTCTCGTGCTCATGGATACCCTGCGCCGAGACGTCCTGTCGTGCTACAACCCCACGACCGATGTCCAGACGCCCAACCTCGATGCCTTCGCGGACCAGTCCTGTGTGTTCGACAACCAC
The DNA here is from genome assembly GCF_959026545.1 of uncultured Collinsella sp. Lineage (NCBI taxonomy): Bacteria > Bacillati > Actinomycetota > Coriobacteriia > Coriobacteriales > Coriobacteriaceae > Collinsella > uncultured Collinsella sp. The sequence goes on from NZ_CAUFLV010000023.1 coordinate 746, forward strand.
TGGATCGGCTCGGCGCCATGCATGCCCGCCCGCCGCGACATCCTCACCGGCCGTTACAACTTCCTCGAGCGTCCCTGGGGTCCCATCGAGCCCTTCGATGTGACGCTGCCCGCCTGCCTGCGCGCGAACGGCAACTTCTGCCACATCACCACCGACCACTGCCATTACCTGCGCACCGGTGGCGAGGGTTATCTGCAGGAGTTCAACACCTGGGACTACTACCGCGGCCAGGAGGGCGACCCGTGGGTCAGCCGCATCGACGAGCCGGGCAACATGCCCGAGACCTTCTACGGGCGCGTGCGCGAGCAGTATCAGAAGAACCGTCAGCTGTGGCCGAACGAGGAGGACATGCCGAGTCCCAAGACCTTCCAGTCCGCCTGCGACTGGATCGACGGCAACGCCGGGGCCGATGACTTCTTCCTCATGGTCGAGGCCTTCGATCCGCATGAGCCCTTCGACGTCCCGGACAAGTACATGGAGATGTACGGCGGCATCGGCGGGCTCGACCGCGACTATTTCGAGATCCCTGAGTACAAGCGCGTCTCCGCCACCGACGTGAACCCCGAGGCGGAGGATTACCTGCAGCGCCGCTACAAGGCCCTGGTCACCATGACCGACCACTGGTTCGGCAAGCTCATCGACAAGCTCGCCGAGCGCGGTATGCTCGAGGACACCATGGTCATGGTCACCACCGATCACGGCTACTTCCTGGGCGAGCGCGACTACATGGGCAAGAACTACATGCACCTGTACAACGAGCTCGCGCACCTGCCGTTCATCGTGCATTTCCCGGGCAACGCCCGCGCGGGCGAGCACGCCCATCAGCTCACGCAGGCCATCGACATCATGCCCACCGTGCTCGATGCCCATGGCTGCAATATTCCGGCGGATGTGCGCGGCGTCTCCCTGGCCCCGCTCATGACCGATCCCGACGCGCCCACGCGCGACTACGCCCTGTACGGCGTGCACGCCATGACCGTCAACGTCACCGACGGGCGTTACACCTACTTCCGCGCCCCGGTGCCCGGCAACCAGCCGTGCTTCGAGTACGCCGCGCTTCCGCACACCATCCGCAAGAAGATGGGTTCGGATTGCCCGGAGGAGATCGAGTGCGGTCGCTATTTCAAGCGCACCAAGTACCCACTGTTCAAGATTCCCTGCAGGAAGCCGGCTCAGATCGAGGGCGCCGAGCCCCTTGCCGAGGTATCCGAGACCATGCTGTTCGATCTCGAAAGCGACTACGGCCAGGTCAACAACCTTGCCGGCAAGGGCGATGCGGCGGAGCAGCATATGATCGACCTGCTGCTGCGCGGCCTGGAGGAGCATGAGGCCCCCGCCGAGCAGAAAGAGCGCCTGGGCCTCGGCTAAGGCGACGGCGTCGATTGTGCGGGCCGGATGCCGCCCCCTCGGGTAAGGTGGTGGTGTCCGGCCTTCGGAGCGAGGGCGATCCCGTGCGAAGGGGGCGTGTGCCATGTGCGCGAAGCATATCGGCTTCTTGATCAAACCGGCGTCGAGCGCCTGCAACATGCGCTGCAGATATTGCTTTTACTGCGACGTGGCCGCGCATCGCGAGGAGCGCCGCGATCGTCAGCAGGTGAGCTGGGCGTTGCAGACGAACGGCTATCTGATCGATGGAGAATGGGCCGAGTTCTTCCGCGAGCACGGGTTTCTCATCGGGGTCTCGGTCGACGCCTATCGCGACCGCATGACTCGATGTGTCCCGACGCCCATGGTGCAGCCACGTACGCTCGCGTCATGGGCGGTGTGCGCCTGTTGCGCGAGACCGGCGTGGACGTCAACGTCCTGTCGGTCCTCACCTCGCAAATGGCGGCGCATCCCCAGCGCGTCTTCTCCTTCATCAAGCGGGAGGGGATTACGCACATCCAGTTTATTCCGTGCCTGCCCGGCCTCGACGACGAACATGACGCGTTCTCACTCGCTCCGCGGGAGTTCTCGTCCTTCTATTGTCGCCTGTTCGACCTGTGGTGGCGCGAGCTGGGGGCCGGAAACTACGTGAGCATCTGGCTGTTCGAGAACATCATGCAGATGGCGCTCGGGCAGTTTCCCTCGCAATGCGGGATGCTCGGCCGCTGCGCCCCGCAGTTCGTGGTGGAGAGCGACGGCTCGGTGTACCCATGCGACTTTTACGCCTTGGACGAGCACCGCGTGGGCGATATCCGCAACGATGACCTGGAGGCCATGGCGACCTGCGAGGCGATGCACGCGTTTTTGCGAGAGCCCCGTCGCGCCTGCTCGCAGTGCGCGGACTGCCCCTTCGAGGGCATGTGCCATCGAAACTGCAAGCGCTTGAACATCGCGTATTACGACGAGGGGTACTGCGGCCTGCGTGAGTTCCTTGAGTACGCCTATCCCGGCCTTCAGCGCGTGGCGCGCATGTTCGCCCGGCGTTAGCGTCCGTCTTCGGACGTGCGTCCCGGCCTCCGCCGATCCGTCTCTATTCTCATGAGCTTGGAGGTTTCCATGGCCAATCGACCCAATGTGCTCCTCATCATGTGCGATCAGATGAGGGGCGATTGCCTGGGTATAGACGGGCACCCGGATGTGAAGACGCCCTACCTCGATACGCTCGCCGCCGACGGCATGCTGTTTGAGAACGCCTACTCGGCGTGCCCGAGTTGTATTCCCGCCCGCGCCTCCCTCTTCACGGGTAGGACGCCCGCCGGCACGGGCCGCGTGGGATACAAGGACGGTGTCGCGTGGGAATACGATCATATGCTCGCGCAGGAGATGCGCGACGGCGGCTATCAGACGGCCGTGGTCGGCAAGATGCACGTGCATCCGCCGCGCCTCGGCTGCGGCTTCGAGTACATGCGCCTGCACGACGGCTACATCGGGCACTGCCGTAAGGCGAACCTGCCCTACTGGATGCACCAGAACGTCTCCGACGACTACATGCGCTTCCTCAAGGACGAGCTGGGTGAATTCGCCGACGTGAACGGAACCGGCGTGGAGAACAACTCGTGGATCACGCACCCGTGGGCATACGAGGAGCGCCTGCATCCCACCAACTGGGTGGTCGACGAGTCCATCCGCTTCCTCGAGACGCGCGATCGCACGCGCCCGTTCTTTCTCATGACGAGCTTCGTGCGGCCCCATCCGCCCTTCGACGCGCCGCAGATCTACTTCGACCTGTATCGCGATATGGAGTTGCGGGCCCCCGCCGTCGGCGACTGGGACGACGCGGGCGCTACCGAGCGCGACGGCATGATTTTGGACAGCGTGCATGGCTGTCGCGACGCCGAACTGCGTCGCGAGGCCATGGCGGGCTATTACGCCTGCATCACGCATATGGACCACCAGATCGGCCGCCTCATCACCGCGTTGGAGAACGATGAGACCTACCACGACACCGTGGTCGTGTTCTGCTCCGATCATGGCGAGATGCTGTTCGACCACAGCCTGTTCCGCAAGGTTTTACCCTATGAGGGCTCCACGCGCATCCCCTTCATCGTCCATGTGGGCAAAAACGTCGAGCTGGCGCCCGGCGAGCGCGTCTGCGGCGTGAGCGAGAGCGCTGTCGAGCTCATGGACCTCATGCCCACGATTCTCGAGGCGTGCGGGCTGTCCGTGCCCGAGGGCGTCGAGGGCTCATCGCTTCTGGGGGAGCTCACCGGGACCGCACCGCTCGACCGTGCTTGCCTGCACGGCGAGCACAGCGGCAGCCATGAGCAATCCAACCAGTGGATCGTGACCCCGCACGACAAGTACATCTGGTTCACCCAGACGGGCGTGGAGCAGTACTTCGACTTGGATGCCGATCCGCGCGAGTGCGTGAACCTCATCGACCGTCCGGAGTGCGCCGAGCGCATCGCCGAGCTCCGCGCGCTTTTGATCGAGGAGCTCTCCGGCCGCGAAGAGGGGTATGTTAAGGACGGTGAGTTGAGGGTCGGGTGCAAGCCCGCCGTCAATCTCGAACACCCTCGTCGCTAGCAGAAAGGCAAGAACATGGATATGAAGACGGTCGGCATCGTGGTCATGGTGGTTGCGCTCGCGTTTACCATCTACATGGAGGTGCAGAAGCGCGCCACCTTCGCCAAACTCGAGGCCTATCTGCGCGAGGGCGATCTGGAGAATTACCTGAAGGTCCTCGACCGTCCTCTCACCAACGTTTTGTATCCCAAGTACAACGTCCTGTTCATGCGCTTGAACGCGCTGCTCGCCATGGACGACGCCGAAAAGACGGCCGCCGTCATCCGCGAGATGGGGTCGCTCAAGATGAACGATGAGCAGAGGATCGCGCTCGCGGTCAAGGCCTTCACCTTCTACGTGGAGATCGAAGACGAACTCCACGCGCGCGAGGTGCTGGAGTACCTCGAGGCCAATGGGGACGAGTCCATGGCCAAGGCGAACCGCCGCACCTACGACATCTTCCTCAAGGGTTCCCACGCCTACATCAATGAGATGGAGAGCGCCCTGTCCGACGCGAGCGGAGTCGAGGAAGCGCTGTTGTGCCAGATGCTCGCGATACAGTACGACAACAAGGGAGATAAGGACCGCTCCGCTTCGTATCGCGAGCGTGCGGAGCGCTCGCTCGACGCGGCCGTCTCCAAGTAACAGGGAAGGGTTCGAAAAGCCCGTATGCTAGCGATCGTATTTGCCATTGCGTTCTTCGCCTCCACCATCGGCGCCATTTGCGGCATCGGCGGCGGCATCATCATCAAGCCTGCCATGGATGCCGTCGGCGCCGCGGACGTCGCGACCATCAACTTCCTATCCGGATGCACCGTGCTGTCGATGACGTGCTACTCGGTGATCAAATCGAAGGTCTCGGGGGACTCCAAGATCGATCCGAAGATCGACACCCCGCTTGCCGTCGGCGCGGCTGCGGGCGGTTTGGCGGGGCGTCAGATGTTCTCCGCGGTCGCATCGTTCTTCGGCGACGCGAACATCGCCGGCGCCGTGCAGGCGGGAACGCTCATGCTCGTCACGGCGGGGACGCTGCTGTACACCTTGAACAAGGAAAAGATCGCCACCCGCAATGTCACCGGAGTCATTCCCTGCATGGCCATCGGCCTGGTGCTGGGCATCTCCTCCTCCTTCCTGGGTATCGGCGGAGGGCCCATCAACCTCGTGGTCCTGTTTTACTTCTTCACCATGAGCACCAAACGCGCGGCCCAAAGCTCGCTGTACATCATCTTGTTCTCGCAGGCCGCCAGCACGATCGCGGCGATTGCGGGCGGTGTGTCCAACCTCGACGTCGCATTGCTCGCGGGCATGGCCGCCTGCGGCATCCTCGGCGGCATCGCGGGTCGCGCCATGAACAAGCACATCGACGATGCCGCGGTGGACAAATTGTTCTGCGGCCTCATGGTTGCCATCATTTTGATCAGCGGTTTCAACGTGGTGCGATATTGCGGTTGATCTCGGGCCCCACTGACAATCAAATAGCTGAGCAGATTTGTGCGCACATGCTTTTCATGTGCGCATATTTGTACATTACTGTGCATCATTGATATGAAGGACGAGCGTCTGCGCCGATGGATATCGGCGGAAACCAATGCGCCCCCTGCGGCGGCGATGCCGACAGGGGGCGCATGCGTTTAATGATATGCGGCGCTAACAGGTGATTCGATGCCTATAGGCAGTGGTTCTGAGCGACGCGTTTGAACCAGTACGCGCTGGCCTTGGGCGTGCGCTGCTGGGTTTCAAAGTCAACGTAGAAGAAGCCGTAGCGCTTGTTATAGCCGTTGGTCCAGCTGAACTGGTCCTGCAGGCTCCACATAAAGTAGCCGCCAACGTCGACACCGCATTCGATGGCTTTGAGGATCCAGCGCAGGTGGTCTTCGACGTATGCGATGCGCTCGGAATCGTCCACGGTGCCATCGACAAGCTGGTCCTTGCGACCCATGCCGTTTTCGGTGATAAACAGCTGCTTGTAATTAGGGTAGCGCAGTGAAATATCCATCATAAGGTCGAACAGGCCCTTGGGATAGATAATCCAATCCCAGTCCGTGGTGGGAACGCCGGGGCGTACGGCGCGCTCGCCCACGCCCGCCACGCGCCAGCGGCCGGTGCCCTTGTCGCCTGTACCGTTGTGATGAAGGTCGGTCTCACCGTCGAACGCCTTGAGAAAACGGCTTTGGTAATAGTTGATGCCCAGGCAGTCGTTGAGCTGCGCGGCGCGGCGCATAATCGAGAGGTCATCGTCCAAAAACTCGACTGAACCGTTGCTCGCCTGGCAGAGGTGCTCGATAATCTGGAGCGTATCGGGCGCATAGTCGCCGCGGAAGGTGGCGTCGAGCAGCAGGCGGTTTTGCAAAACGTCGTCGTTTTTAGCTGCCTGGATGTCGCCGGGGCAGGCGGGGTCATAGGGATACTTGTATTCCAGTGCGTGGATGACGCCGATCGTTCCGGGATAGCCGCCCTGCTTGTAAGCCAAGACGGCTCGGGCGTGGGCGAGCATCATGTTGTGCTGGGCCTGCAGGCACTCGTGCAGGCAGCCCTTCTTGCCCTGCGGCCAGGTTCCCTCGACGTAGCGGTTGAGCGTGGCCGCCGCGATCTCGTTGAACGTGAACCAGCGGGTCACCTCGGGGTATTCGTCAAAGCAGAAGCGGGCATACGCCTCAAAGGCGTCGATGGCATCGCGGTTGAGGAAGTCGCCATTGGCGTAGATCGCGGCGGGGGAGTCGAAGTGGTGCAGGGTCACGTATGGCTCGACTCCGTGGGCGCGGCAGCTGGCGAAAAGGTTGTGGTAGAAGGCGACGCCCTCGGGGTTGGGCTCACCCACGCCGCCATCGGGAAAGATGCGGCTCCAGGCGATCGACACGCGGATGCCGTTCATCCCAAAGCGCTCGCACAGCTCGAGGTCGCTATCGTAACGGTTATAGAAGTCGCAGGCGGGCTCGGGTGAAAAGCGGCCTTGCTGAGCGAGGTAGTCGTCCCATGCGACTTTGCCCTTGCCATGGGATTGGCAAGCGCCTTCTACCTGGTAGGCGGCGGTAGCGCCACCAAAAACAAAGTTGTCGGGAAAGCGCTGGGAGGTATCGGCGGAAAAGACGGGGCTCATGGCGAATCCAATCTTGTTTGAAGGGCTGAAAGGGGTTGGGGGCGGTTCGGGAGAAGACGGCAGGGCGTGTTGCTCCCGGACCGCGGAAATGGGGGCTCTATTCGAGCGCGCTACTGCATGCGCAGGAATCTAGATTCCCAGTTGCTGGGCTACGAATGCCAGCGATGCCTCGCCGTCGCGGGTGAGGTCGATGTACTGCTTGCCGCGGGTGACGCAGCAGGCGACGCCCATACGCTCGCCGTCGGCCTTGAGGTCGTCGAAATAGGACGCCGCTTGGGGTGCCAAGATAACCAGGTCGAAGTCCGGCATGATGTCCAGATGGCTGCCGTAGGCGTCCGCTGCGGTCTCGAGATCGATGCCGTGCTCGCGGGCGGCCTTGGCCAACGCGTTGGCGAGCAGGCCGGAGGTTCCGCCTCCCTGGCACAGGACAAGGACACGACGGCCGTTGAGCGCTGCATAGGGGTTGCCCGACGCGTCGGTGGTGCTGGACGAGGCGCTGGCGGCTGCGTCATCATCAGATGCAGCGGGGGTGGTGCTACCCGCAGATTCTTCATCCATAGACTGGCCGGCGGTGCGCTTCTTCTCCGCTGCCATGCTCGCGGCGGCCTGGGCGACGGCGCCGGTGGCGACGCTTGCCGTATCCGCCTTGCCCTGGAATGCGGCGTTCATGGCAGCCTGCTTCTGGGCGGCGCGCTGCGCGACCTCAGCCTGATCGGCCTCGGCTTCTTCGGCGCACTTCTCGCGGTCGTATACCTTGAAGAAGGGGAAATAAATGAGGAAATCAACAATCAGCAGGGCGGGGATGAGCAGGAACGCAAGGGGCTGAAGTCCCAGACCCATGGCGATGCCCAAGGGCGCGGGGGTGGTCCAGGGAAGGCTGAACATGAAGCCGTTCATACCCAAGACGTCGATGAAGAATTTGGTGATCCAGATATTGGCGATGGGCGCGAAGATGAAGGGGATGAAGAAGATGGGGTTCAAGACCATGGGAGCGCCGAAGAGGAACGGCTCGTTGACGCCAAAGCAAACCGGCACGGCTGAGGCACGGCCCACGGCGCGCATCTCTTTGGACTTTGCGAGGAAGGCGAACATGAAGCAGATCACCAGTGTGGCGCCGGTGCCGCCCATGGCGACGACGAAATCCTGAAGCGGTTTGGTGAGGACGGCGGTTGCGTGCTCACCGGCCTGGTACATGGCCATGTTGAGCTCAAGGTTGGAGATGAGGGCGGCAGAGATTGCGGGCTCGATGATGGAGGGGCCGTGGACGCCTACAAACCAGAAGAGCGACATGGCGCCGTAGATGATGGCGAGGCCAACATAGCCGTCTGCCGCGGAGAAGAGCGGCTGGAACACCTGGATAACGCCTTGGGCGAAGCAGAAGCCAAAGACGTTGCGGAATGCAAAGTCAAAGCCCCAGAAGAAGACCAGGCAGACGCCAAAGGGGATGATGTCCTTGAAGGTCTGGGAGATATTGGGCGGCACCTGTTCGGGCATCTTGATGGTGATGTTGCGCTTGATAAAGAACTTGTAGATGATGCCGGTGGCGAACGCACAGATAAAGGCGGTTAGCAGGCCCTTGGATCCCATGTAGCCGTTGGCGAGGCCGGAGATGGAGACGCCGTTATCCGTGAAGCTGATGGCGTCGCTGGAGAGCAGCAGAAAACCGATGAGCGATGCAATCATGACCGAGATGAAGTTGATCTGGTTGTTCTTGGGCAGGTCGCGATTCTGCGCATCGCAGAAGTGCTTGGCCGTGGTGGCCGCTGCGCAGATGCCGACGATGCCCATGGAGTAGTTGTAGGCCTTCATGAGAACATCGTTGATCTCTGCCGGCCAGTAGAAGCCCCAGACATTGGGGACGGCGCTGACCAAAAGAAAGATGCTGGAGACGATGATGATGGGCATGACGGAGATGAAGCCGTCGCGGATTGCCTTGAGGTACTTGTTGCGCGCGATGGCGTTGAAGAAAGGTTTGCCTTTCTCGATGAGCGCTATGAGCTTTTCCATGGACCCTCCGTTTGCATGGGTTTGCTTTTGCAGCCACTAAACGTGCTAGTAGAGATGGCTGCTAGGGCGAGCTTGCGCTGCTTACGAGTATGTTGTGCCCGGATGATACTCGTTATGAGCACGTGCTCATTTCTACAATGAGCACGTTAACATGAGTTGATGGCAGTGCAAGGGGCGTTGGGGGTAGAGGGATGCGAGCGGTCGATTATCGGCGGCAAGCGGTGGGATAGATGCAGGCAGAGGTGCGCGGAAAAGGCGATAGCCTTCGTTCAATGCGCACGTGCTCTTCAGCTTACGCTCAGTTGATGCTACATTTACCAGAACAGCAGTTTGAACAGCAATTCGAGCATCAATCTGAGAGCATGCGCAGTGCGAGGGGAGCCGTTGGATGGAACGGGATAACAAGATGACGGCGGCAGGTTCCTCAGTCCACAAGCCTGGCAGGGCGGTGTCCATGGCGGACGTCGCCAAGCTTGCCGGCGTCTCCCGACAGACGGTGTCGCGCGTGGTCAACGGGCAGGCGTGCGTGGTCGAGGAGACCCGAAGGCGCGTTATGGATGCCATGGACCAGCTTGGCTTCTACCCCAGCTTTGCCGGCAGGTCGCTGCGCGGCGGCAAGTACGGCTGCATCGGCCTGTGCATGTTCGATATCACCCATACGGGTAACGTAGCTACGCTGGAGGGGCTTATGTCCGCCGCCCGCGAGTACGGTTACGCCGTCACCTTGATCGAGTTTGATGAGAGCGAGTCCGTGCGCCTGCGGGACACCGTGCGTCGCCTGGCGGAGCTCCCCGTGGACGGCATGGTGTTCAACACCAACAGGACTATCGAGGATTTTGACGAGTTCGAGCCGCTCAACGGCCTGCCCACCATCATCATCTCCATGAAGGAGCACCCGCGCTGCACCACTATCGACTCCGATCAATACGGGTGCTCGCAGCTTGTGGTCGACCATCTTCGCTCGCGCGGCCATACGCAGATCAGGCACCTGGCCGGCCCCAAAGACTCGATCACGGCGGATTTCAGGACGCGCGGTTGGCGAGACTCGCTGGAGCGCGCGGGGCTCGAAGTCGTTGAGCCCTTACACGGGGATTGGACTGCGGACAGCGGTTACGAGCTTGGCGAAAAGCTCGTCCAAGACGCTGAGATGACGGCGCTCTACGTTGCCAACGATCAAATGGCCATGGGTGCCATCATGGCGCTGCGCGCCCATGGCAGGCGTGTGCCGGAAGACGTGAGTGTTATAGGCGTGGACGATTCCATGCAGGGCATGGTGCCCCACAATGACCTGACCACGGTGCGCTTCGACATGCGCGAGCGTGGCCGAAAGACGTTCGACTACTTCTTCTCCCAGCTATCGAGAGAATCTAAGGTCGAGGCGGTGCGTCTGCCGGGCGAGCTGGTCGAGCGCAGCACCGTGTCGGACGCTCGCTAGGTATTTGCGGTGCTGTGTGGCGTTGTGCGGCGTTTTGCTACGTTTCGCTACGTCTTACTGCGTTGGCGACGTCCGAGGCGGCTTTTTCGGCTTGGATCAACGCATCGAAATAGTAGGAGAATGACGAGACGGGATTTTGAACGTTTTTTTGAAGGCTGAGGCGGAAAAAAGCGTTCAAAAGCCCGTCTCGTGAAATTGAGAGCCGGAGCCGGAGGGCCGCTGAATGGGGAGCGGCAAAAAGGTTGAGAAAAAGCCCTGTTCCAGATGGCTGGAACAGGGCTTGTGCTTGGCGCGGCGGTTGGTGAGGCAGCTGTGGCAACTATGGTGACGGCGTCCGCGGCGGCGGGTACGGCAGCTGCCGCGGCGTGGTGACAGACGGACCTACAGGCAGCGGGTCTGCGCGACGCGCTTGAACCAGTAAGCGCTGGCCTTGGGCGTGCGCTCCTGGGTCTCGTAATCAACGTAGAAGAATCCATAGCGCTTGTTGTAGCCGTTGGTCCAGCTGAACTGGTCCTGCAGGCTCCACATAAAGTAGCCGCCTACGTTGACGCCCGCCTCGATGGCGCGCAGTACCGCAGCGAGATGCTTCTCAACGTAATCGATACGGGGTGCATCGTCCACAAAACCATCGACAAAGGGGTCTTTATAGCCCATGCCGTTCTCGGTGATAAAGATCTCCTTGTAGTTGGGGTACTGCAGGCGAATGCGGACCAAGAGGTCAAAGAGGCCCTCCGGATAGATGATCCAGTCCCAATCCGTGGTGGGAATGCCGGGCTTGTTTACGCGCTCGCCCACGCCCGCCAAGCGGAAGCGGTCCGTTCCCTTTTCGCCCGTGCCGTTGTGGTGAAGATCGTTTTCGCCTTCGTAGGCGCGCAGGAAGCGGCTTTGGTAGTAGTTGACGCCCAGATAATCGTTGAGTGCTGCAGCCTCGCGCATGACGGCAAGATCATCCTCGCGAATCTCGATGCTGCCGCCGGAAACTGCGGCAAGGCGGCTGGCAACCTCGAGCGTATCCGCGGCGTAGTCGCCCCTAAAGGTGGCGTCGAGAAGGAACTGGTTTTGCAGCACGTCCTCGTTTTTAGCAGCGTTGATGTCTGCGGCGGAATTCTCGTCCAAAGGATACTTGTACTCAAGCGACTGGATAACGCCGATCTTGCCAGAGAACCCGCCGCGCTTGAACGCGAGGACGGCACGGGCGTGGGCGAGCATCATGTTGTGCTCGCACTGGAAGCATTTGGCCAGGTTGGCCTTTTCGCCGCCGGGGAAAGTGCCCTCGATGTAGGTGTTGGTGGCGTCCGCCCAGATCTCGTTGAACGTGAACCAGTAGGTGACGTCGTCCGCGAACTCCTTAAAGCAGAACGTGGCGTAGTCAACAAATGCATCGATGGTTTCGCGGTTGAGGAAATCGCCCTTTTCGAACAGGGTGAGGGGCGTGTCGAAGTGGTGGAGCGTGACGTAGGGCTCGACGCCGTGCGCTCGGCAGCACTTGAAGAGGTCATGGTAGTACTGGACGCCCTCGGGATTGACCTCGCCGGTTCCGGTGGGGAAGATGCGGCTCCAGGCGATGGAGAGGCGGATGCCGTTCATGCCAAAGCGCTCGCAAAGCTCAAGGTCGCGCGGGTACTGGTTGTAGAAGTCGCTTGCGGGGTCGGGGGAGAAGCGGCCTTGCTCCTTGAGGAAGTCGTCCCAAGCGACCTTTCCTTTGCCGTGCGTTTGGGTTTCGCCCTCGACCTGATAGGCTGCCGTGGCGCCTCCGAATACAAAGTTGGCGGGGAACTGATTGGAGCTCATGATGTGATCCTTTTTCTTGCTTGATGTAGGGAAGTGCCCGGCCGTCGATTGTGGGGACGACGGCCGGGCGATACGCTTGCGCGATGGTTTGATTACAGGTTGAGCTGTTCGGCCACAAAGCGCAGGGAGGCTTCTCCGTCGCGGGTGAGGTCGATGTACTGCTTGCCACGGGTGACGCAGCAGGCAAGGCCCATGCGGTCGCAGTCTGCCTTGAGGTCGTCAAAGTAGGAGGCTGCTTGCGGGGCGAGGATAACCAGGTCGAAGTCCTTCATCATATCGACGTGGTTGCCGTAGGCGTCCGCACCGGTTTCAAGGTCGATACCGTGCTCTTTTGCTGCCTTGGCAAGGGCGTTTGCCAGCAGGCCGGAGGTACCGCCGCCCTGGCAAAGCACCAGCACGCGGCGACCGTTGAGCTTTGCAAGGTCGTTGGAATCTGCGGCTGCGGCCTGAGTCTTGGAGTCATCGTCCGCAACAGAAGAAGCGTTGATCTTGCCCTGGAAGGCTGCGGTCATGGCGTCGCCCTTGGCGGCTGCCTTTGCAGCGAGTTCTTCCTCGAGCATGGTGGCCTCTTCCTCGCACTTCTCGCGATCATAGACCTTGAAGAAGGGATAGTAGACCAAGAAGTCGATGGCGAGCACAGCGGCGAGGAACACGAACGCGAGGGGCTGGAAGCCAAGGCCCATGATGATGCCGACGGGGCCGGGGACCGTCCAGGGAAGCGTGTAGAGGAATCCGTCCATGCCGATGAGGTCGACAAAGATCTTAAGAGCCCAGATGTTGCAGATGGGGGCGAAGACAAAGGGGACAAAGAAGATGGGGTTCAAGACCATGGGGGCGCCGAACAGGAACGGCTCGTTGACGTTGAAGAGCGTGGGGATCATGGAGGCGCGTCCAATCGCCTTCATCTCTTTGGACTTGGCGAGGAAGGCGAACATGAAGCAGATGACCAGGGTAGCGCCGGTGCCGCCAAGGCAGACGACGAAGTACTGGGAAGAAAGGGAGAGTACGTGGGTTGCCTGCTCGCCTGCCTGGTAAGCAGTGAGGTTGGCGGACATGTTGGCGACAAGGGCAGCGGAGATGGCGGGCTCGACGATGGACGGGCCGTGAACGCCGACGAACCAGAACAGGCTCATGGCGCCGTAGATGATGGCGAGGCCTACGTAGCTATCGGCTGCGGAGAACAGGGGCTGGAAGACCTGGATGACGCCCTGGGCGAAGCAGAAGCCAAACGCGCTGCGGAAGATAAGGTCGAAGAGCCAGAAGATGGAAATGGAGACGGAGAAGGGGATGAGGTCCTTGAACGTCTGGGAGATGTTGGGCGGAACCTGGTCGGGCAGCTTGATGGTGATGTTGCGAGACACGAAGAACTTGTAGACAATGCCTACCACAAATGCCGAGATAAAGGCGGTAAGCAGGCCCTTTGATCCAAGGAAGCCGTTGGCGAAGCCGGAGTAAGAGGTGGAATCAACCTCTACGTTGATGGCGTCGCTGGAAAGGAGCAGGAAGCCGATGACGGAGGCGATCATGACCGAGAGGAAGTTGATCTGGTTGTTCTTGGGCATGTCGCGGTTCTGCGCGTCGCAGAAGTGCTTGGCCGTGGTGGCGGCGGCGCCGAGTGCCAGGATGCCCATGGAGTAGTTATAGGCCTTCATGAGGATGGCGTCGATCTCTGCAGGCCAGTAGAAGCCCCAGACGTTGGGTACGGCATCTACCAGGATGAAGATGCTGGAGAAAATGATGATGGGGATAACCGAGATGAAGCCATCACGAATCGCCTTGAGGTACTTGTTGCGGGCAATGGCGTTAAAAAACGGCTTGCCCTTCTCAATGGTCGCAATGAGTTGTTCCATTTCCCTCTCCTTTCAGGAGGACGCTAAACCAGTGCTCTGTTCTGTGCCAGGGTTACAGGAGCTGTTGCGTTGCGGCTTGGCAATTGATCGCTGTTTACGATAAGAGGAAAAAAGCCCGGTAATGATTCCTCTTATGCGTGCCCACCGACAATCAACATGTTTTGCCGCGGTGGCTGCAAGGAGCCTGTAATCCAAAATGGCGACGTCAACATTACAATGATGACGTTAACATTTTGAATTGGAATGCTGGTTTCTTTTTAGGCTGAGCGGTTCTTTTTATACGGTGAGCGGATTATCCAGTATGTTCAAAAGGTGTGCATGTTAAGGGGAAGGTGGAAGTAATGGCTGATGGAAAGCCCGCATCGATAAAGGACGTCGCACGTCTTGCGGGTGTGTCTGAACAGACCGTTTCACGCACCGTGCATGATTCTCCTGCGGTGCGCCCCGCTACAAAGGAGAAGGTAAGGCGGGCGATTGCCGAGCTGGGGTATCGTCCAAGCAATGCAGGGCGAGCGCTGCGGCGTGGTCGCTACATGGCCCTGGGTATCGCCATGGGCAATATCTCCGAGACGGGCAATCGCGATCGCCTTGAGATGTTTGTTGACGCCGCTGCGGCGCAGGGTTACACCATAGCGCTGCTAAAGATGGATCGCGAGGAGCCCTTGAGCCTGGGGCAGGCGGCGGACCGCATGTCGAGCCTGTCGATCGACGGCATGATATACGTGCTCAACCGCACGCCGGAGGACTTTGACACGTTTGTGCCCCGGGCGGGCCTTCCCGAAGTGATCATTTCTATGCATGATCACCCTGCGTGCCCTACCGTTGATTCCGACCAGGAGGCGAGCGCCCGCGCGGTGGTGGATTACCTGGTTGAGCACGGTCACACAAAGATTTGGCACATCAGCGGCCCTTCGAGATCGCTCGCAGGCGTCGCGCGCGAGAGTGGCTGGCGGTCTGCCATGCTTGATCACGGGATTGAGCCGCCGCAGGTTATCGCGGGTGATTGGAGCCCAGAAAGCGGATATGCGGCGGGAACGTTGTTGGCCGATAAGGTGCGCAGCGGTGCCTGCACTGCTGTGTTTGCATCCGATGATGCGATGGCTTATGGCTGCATGTGCGCGCTGTCCGATGCGGGCCTTTCGGTTCCGGGGGACGTGAGCATGATTGGCGCGGATGATATCTCGTCCGCCTTTGTCCCCAACTGCCAATTGACGTCGCTTCACTTTGACAACTCGGCAATCGCTGAGTGGGCAATTGGCAAGCTGGTGATTCCGGAGCGCATGGCGGACGGATGCAACCACAAGCTGTTCCCGGGGCACCTGGTTGAGCGGGGGTCGGTCCGCGACCTTAGGTAGCGCGGGCCTTTTGCCTCTATCTAGATAGCAAGACGGAGCCGGGCGCGAGCGCGCTTTTTGGCTCCGTCTTTTTATGCGGCAGGTGAACGTAGAAAGGGTACGGCAAGAGGGGGAATGCCGCACCCGGGGGAACAAGCTGTCGCGGATGGTTCTTGTAGGGCCTCTTTAGGCGGCTCTTTAGGCGAGCTTTGCCTCCAGCTGGCCGATGCGCTCGTACGCGTCGATGGTGAACTTGGTCTGCTTCTCAAGTAGCATGGTGGTCATCAGCGTGTCCTGCGCGTGTACCATGATGAAGGTCACGTCCATTTCGCCGCCGCCTGCCTCCTGGGAAAGAAGCTTGGTCTGGACGTCATGGGCGTCGATCAGCGCCTGCTTTGCGGACTCGTGAAGGGCGCGCGCACCTTCGATGTCGCCCTTGCCTGCCTTTTCGCAAGCGGCGATAAGGTCGGTCTGGGCATCTCCGGCATATGCGACGATCTCAAAACCAATCATCGAGATTTCTTCTTTAGTTGCCATGGTTCCTCCATAGGGAATGAGCACGTGCCCAAATGATCTGACACGCACACAGTGGACTGGAATATCCGGGCTAGCGGCACAATAACATTTCAACAAAAGCAAACAGATATTCTCGTAATAAAACACCGTAAACGGTAGAAAAAGATCGACAAACGGTAAAACAGTAGGAAAACAATGGTGTTCAATTTATATTGAATGCATCTTTAGAAAAGTTCTTGCATGTTGAAAGATGTTTGATTATGTTGGAAACTGTGAAAGGAGGACGTGGTGATCAAAGCTGAACGACAGGATAGGCTCATGCGCCTTATCGAGAGCCAGGGCACCGTTTCCGTCAAGGAGATCGTGGACGCCCTTGGTGTGTCGGACATGACTGTTCGCCGCGATTTGGAGGAACTGGCGGGCGCCGGCGAGGTGATTCGCGTCCACGGGGGAGCCCGTAGCGCGTCTTCGCAGCGCCGCTCGATGATCCGCCACGAGTACAGCCATATCGAGAAACGCGCCCGCCATGCGAGCGAGAAGATCGATATAGCGCGTACGGCAGCGGGCTTGGTCGAGGAGGATTCGACTATCTTCCTGGGCACGGGAACCACCATCGAGCAGATGGTTCCGCTGTTGCCCTCGTGTCACCTGCGCATCATCACCAACTCGCAGTCCATCTTCACCCTGCTGGAACCCAACGAGGCCTATGAGCTCTGCTTCATCGGCGGAACGTACCGCAGGCGCACCACCGCGTTTGTGGGTCCCGTGGCGGAGGACGCCATCTCGACTCTGGGCATAGACGTCGCCTTTATAGGCGCCAACGGCATCTGCTTTGACGCGGTCTCCACCTCCAATATGGACGAGGGGCGCTTCCAACAGCTCGCGTTCGACCAGGCAGATACCAGGTATCTTGTGGCGGATTCAAGCAAGATCGGCCAGCGGGACTTCTACACGTTCTACAGGCTTTCAAACATCGACGCGCTCATCTGCGAAGGTTCGATTGCGGACGAGAAGCGCCGGCAGGTCGAGGAATTCACCAAGATGATCTGCTAGCTTCTTTGTGGACGGCGTCGGTGTCTGGGCAAGGTAACCAAGCGCGCATATCGGGTGCGCGCACGTAAAGGAGGACAGCATGAGAGTTGTCATCGGTTCTGACGCGGCAGGCATGCCGCTCAAGGAGCTCATCAAGGAGACGCTGCTCGAGGACGGCCACGAGGTGGTCGACCTTTCCGTCGAGCCCGCCGCGGACTTTGTCGATTCCGCCACCGCCGTCGCCGCCGACCTGATGGAGAACGAGGGCTCGCAGGGCCTCTGCTTCGACGCGTACGGCGTGGGCAGCTACATGGCCGCGACCCGCGTCAAGGGCATGGTCGCCGCCAACATCTCCGACGAGCGCAGCGCCTACATGACCCGCGAGCACAACAACTCCCGCATCGTCTGCCTGGGCTCCGCCGTGGTGGGCTCCGAGGTCGCCAAGAAGATCGCCCGCGAGTTCCTCAAGGCCGATTACGCCGCCGGTCGTCACCAGGTGCGCGTCGACATGCTCAACAAGATGGCCTAGGGGGAACGAATCATGACCAAGAAGATCATCGCACTCGGCTGCGACCACATCGTCACCGACGAGAAGACGTACCTGCACGACCGCCTGGAGGAGGCCGGCTACGAGGTCCTCGACTGCGGCACCTACAGCCACACCCGCACCCACTACCCGATCTACGGCAAGGCCGTGGGCGAGGCCGTGGCCTCCGGCAGGGCCGACCTCGGCGTGGTCCTCTGCGGCACCGGCATCGGCATCACCAACTCCGTCAACAAGGTGCCCGGCGCGCGCTGCGCCCTGGTCCGCGACATGACGAGCGCCCTCTACGCCCGCCGCGAGCTCAACGCCAACGTGGTCGGCTTCGGCGGCAAGATCACCGGCGAGTTCCTCATGGCCGACATCATGCTCGCGTTCCTCGAGGCCGAGTACGAGCCGACCCCCGAGCGCGACGCCCTCGTGGCCAAGATCGATGCCGTGAACAAGGCCGACGCCGAGGCCCAGGCCGACCCGCACTTCTTCGACGAGTTCATCGAGAAGTGGGACCGCGGCGAGTACCACGACTAGCCTGCGCGCGATATAGCCGCGACCATATCGCGTCCGTGATGGGGGTGCGTCCATCTCGATCCGGACCCTTGGGGCCGAGCCCCGTCTTTCGCGAAGCGAGCGATTGCGCCCGCGTCCCGTCAGGGGGCGCGGGCTTTGCTTTGGTTTGCTTTGCCCCGCTGCTCGCCCGCATTCGGCGTCGAAGGCGAAGGCGGGCGGGGTCGTCGGCGCGGTACAATCGAGCTGCATACAATTGCACGTATTTCTTTGTTTTCGCACGCTGTATCGTGCGGAGAGGAGAGGGCCATGGCCGACTTCGTATTGGACAACGGCACCCTGCGCGTGGGCTTCACCACCGCCGGCGGCTCCTTCACCTCCCTGCTCTCGCAGGGGCGTGAGTATCTGTGGCAGGGCGATCCCGCGGTGTGGAGCGGGCAGGCTCCCGTGTGCTTCCCCATCTGCGGCGGTCTGCGCGATGACGCTGCCCAGACCCGCTCGGGCAAGCAGGTCAAGCTGGGCCGTCACGGTTTTGCCCGCAAGCAGGAGTGGGAGCTCGCCGAGCAGGGCGAGGGCCAGATCGCGTTCAAGCTCTCGAGCGCCGAGCACCCCGAGCTGCTCGAGCAGTTCCCGTTCCCGTTCGCGTTGGTCGCCCGCTATGCGCTCGACGGCGCAAAGCTGCAGGTGAGCTACGAGGTCACCAACGAGGGCGACGAGGACATGCCGTTCTTTATCGGCGGCCACCCCGGGTTCGCCTGCCCGCTCGATGAGGGCGAGGGCTACTCCGACTACGAGCTGCGTTTCGATGCCGACGAGGCCGCGACCCTGTGCACCGCCGTCCCGTCCACCGGCCTCATCGACGTGGAGAACAGGAGCGCCAACCCGATGATCGGCCGCACACTGCCGCTCACCCACGAGCTCTTTGACTTCGCTGAGACGATCTTCGACGTCCTCAACAGCCGTACGGTCGACCTTGTGAAGAAGGGGGAGGAGAAGGGCCTTCGTGTGTCTTTTCCGGACTTCCCCTACCTCATCATCTGGAGCAAGCCCGAGGGCGATTTCGTCGCCATCGAGCCGTGGGGCGGCCTGTCCACCTGCTCCGACGAGGACGATGTGTTCGAGGACAAGCGCGGCTGCCTGACCGCCAAGCCGGGCGAAACCGTCAAGCGCGCCTTCTCGATCGAGATCCTCTAGCGATCGGCTTCATCCGACGGGCGGCGAGGCGCGACTGGGCCTCGCGGCGTGCCGGAGGCACTGTGTAGAACCGGGGCCTGTGGGTTGGCCCCGAGAAAAGGAGTGAACATGATTCTGACCGTAACCATGAACCCCGCAATCGACACCGCGTATCAGCTCGACAAGCTGGTCATCGACGACGTCAACCGCGTCTCCCCCAAGAAGACCGCGGGCGGCAAGGGCCTGAACGTGAG
Organism: uncultured Collinsella sp.; assembly: GCF_959026545.1. Lineage (NCBI taxonomy): Bacteria > Bacillati > Actinomycetota > Coriobacteriia > Coriobacteriales > Coriobacteriaceae > Collinsella > uncultured Collinsella sp. Next base: position 20,210 of record NZ_CAUFLV010000023.1, read on the forward strand.
CCGCGTCCTGTGCCAGCTCGGCGATGACGTCGTGGCGACCGGCCTGCTCGGTGGCCACATGGGCGCCTACATGGGCTCCCTCATGGATGCCGACGGCATCAAGCACGACTTCACGCCCATCGCCGGCGAGACCCGCATCTGCCTGAACATCCTGCATGAGGGCAATCAGACCGAGCTGCTCGAGAGCGGCCCCGAGATCTCGCCTGAGGAGCTCGCTGCCTTCTCCGCCAAGTTCGCCGAGCTCGTCGCCAAGGCCGACTGCGTGACCATCTCCGGCTCCCTGCCCAAGGGCGTCCCCGCGGACTTCTACGCCGGCATGGTCGCCCAGGCCGCCGAGCACGGCGTTCCGGTGCTGCTCGACACCTCCGGCGCCTCTCTCGACGCCGCCCTCGAGGCCGAGGTCAAGCCCACGCTCGTCAAGCCCAACCTCACCGAGATCAACG
>NZ_CAUFLV010000024.1:0-18763 GCF_959026545.1 uncultured Collinsella sp.
ACCTCCCATCTCGAGGACTTTATTTTCCAGTCCAAGAAATGGGAGGCAGTTCATTAGGGTCCGCCCTTTCCATAACGATGACAAGATGGAGTCATGTTGCCGATACATGCTGTGTGGCATACTGGCAGCAGTGAAAAATGTTAGGGAAAGGCACCTTTGTGATCGATCTTGATTTCAAACCGCGCGGCGTGTGCGCCCGTATGATTCACGTGGAACTCTCGGATGATGGCTCGACTATCGAAAATGTGGCGTTCGACGGAGGCTGCAACGGTAACCTCAAGGCCATCGGTAGGCTTGTCGCCGGCCAACCGGTCGATTCCATCGTCGAGCTTTTGCAGGGAAACACCTGCGGGCCGCGTAAGACCTCTTGTGCCGATCAACTCACGCTTGCCTTGCGCGAAGCACAGGCCAAGGTTCGGGCGTAGCTGCCATGAAAACTAGGGAGTACCATTTCGATTCGCGGACCGATCGCCGTGCCACTGCTTCTCGCAGCGTGAGCCGCCGAACGCTGTTCAAGGGAACTGCGGCCGCCGGAGCAGCGCTCACGGCAATATCCCTTGTGGGTTGTGGATCAGATGGCGGCGCTGCGAATGTGAGCGGTGAGCCGCAGGTCATCACTGACGACTCGAAGATCACCAACGTCACCGATGACTTCGAGGGGGTGGACAACACCCTGACCGCCCAATACGAATGGGACCTTCCCTTGGGCACTGTCCCGTTCCACTGCGAGGGGTCGTGGGCGGCACTGCTGGAGGCCCCGGCGAGCGCCCGCACGATCAACACGCTCGGCATCATTTCTCTCGCCAGCGGAAACACGTCGACTCTGGTGTCGGAACCGGTAGCGGGAAAGACCCATGCGTTCCACGATGTTCGCTGCTCGGAGCAGGTGTACGCGTGGGTTGAAATGGATTATGCGGCGGGAGCTTGGGTACTCATTGCCCAGGCACTCGAGAACGGGGTGCTTGTTGGAGATCCCGTTGAGCTCGACAAAGGCGACGCCGATTGGGAGCCGGCGCGTTTTACCGCAACGGGATCTTCGGTCATCTGGCAGAAAATGCCCTTTGCGACGGGAGCCAAGAGCTCGGAGTTCTCCCATTGCTACCTGTGGAACGTGGGAGACGAAAAGGGTGAGGACCTGTACGAGAGTCCCGGTCGATTTGCGACGTGGCCGCGTGTGAGCGACGGTTACCTCACCATCGCCCCCCGCGTCAATTCCGATGATGGTACATATTACGGGCTCACCGCGCTTGACCTGCAGAATAACAATAAGGTTGCCGCCCAGCTGGTCATGCCCGAAACGGTCAGTCCCTTCGAAGCTGTGTTCATGGGCGAAAGTTTTGCCTTTTCGGTCGAGGCAAACTACGGATACGGCGGCAGCCTGGGGAACATGGGCACGTTCATCGGCAACTCGGGTGGTCCGTTCGTATATTTGAGCCGCGAGCCGCTCGCCTGCGTCACGGGCAAGGGGAGTCTGTACGTCATCAAAGCCCAGTCCTCGCATTTTGTGGTCGACACAAGTGCCCAGACCTATGCAATCCTCACGGCCCCAGATAAGGCGCTTGATTTTGGCGACTATCCGGCAAGCGAGGGAACGACGGATCATCTGGTGACGTATGCCACCGTGCGAGGTGACGACGGCTTACCGGCGTTGGTGCGTCTGCGGGTGTTCGCCCTGTAAAGCGCGCCTGCTATCCAATGCCGCCCGCGCCAATGATTGAGCACTCCGCAGATTGGGCATACTTCGTTAAAGGTGTGCGCCATTTGTGTGCGCTAGAATAAAACGACGTTTGTTTGCGAGACGAGGAGGCCGCCCATGGCTTCAGATGCACGTAAGATTTTGTTGGTTGAGGATGAAAAGGCCATCCGCGACGCGGTGGCAGCCTATCTTGAGCGTGAAGGTTATTGGGTCGTGGGTGTTGGCGACGGTCAATCCGCCGTTGAGGAGTTCGAGAAGCACCAGTTTGACCTGATCGTGCTCGACCTTATGCTCCCTAAGCTTTCCGGTGAGCGTGTGTGCCGTGCCATCCGTGACACCTCTGATGTGCCGATTATCATGCTTACCGCTAAGGGAGAGGTTGAGGATCGTATCATCGGCCTCGAGCTCGGTGCGGACGACTACCTCATCAAACCCTTCTCCCCGCGTGAGCTCGTGGCGCGCGTGCGCGCCTTGTTCCGCCGCACTCACCTTGCCGACGAGCCGCAGGTCGAGGTCCTCGACTTTGGCGATCTGGTCATCGATATCTCTGGGCACAAGATTCTGGTTGAGGGCAAGGAAGTTGACCTCACCGCATCCGAGTTTAAGCTCCTCACCACGCTCGCTCGCCATCCCGGCCGCGTGTACAACCGTATGGAGCTCGTGGAGAAGGTTCTCGGTTACGACTTTGAGGGCTATGAGCGCACCATCGATAGTCACGTGAAGAACCTGCGCGCCAAGCTGGGGGATGATCCCAAAAAGCCCAAGTGGCTCTATACCGTGCACGGTGTCGGATATCGTTTTGAGGCACCCGCGCAGCCTGACAAGGCGGACAAGTAACACGACTCACGCCGGGCGCCGCATCACGTGGCGCCCATTTTATGTGGTGCGGTAGGGGGATTCATGGAGCGCCTGGTCATTGGAAAACACGGAGCCGAGGCGGAGCAGCCGTCGCCGCGAGCGAGTTGGAATACGCCTCATCCCATGCCGCGGTCGGGCATGAGCTATGGCGGGCGCATGGCGCTCTCGTTCGCCATGACATCGCTTGTAACGGTCGTTATCTTGGCACTCGTGGTCACGGTGGTTTGGGGTGGCGCGTTTTCGGATTACACACGTGCCAATGTCGAGGAGATTGCCCAAGTTGCCGCCGAGAAGCTCGCCGAGCGATACGAGGATGCCGGCGAGTGGAGCGTCGATGCCATTAAGACCGTGGCGGAGTCAAGCACCCTGTCAGACGACATCGGTATGCAGGTCAAAGATGCCGGTGGCGCTATCATGTATGACGACACGTGGCCTGCCGCCGCAATGGCGAGTACTGCCGACAAGTCAGATGGAGGGCTGGGCACCCGCAGCCCCGTTTCTAAAGCCCCAACCGATCCCGAGTCCGCCGTGGTCGCCCCCATCGTGGATAGCAATGGGGGCGAGATCGGCTCTCTCCGTCTTTGGGTGTTGGGTAGTGATGCACTGCTCACCAAGGCAGACACGGCGTTTCGCGAGCGGACGTTCAACGCCATGGGACTCGCTGCTTTTATCGCGGTCCTTATGGCGGTGGTGATTGGCTTCCTTGTTTCGCGCATGTTTACCAATCCCGTCCGCACCATCACCGACACCGCCCGCCGGATACGCGAGGGTGATCTTTCGGCACGGACGAACATGCGGGGAGAGGATGAAATCGATCAGCTGGGCGAGACATTCGACGAGATGGCCGCCAGCTTGGAGCGCGACCTCAAGCGCGAACGTCGTCTCACGTCCGACGTGGCTCATGAGCTGCGCACGCCGCTCATGGCCATGCAGGCGACCGTGGAAGCCATGCAAGACGGAGTGTATCCCACAGACGCCGAGCATCTTGAGACGGTCGCCGCGGAGACTCGCCGCTTGGCACGTCTCGTGCAGCAGACCCTCGACCTCTCCCGATTGGAGAATCACACCGCGCCCCTCAGGCTCGACAAGGTCGACATTGTGCAGCTGGCGCAAAACATCGTGAACAATCAGCATCAACTCTTCCACAACAAGGGGCTTCATCTGCGGTTCGTTAATGAGATGCAAGGTCGTTCGGCGGTCATCACGTGCGACGCGGACATGATCACGCAATGCATTATCAACCTTATGAGCAACGCCATGCGCTATACGCCCGAAGATGGATGGGTGGTTGTTTCGATCCATGGCGACCGCAAACATGTGATGGTGACGGTATCAGATACGGGTATTGGCATCGCAAAAGATGATCTTGCGAGGATATTCGGTCGTTTTTGGCGCGCAGATGCCAGCCGCGCTCGTGAGGCAGGCGGTCTGGGCGTTGGCTTGGCCGTGACCAAGCAGATCGTAGAGCGCCATCATGGCTTCATCGCGGTGGAGAGCGAACTTGAAAAGGGTACGACTTTTACGATTCATCTTCCCCGTGAGCTGGAAGAGGAGGCGTCATCCACTACAATGAAATATTAGCTGTGCTATGGCGGTAAAGGAGCGGGACAACGCCGCTGCCGCTCCGCCAGGAACAGGCCGTTGTGAGGGAAGATTTCTCAACAGCGGCGATGACATTCGCGTAAGGAGTTGACGCACATGACCACGATGGAGCGCCGTCCCGATTCCCGGGGCAAGGTCCGTGACATTTACGACGCCGGCGACAACCTGCTCATGGTTGCCTCCGACCGTATCTCCGCATTTGATTACATCTTGCCCGACGAGATTCCCTACAAGGGCGAGGTGCTCAATCGCATCTCCGCGTTCTGGTTCGATAAGTTCGCCGACCTCGTGCCCAACCATATGGTGTCCATCGACACGGCCGATTTCCCGGCTGACTTCGCCGATTACGGCGACTATCTGTCCGGCCGCACCATGTTGGTCAAGAAGGCCGAGCCCATCATGATCGAGTGCATCGTTCGTGGGTATCTCACCGGTTCCGGCAAGAAGACCTACGATGCCGACGGAACCGTATGTGGCATCTCCCTGCCCGCCGGCCTCACCGAGGCATCCAAGCTCCCCGAGCCGCTGTTCACGCCGTCCACGAAGGCGGCCATCGGCGACCATGATGAGAACATCTCCTACGAGCGCTGCGTGGAGCTTGTGGGCGAGGACATCGCATCTCAGATCCGCGACCTCTCCCTCACCATCTATAAGGCAGCGGCGGAGTACGCGGCCACGCGCGGCATCATCATCGCCGACACCAAGTTCGAGTTTGGCGTGATTGACGGCAAGGTCACCCTCATCGACGAATGCCTCACGCCCGACTCAAGCCGCTTCTGGCCCGCCGATTCCTACGAGGAGGGCAAGGTCCAGCCCAGCTATGACAAGCAGTACGTGCGCGATTGGCTCAAGGTCAATTGGGACTTCTCCGGTGACGCGCCGCAGCTGCCCGCCGAGGTGATTGAGGGCACGTCCGCGCGGTATCGTGAGGCGTATGAAATCATCACGGGCGAGAAGTTCGTCCCCATGAAGTCCAAGTAAGTATCTAAGGAGAACGAGTAAGTGAGCACCCGTAGCGCCCAAAACAAGCGTACCCAGGAAAAGCTGCAGGGCGAGAATCGTCAGGGAATGGCGCGCAAATCCGCTTCGTCCGCCAAGCCCGCCCGCGCCGCCGGAAGCTCCGTGCGCGTAGTACCGTCGTCGTCCAAGGCCAAGCGCGCCGCAGCGGAGCGCGGCGAGGATCTTTCCGGCTTGTCCAAAGAGGAGAAGAAGGCACGCAAGGCTGAGCTTCGCCGTCAGGAGGACCGGGTGTATACGGCATCGAACGCCCTGCTCAACGAGAACGAGGACTATGTTCGTTTTCGCCGTATCTGGTGGGTGCTCCTCGGCATCGGCATTGCGGCGCTGGTTGGTACATGGGTGGCGCTCGCCGTCTTTGGCAAGGATGGGGCCGATACCCAGCTTGCCCAGACGGTGCAGATGGGGCTGATCATCGTCGCCTACGCTGCCATCATCATCGCGTTCATCTTTGACTTCATGAAGATTCGTCCCATCCGTAACGCCTGCCGTACTGCCGCTTCGGGTATGAGCGAGTCCAAGCTTAATGAGGTGATTGCCCGATCGGTGCAGGATAAGAAGTCCAAGAAATAAGCGCCGTTTGCGAGATTTGCCTTAAGGCGCACTCATGTCGCGAAGGCGTGGGTGCGCCTTTTGCAAAGCGGTGCAATTGGGGGCGTACCCCAATTGCAGCACTGCGTCTCTGGCGTTCAGCAAAAGAAGGGAACAGCATGTTTAGGGCCGAATTAACCGTTGAGGAAGCTCGTTCCGGGATGGCGAACCTCAAACCCAAGCTCGAGCGATATGCCGACTTGATTGTTCGCAAGGGGGTGAATGTCAAGCCTGGCCAGGAGGTCGTGGTGCAGGCTCCCGTTGACGTGGCAGCGTTCGTGCGGCTGCTTGTCGCCCGCGCCTACGCTGTCGGTGCCGGACATGTCACGGTGATTTGGAACGATGATGCGGTGACGCGCCTGACGTACGAGAACGTCGATGCCTCATGGTTTGAGACGGTCCCCGCCTGGCAGCGCGAGCAGCTCGATTCCCTTGCCGAGGCCGGCGCGTGCTTCATCTTCGTCGAAGGGGCGGATCCCGAGGCGCTCAAGGGCATTGACCCCGCCAAACCCGCTGCCGCCTCCAAGGCACGTAACACCCAATGCGTGAAGTACCGACATGGTATGGATTTCAATATCAACCCGTGGTGCATTGCCGGTGCCCCGGTTGCGGCATGGGCGCGACAGGTGTATCCGGGTGTCGAGGACGAGGTTGCGACGTACCGTCTGTGGTGCGCGATCCTCTCCGTTGCCCGCGCTGACGGGGACGATCCCGAGGCCGCCTGGGAGTTGCACAATGCGACGTTCGAAAAGAACTTGCGTCTGCTCAACGAGCGCCACTTCGATCGACTGCACTATACCTCCGCGAATGGCACCGACTTGTGGGTGGGCATGACCGATAAACACGTGTGGGAGGGAGGCTCGAGCAGCACCCCCGATGGCCATGTCTTTTTCCCCAACATCCCTACGGAGGAGGTTTTCACTTCACCGCATTGCGAGCGCGTGGACGGTGTAGTGTACTCCGCATTGCCGCTGGTACGACATGGCAACAAGATCGACCGCTTCTGGTTGCGCTTTGAGAACGGTCTGGTTGTTGATTTTGACGCCGAGGTGGGTCGCGACACCCTGGCGAGCATTCTCGACACCGACGAAGGTGCCCGCCGCTTGGGTGAAGTCGCGTTGATTTCCAAGAACACGCCGATCCGCGAGACGGAGACCCTGTTCTACGACACGCTGTACGATGAAAACGCGAGCTGCCATTTGGCGCTGGGTTCTGGTTTCCCCGAGTGCTACGAGGGCGGTTACGCCATGACGCAGGATGACCTGCGCGACCTTGGCCTGAACAAGAGCGGTACTCACGTGGACTTCATGATAGGAGCAGACGATCTGGACATCATGGGCGTCACCGCCGACGGCGAGGAGATCCCGGTGTTCGTAAACGGCCAGTGGACCTGGGAGTAGCTTGGTTCACCAGATGCCCGGACCCGTCACGAGGTCGAGGGCTTGCGTGCGCCAGTGCGCTACGCCCTCGCCTCCGGCAACCTTGGACATATCGGAAACCTTCGGATCGATGCGCGCGCACGGCGACTGAGTGGAACTTCTTGAGGTTTTTCGTATTGATTTTCCAATATGTCGAGTACACTCTCATATGGGCGGCATAAAACCGCAGGAACGCGACGCTGCATGTAAGTGACTACTTCGGATTTTCCGAGATTGATACGAAAAACCTCAACTTTTACTGCAGGCTGGGGAATGGGATCCCAGGCAAGCCAGTTCAGGCAGCCGCCGCAGTCGGTTGCGGGTGATTCGTAACAGACGGGTTCGTCTGCGTCGCCGCTCCTTTGCTGCAGTGAATCGCTTAGTGGCAAATTCTGCTACAATACGGCACGCGGGTCATTAGCTCAGTTGGCAGAGCAGGGGACTTTTAATCCCAAGGCCCAGGGTTCGAACCCCTGATGACCCACCATTATGAGAAGGCGCGAGGAGCAGCGATGCCCCTCGCGTTTTTTGTTGTAAACGGTAAGGGATGCACGCGGAAGAGAATTGGCAATCCAGTGACAGTGAATAGAACAGGCCATTATGTAACATTAATTGCATATTAGAACTTTTTAAGAAACGTGGATGGATAAGCGCGTACAATACTGTGAAACCATACGGCCTTTAAGCCGGTACCGAGAGACCGAAAAGGAGACGAGATGGGTTCAAATCACCCTATGGGTGCTTGCGCATCCGCCCTGCCGCGCACGGCTATGAGCCCCCTGGCTCAACGCATCATGGATTCAACCACAAAAGGCAATACGCTCCCCGCTGTTCTGCTGCTGGCAGATGGCACCGTGTTTTACGGCCGCGCGTGCGGAGCATGTGGAACGGCGACGGGAGAGGTGTGCTTCAACACCTCGCTTGAGGGCTACTTCGAAGTTCTCACCGATCCCAGCTACGCGGGACAAATCGTAACCATGACGTATCCACAGATCGGCAATTACGGTATCGACCTTGCCGATGTTCAGAGCGCGTATCCCGGAGACGCCGACCGTCCCGCATCTGCCCCCGCGTTGCGCGGCATGGTGGTGCACGATATGTGCCGCACGCCGTCCAATTGGCGCAGCTCGTTGAGCGTTCCAGACTACCTGGCCCAGCAGGGCGTCGTCGCGATTGAGGGCGTTGATACCCGCTCCCTCGTTCAGCATCTTCGCGACCATGGCTCGCAGATGGGCATTGTTTCCACCGAGGAATTCAACCTCGATGTCCTTGCCGATCGTTTGGCGGCCGCTCCGCAGCTCGTTGGCGAGAACCTGGTCAAAACGGTGAGCTGCCCCCAGCCTCATACATACGACTCCTCGGACCTGCCGGTCTCCCATGAATTTGCCCTTGCCGCCACAGCGACCCGTCGCGCTCCGTATCGTGTGGTCGCATATGATTGCGGCGTCAAGCGGGGCATTCTCGAAGGTCTGGTTCGTGCCGGCTGCGACCTCACCGTTGTGCCGTGGGATACCCCCGCAGAGGATGTTCTTGCCCAGAACCCAGACGGCGTGTTCCTCTCCAACGGTCCCGGCGATCCCGATGCCGTACCCGAGACATACATGCAAGTCCAACAGCTTGTTGGCAAGGTACCGGTGTTCGGCATCTGCTTGGGCCACCAGATGATCAGCCTTGCGGCGGGTGCGCAGATCGAGAAGCTCAAGTTCGGCCATCGCGGCGGCAACCAGCCCGTTATGAATCTGCTCACGCGTCGTGTTGAAATCACGGCGCAAAACCACGGCTTTGGTTTGGTGTTCCCCAGCTTGGGAAACTTGGTACCCGAGCTCTCTGGCGGCGTGAGCGAGCATTCGACCCAGAGCGACCTGCGCTTTTGGGTCGAGCGCGGAGTGGCACCCGTTGTGCGAAACGAACGCTTTGGCCGTATCCGCCTCACCCACGTGAACCTTAACGACGGCACCGCCGAGGGCATTCAGCTGCTCGACGTCCCCTGCTTTAGCGTGCAGTACCATCCCGAGGCCTCTCCTGGCCCCACCGACGCTCATTACCTGTTCACCGCTTTCACGCGACTCATGGACGGCGACCCGGATTACCTGGGCATCGACATCGCGGCCGACCGGTTGCACGGCTGGAATTTCGCAACGGAGGAGAACTAGCATGCCCAAGCGTACCGATATTAAGCGGATTTTGGTTATTGGATCCGGACCGATCGTGATTGGCCAGGCATGCGAGTTCGACTACTCGGGTGCTCAGGCCTGTAAGGTACTCAAAGAAGACGGATACGAGGTCGTGTTGGTCAACTCGAATCCCGCGACCATCATGACGGACCCGGGCCTCGCCGACCGCACCTACGTGGAGCCCATCACGGCGGAGTTCATTGAGAAGGTCATCGAGCGCGAGCACCCCGATGCCCTGCTGCCCACCCTGGGTGGCCAGACGGGCCTCAATGCCGCCGTCGAGCTGGCGAAGTCTGGTGTGCTCGACCGCTACGGCGTCGAGATGATCGGATGCGACCTTGATGCCATCGAGCGCGGCGAGGACCGCAAGCTGTTCAACGAGGCCATGGCTGACCTGGGTCTCGAAGTGGCGCGCTCGGGTTATGCGTACTCCGTTGAGGATGCCCTCTCGATTGTCAAAACCACCGGCTATCCCTGCGTGTTGCGTCCGAGCTTCACCATGGGCGGCGCCGGCGGCGGCATCGCGCACGACGAGGAAGAGCTCATTCAAATCGTGACGCAGGGCCTTGAGCTGTCCCCGGCAGGTGAGGTCCTGGTCGAGGAATCCATTGAAGGCTGGAAAGAGTATGAGATGGAGGTCATGCGCGACCGCGCCGGCAACGGCATCATCGTGTGCTCCATCGAGAACCTCGATCCCATGGGCGTACATACCGGCGACTCGATTACCGTCGCCCCCGCTCAAACGCTCTCGGACCTCGAGTACCAGCGCATGCGCGTCGCGTCGCTCGCCATCCTCGAGAAGATCGGAGTCGAGACCGGCGGCTCCAACGTGCAGTTCGCCGTCAACCCCAAGAACGGGCGCCTTATCGTCATCGAGATGAACCCGCGCGTAAGCCGTTCCTCCGCGCTTGCCTCCAAGGCGACGGGCTTCCCCATCGCCAAGGCGGCCGCGCGCCTGGCCGTGGGCTACACGCTCGACGAGATCACCAACGACATCACCCGTGCCACGCCGGCGTGCTTTGAGCCTTCCATTGACTACTGTGTGGTCAAGGTGCCGAGGTTCGCATTCGAGAAGTTCAAAGGCACCGACACCACGCTCACCACGCGTATGAAGGCTGTGGGCGAGGTCATGGCCATCGGACGTACCTTCGAGGAGGCGCTCGGCAAGGCCATGCGCTCGCTTGAGGACGGCCATCGCGGCCTGGGGGCCGATGCCAAGGCGTCCGCGCTTGAGCAACTGTCTGACGAAGAGCTTGCCGAGCATGTCGCCCGCGCTACGGAGCAGCGCATTTTCTACCTGGCGGAGGCACTGCGTCGTGGATGGTCGGTCGAGCGTTTGCATGACCTCACGCGCATCGACCCGTGGTTCCTCTCGCGCATGCACGACATGATCGCGGTTCAGACGGCGGTTCGCGGCCTGCGTGTTGAGGACATCGACGCCGACGCGATGCGCCTGCTTAAGCAATACGGCACCTCGGATGCCCAAATCGCGCACCTTACCGGCAGCGACGAGCGCTTTGTGCGTGCGTACCGCAAGGGTTTGGGCGTGGTTCCGAGTATGAAGACGGTCGACACCTGCGCCGCGGAGTTCGAGAGCGCCACTGAGTACCACTACAAGACCTACGAGAACCTCATGCGTGTCTCTCCCGTTGCTCACCGCAGTGTGGCGGTAGACGAAGTACGTCCCTGCGACAAGCCCAAGGTCATGATCTTGGGCGCCGGTCCCAATCGTATTGGGCAGGGCATCGAGTTCGACTACTGCTGCGTACACGCTTGTTACGAGCTGGCCGAACGTGGTTATGAGACCATCATGGTCAACTGCAACCCCGAGACGGTCTCGACCGACTACGACACCTCCGACCGCCTGTACTTCGAGCCGGTCACCTACGAGGACGTCATGGATATCGTCGACGTCGAGCGCCCCGTCGGCGTCATCACGACGCTCGGCGGGCAGACGCCGGTGAACCTCACGCGCAAGCTGGCCGAGAGCGGCGTTGCCATCATGGGCACCCAGCCCGATGCGATCGATTTCGCCGAGGACCGCGAGCGTTTCTCGGCGTTGCTGGACCGCTTGGGCGTCATGTATCCGCCGGCAGGTATGGCAACCTCGTTTGCAGAGGCCGAGTCCGTCGCCGCCCACATCGGCTACCCGTTGCTCGTCCGCCCCAGCTATGTTTTGGGCGGTCGCGGCATGATGATTGCCTACGACGCCGAGCACCTGCGCGAGTACATGGCCGAGGCTGCGCGCGTGAGTCCCGATCACCCTATCTACCTCGACCGATTCCTCGAGGGCGCGTACGAGAGCGATGTCGACGCGTTGTGCGACGGTGAGAACGTCTATATTGGCGGCATCCTCGAGCATATCGAGGAGGCGGGCATCCACTCGGGTGACTCTGCAACGTGCATCCCGCCGTTCTCGTTCTCCGAGGGCCTCAAGGCGAAGCTCCGCGAGACTACGCGCCGCATCGCGCTGGCCCTGGGCGTGCGTGGTCTGGTGAACGTGCAGTTCGCCATCAAGGGTGAGACGGTCTACGTGATCGAGGCGAACCCGCGCGCGAGCCGCACCGTGCCGTTCATCTCCAAGGCAACGGGTGTGCCGCTGGCGCGCTATGCCGCCCGTATCATGGCTGGGGAGAGCCTTGAGTCGCTTGGCTTGACGGGCGAGTATCGCGAGCCCGAGTACTTCTGCATGAAGGAGGCCGTGATGCCCTGGGGCCGCTTCCCCGGCGCCGAGGTCATCCTTGGCCCTGAGATGAAGTCGACGGGTGAGGTCATGGGTATTGCGAAGAGCTATCCGGAGGCCTACGCTAAGACGCAGCTCGCGATCGACTACCAGCTGCCCACGCCTGAGGATGGGCGCGTGTTCATCTCGGTGTGCGACCGCGACAAGCGCCATATCCTGAGCCTTGCGCGCATCTTACGCCACCTGGGATTCGATATCGTCTCAACGGCCGGCACGGCGCGCGTGTTGCGCGGCGGCAATGTGCCATGCGAGGTCATTGGCAAGATCGGTGCCCCTGATGGCGCCGAACTCGTTGTTGGTGAGGAAGCCGAGCGCGGAATCCTCGATATGATCGCGGATGGCGAGATCGCGTTCATCATCAACACACCGTATGGTCCTGGATCCCGTGGCGACGGGTACCGCCTGCGCACCGAGGCGGTCCGTCGCGGCGTGACCTGCGTGACCGCCCTCACGGCGGCGAATGCTTACATTGCCGCCCTTGAGGCCCGTCAGTTTGGCGACGGCATGGAGGTCATCGCGCTGCAGGATCTGTAAGGCGCGGGTGGGAGCCAAGCTTTCATGAGTGTTTTAGCCGGGGACGGCACCTGTCAATGGTGTCGACCCCGGTTTTTTTGTTGCCCACTGAATACCACACAATGATTCTTCATGTCCCATGACGGGCAAGCTCGAGGAAATGGAAAACCATTCGCCGATTTCTAGTGGCCGTCTCGGTATCCTCTGGTTAGCAATTCCTCGCAGCGAGGCGGATTGATTTGCTTTGACCTTGGTTCGGTGACACCCTACGTTCTCACGGTTCCAGTTGTTGGAAATGGATCCTTTTGGTTCGTCGTTTTGGGCCGAAACCGGCCGAAGGGCCTCCTTGTTCAATCGAACACTTGTAGAGAAGCTATGGGTTTTGAGTCAAATGGCCTGTTTGAACTAATACCAGTCTGAGTTCCAAAAAACCGTTTGGCGAGGGTATCCTACCATTCGCCTCTGACAACCCAAGGATAATCAAGTACATACGAAAGTCCCCTCATAATTCATTACGTAGTGTTAATAGGTCTGCTGGTACATACCAGTTGCCCTGTGTACAGCGTAGAAACCTAATGGGAAGGGGACTCACGTGCATCACAGCTCAATCTTGAAACGCAATTGGGTGCGTGGTTCGGCGGTTATTGCAACTGCGGCGCTTTCGCTTGCCCTTGCAGTGCCTGCGAGCGCGGCACCTCTTACGGGTGTGAAGGATGCCAAGGCCGACAAGAACGTCGTTACCGTTACATTCCAGCAGGGTGATAACGAGGTTACTGGTAGGATTACGTTCCTTGAGGACGACATCTTCCGTTACAACGTTGATCCCTCGGGTGAGTTTAGCGAGTATGCGAAGCCGAAGAGCGATGCCCATAAGGCCAGGATTCAGGCACAGCCGGATTCTTCGAGCAAGTACAATCACCCCGATGCTCAGGTAAAGGCGGAGGGCGATAGGTTCGTCATCACTTCTGGTGATACCACCATCGAGTTCGCCAAGGATAGCGCCCTCATGACCGTCAAGCGCGGCGGTAAGGTCGTCATGGAAGAGACCTCCCCGCTCGACGTAGATAAGGCCGGCACCGTCCAGACGCTCAAGAAGCACGACGGCGAAGACTTCTTTGGCGGCGGCACCCAGAACGGCCGCTTCATCCACACGGGCAACACCATCAATATCGCCAATGAGAGCAACTGGGTTGACGGTGGCGTGGCTTCGCCGAACCCGTTCTATTGGTCCGATAACGGCTACGGCGTCATGCGCAACACGTTTGCCGACGGCTCGTATGATTTTGGCGCGACCGATGCCGGTGTTACGACTGCCCGTCACAACGAGAACGAGCTCGACGCCTATTACTTCGTTGCCGATGCTAAGGAGGGCAAGGCCATCGCGCCGATCGCCCAGGATCTGCTCCAGGACTACTTCCAGGTCACCGGCAATCCGGTGCTCCTGCCCGAGTACGCTTTCTATGTTGGTCACTTGAATGCTTGGAACCGCGACATGTGGTCCTCCGAGGCCAAGGACGGATACGGCAAATGGCAGATTAAGGGCAGCGAGCCCGCAGGGGCCGGCACGGGTAAGGTTCAGTATGAGAAGGGCGGCACCGGTACTTCCATGCAGCCCGGCTCTCACGTGGAGTCTCTGAACGGCCACGGTGCCACTGAGCAGGGCGAAAATATCCCCGAGGGCACTGACTTCCCCAAGGAGTTCTCCGCTCAGTCCCGTTTGGACAACTACCTCGAGAACGATATGCCGCTGGGCTATTTCCTACCCAACGACGGCTATGGCGCGGGCTACGGCGTGAATGGCTTTGGCAAGACCGGCGGCGTCAATGATGACGGCACCAGCTCCGCCGAGCGCCTCGCCGCGGTCGCCGCTAACGTGCAGAACCTCAAGGAGTTCACTGATTACGCCAACGGAAAGGGTGTTGCGACCGGTCTGTGGACGCAGTCCCAGCTCTCCCCGGATTCCAATCCCGACACGCAGTGGCAGCTGCTCCGCGACTTCAAGGCCGAGGTCAACACCGGCGGCGTGACCACCCTCAAGACCGACGTTGCATGGGTCGGTAACGGCTATTCCATGGCGCTCGACGGCGTCAAGACGGCCTACGACATCATCACCGAGGACGTCAATTTCCGTCCGAACATCATCTCCCTCGACGGTTGGGCGGGTACCCAGCGCTTCGCGGGCATCTGGACCGGCGACCAGACCGGCGGCAACTGGGAGTACATCCGCTTCCACATTCCCACCTACATTGGTCAGTCCCTCTCCGGTAACCCTAACATCGGCTCCGATATGGACGGCATCTTCGGTGGCCAGCCTGTCATTGCCACGCGCGACTATCAGTGGAAGACCTTCACTCCGCTCATGCTCGACATGGACGGCTGGGGCTCCCACGTCAAGTCTCCGCAGACGCACGGCGACCCCTACACCGGCATTTCCCGTATGTACCTCAAGCTGAAGTCCCAGCTCCTGCCGTACATCTACACCTCTGCAGCATCCGCGGCGAATATCAACACGGGCAACGGTGACACCGGTCTGCCGATGATCCGCGCCATCCTGCTGAACGATGATTCTGCCTACGCTCAGAGCACCAAGACGCAGTACGAGTACACCTTCGGTGGCTCCTTCTTGGTCGCTCCTGTGTACCAGAACACCGACGGCGATGCCGCCAATGGTGGTATTGGTGACGGCAACGATCTCCGCAACGGCATCTACCTGCCCAACTATGGTACCGAGGAGGAGCCGACCATCTGGATCGACTACTTCACGGGCGACCAGTATCGCGGCGGCCAGGTGCTCAACAACTTCAATGCCCCGCTGTGGAAGCTCCCGTTGTTCGTGAAGGCTAACGCTATCGTCCCGATGTACGAGCCCAACGACAACCCCGAGGACATCGACCGCACCAAGCGCGAGGTGGAGTTCTTCGCTACGTCCGGCAAGGGCGAGTACACCCTGTTCGAGGACACCGGTACCTACATCGAGAACAAGTCGGACTCCTCCAACGAGGCGTACGGCAAGGAGGACAACATCGACTACGGCAAGAGCGTGAAGACCACGTTCACGTCCGAGGCCGATGCCAAGTCCGGCACCGCTACCTTCAAAGCGGGCAAGTCCGAGGGTGCCTACGATGGTTACGATTCCAACCGCACCACCGTCTTTACGGTGAACGTGTCCAAGGAGCCCGAGTCCGTTGTCGCCAAGAACGGCGATAAGGAGCTCACTGTCGAGAAGGTCGACTCCTTCGACGCCTTCAAGAAGGCGGAGCCTGCTGAGGGCAAGGCCGTCTACTTCTACGAGCAGACCCCGAACCTCAACTACGGCGCCACCGCCGAGAGCGAGCAGGTACGCAACGAGGACTTCTCCAAGCAGCCGATTAACACCACGCCCAAGCTGCACGTCAAGTTTGCCAAGACCGATGTGAACAGCAGTGAGCAGACGCTCGAGGTGAAGGGTTTTGAGAATAAGGGCGAGCTGCCGGGCAACACGCTCGACAAGAACCTCAAGGCTCCCGCGAACCTTGCTGCTCCCGAGGATGGCCTGACCCCCACGAGCATTAAGCTCACGTGGGATAAGGTCGAGGGTGCTACTGCGTACGACATCGAGATCGATGGCATGGTCAACAACATCCCGAGTGGCGATACCGTCGAGTTCAACGTGACGGACCTGCCGTACAACACGGAACACGAGTTCAAGATTCGCACTCGCACCGCTACCGGCTACTCCGAGTGGAGCGCGCCCCTCAAGGTCAAGACCCTTGAAGACCCGTGGCGCAATGCCCCCAAGCCTGTCCACGTTGATTGGGAAGGCGGCGAGAAGTGGGGCAAGCTGGACCTTGCGTTCGACCACGACGACAAGAGCGGCAGCAGCTTCCACTCTACCGACAGCGTTATCGGCATGCCGATGACTATCGACTACGGCAAGACCTACAGCCTGGATAAGTTCGTCTACACGCCGCGCCAGGACAACGGCGGCAACGGCAACGTGTCCAAGATGAAGGTCGAGATCAGCCTCGACGGCGCAAACTGGACCGATCTGGGTGTTCAGACGTGGGATAACAAGGGCGAGGGCAAGATGCAGCCCAAGACCGTTGACCTTAACGGTAAGTCAGCTCGCTACCTGCGTCTCACCGTTGAGGAGTCCACGGGCGGCTTCTTCTCCGCTACCGAGCTCGCGCTTTACAAGGCCGACAAGACCGAGGCTGCCGAGACCGGCTCCCTCAAGGCTCCCGGCACGGTTGGCGAGGAAGACGCGAACCATCTCCCGAACTGCTATGGTCGCGAGAATCGCGGTACTGGTACGAATGATTGGACCTCTCACATCGTCCAATCCAACGCTGACTACAACCTGAACAACGCCTACGACGTGTACGACATGTCTTTCACCATGTCCAAGCTTAACGGCGGCACCAAGAAGGACGGCAAGGTTGCCGGTGCCATCTCGGTTGTCCCCGAGAAGACTTCCGTCAAGGCGGGCGAGACCATCACGGTTGCCGTCAAGGTCAAGGACGGCAAGAACGTCAATGCTATGGGCGCCCTGGTTAAGTACCCCGTTGCAGACTTCGACTTCGTTAAGGACAGCCTCAAGGTCGCGGATAGCACGAAGGGTATGGAGAGCCACTCCGGTATGTATACCTTCAACGAGCCGAGCAATTCCGTGAATATCGCGCTTGCCAACAGGGGCGACAAGGATCTGTGGAACGGTTCTGAGGATGTGGCGACCTTCCAGCTCACCGCAAAGAAGGACTGCGAGGTCAACCTCGAGAGCGAGGCCTGGCTCATCGGCCCCACGCAGGACTTCATCACCTCAACCGGATCTGAAGTTCTTCCTGAGGTGAAGGAGCTTGGTCGTGACGACTTCAACATCACGATTACCAACGAGCACTTCCCCACGGACGATGGGACCAATGTTGAGAAGCTCATTCAGCAGAAGAGCTATGACAACCTGTTCAACGGCACCGAGACCTACGTTGACGGTAAGGTATTCGAGTTCCTGTGGAACTGGGAGCCCAACTATGTCGACGGCAAGTTCCCCGAGTACGTGAAGCTTCCGGTTGACATTCACTTCGAGCTCAAGGAGCCTCGTGCGCTCAGTGATATCGAGGTTTGCAACCGCGAGAGCGGCAATGGTCGCGTTAAAAAGCTCAACGTTACCGTGTTCTTCGAGGATGGCACCAAGCAGACCTTCAGCGCCGGCGAGGAGGACACCTACACTGTTCAGATCGCCGCTGAGAACAAGGGCAAGAAGGTCAAGAGCGTTGACGTTTCTCCTCAGGAGGCCAACGGCACCCAGATGCTCACCATCTGCGAGATCAACTTCAACTACACCGAGGAGGATCCCAAGCCCGAGGAGCTGAAGGAGGTCTCTCAGGAGCAGTTCGGCATCACGATGACGAACGATATCCTCACGACTGACGATGGCACCAACGTTGAGAAGCTCGTCGAGAGCAAGAAGTACGATGGCCTCTTCAACGGCAAGGAGGGTGACGCGGATAACGACTTCGAGTTCAAGTGGGACCTCGGCTACAATTACGTGAACGGCAAGCTGCCCGATTACGTGAAGCTTCCGACCACGATGCACTTCGAGCTCAAGGACCCGATGGTTCTGCGCGATGTTCAGATTCTGAACCGCAAGAACTCCAACGGTTCCGTCAACTCCCTCGAGGCCGTGATCACCTACACCGACGGTTCCACCACAGAGTTCAAGGACGGTGACTTCGCCAAGAAGCAGGAGGTCTACACCCTGACCGCCGACAACACCAAGAAGGTCAAGAGCGTCGACATCACGCCGCTCACCTCTGACGGCACCGCGACCGGCTATCAGGGCGAGGACGCCAAGAACCGCATGCTCACCCTGCGCGAGATCAACTTCCGCTACGTCGAGGGCGATCAGAAGCCTGAGGTGCCTGAGGTGAACAAGGCCGATCTCCAGGCCAAGTACGACGAGCTCAAGGGCAAGGCCAACGACGGCTACACCGAGGACTCCTGGAACGCCTTCCAGAAGGCTCTCGAGGGCGCCAAGGCGGTCCTCGACAACGAGAAGGCCACCCAGTCCGAGGTCGACACCGCGCTCAAGGCCCTCACCGACGCCAACGCCGGCCTCGTGAAGCCTGAGGTGCCTGAGGTGAACAAGGCCGATCTCCAGGCCAAGTACGACGAG
>NZ_CAUFLV010000025.1:0-18235 GCF_959026545.1 uncultured Collinsella sp.
GAAAAAGCCCCATCGCTGGGGCTCACAAATCTTATGGTGCGGGCGAAAGGACTTGAACCTTCACGGGGTTGCCCCCATATGGACCTGAACCATACGCGTCTGCCAATTCCGCCACGCCCGCATGGATTTACATACTAGCGAAAGTGCTTTTGCGGTTCAAGAACTTTTTAGAACGGATTTTGCCCCAGGGCGATGCCGACCTCGGTGGTCTGACGGGCCACGCCTACGAAAGTGTGGCCGGTGCTCAGATGGTATTTTGTCCCCTGCGGCAAGCTCTTTGTCGTAGATCTTTGAGCGGATAAAACTAGAGACGCTTCCGTGCAGCGTCTCGCTCCCGATCTTATTCACAAGCCCTCCTGTCCGTGCGGCTTGTTTGTCCCCTTCAGGATATCCCCTGATAGGGTGTTATTTTCCGAACCGGTGAGCGGGGCGGTTAACGGCATCGTTGTTTGTGCGTGAGGGGAAACCAAGTACATGCCCGTGCGCGGCGCACCGTGGTACACTTTCTCGGCATGGGGGCGTGGCGGAATTGGCATACGCAGGAGACTTAAAATCTTCGGCCTTCGGGATTGTGGGTTCGAGTCCCACCGCCCCTACCAGCGCGATATCGGTCCCGGCGACGGGGCCGTTGTGGTTTTGGGCGCATTGCGGGGACTCGAACCCGAGAGGGCGCGGAGCTGAGGAAACGGCCGCGCCGTTTTCCAGCGGAGCTCGCGAGGGCCGCCGGGCCCGAAGCGGGGCGCGGGCGGCGGAGCCGCACGCGGAGTCCCACTGCCCCTACCAGCGCGATATCGGTCCCGGCGACGGGGCCGTTGCGGTTTTACCAGACGCCGAGGACCATGCTCATCGTCTCGGTCATGGCGTCTTCGTTGATGGCCCATTCGCCGTCTTTTCGGACGAGCTCGCTCCCAAAGAACGTCTCCTGCTCGGCGTCGATGTCCGCCATTCCCTCGGTGAACATGTCTCCGACCTTAGTTTTCTCTGCATCGCTCAGTGGGCGGAGGTTCCATTCTTCGTCCCAGGCGTCAATGTCCTTGAGGTAGCGGTCGATTTCATCGTAAATATCCTGGAGCTCAAAAATGCCGCCGGCCGTCGTGTAGCTCACATAGACCGTGGCGGTGTTGTCCTCGGTATACACAAAGCAGGAGTCGATCGTATACGAGAGATGGCTCATCTCCCAGTCCGCCCACGCTTGGGCATCGATGCCAAGCTCTTCACAGGTGCCGAGGAGGGCGCTATCGCAATCTGCGTTGAGTGTTTTCACTAGCAGGTCGCGTGTGTGGTCGCTGACGAGCTCGGCACTTAGGTATTCGTCTACGAGGGCGATGCATTCCTGCTCATCGAGCTCGTAGCCGGACGCATCGCCGGAGCTGTCGCCATCTTGCGGCGCATCCGGGCCAATGGGGTCCGAGTCGAAATCGATCTCGGGCTCGGGTTCAAGGAGGGATGCCAACGGTGCCGTAACGTCTCTAACGAGGTCAAATGCCGTGCTGAACAGGGATGGCACGATATTGACCAGAGCAATGAGGATGATGATCAGGCTAAAGACCGATCGCTTGCCGCGGCGCGGCTTCGTCGTGTCCTTGGGGGCTGCCTTTGCGGCGCGGCGCTCGCTTTTTGCCTTTGCCCGGGCGGCCTGTTTGCGCTGGCGTGGGGTTAGCCCATCGCCGCTCGGCTTTTTGGGCGCGTCGGAATCTGGAGCGCTGTAGTTGTCACGCATCTTGGTGGGGCTGGTGTAGGGCTCTTCTCCAAACGCGCAATCCTCGGCATGGTGACGGTCTGCGAGCAGATCGGGCGCGTCGGGCTCATCCCACGGGAGGGTGGGTTCGCCGGCGTTGAACGGGTCGACCTGGGTGTCGTGCTTGCTGCGTCGTGCCATGGGCCCTCCCTCATATGCGTGCGGGGCGCCGTGGGGCGGTGCCGCCGTCGAGCCTCGATGGTGCGGGCGCGGTGCGGCGAGTGACCCCCGGCTGGCCCAGTATACCGCCCGCCGCCGCGGGGGCCGCTCTCCCGCCGTTCGCGGGAAACAGGCGGTATGTGGGAACGGGGTGAACGGCGAGCGGGTATTATGCTCCCAACGAACCCTTCGTTCTAAGGATCGGACATGTTCTTCATTTTCGACTTTCTCGGCGGTCTCGTCGGCTTGCTGGTGATCTTTTTAATCGTCGGCGTCGTCACCGGCAATCTGTTCTTCGTGGTCAAGCAGCAGCACGCCGTCATCATCGAGCGCCTGGGCAAGTTCCATCGTATCGTGCCCGCGGGCTTCCATGCCAAGATCCCCTTCGTCGACCGCAAGGCGGCGACGGTCTCTCTGCGCACGATGAAGAACGGCTTCGACATCGACGTCAAGACTGAGGACAACGTCACCATCGGGCTCGAGGTCTCGGCGCAGTACCACGTGAGCTACGAGATGGGCACGCAGCCAAGCGAATCCGGCGTGTACAAGAGCTACTACATGCTCCAGCAGCCCGTCGCCCAGATGCGCGACTTCATCACCGACGCCCTGCGCTCCTCCATCCCCGTCTACACGCTCGACGAGGTCTTCGCCAAGAAGGACGACATCGCCAAGGACGTGAACGCCACCGTGTCCGAGCAGATGGACGCCTACGGCTTCACCTTGGTGAGCACGCTCATCACCAAGATCGCGCTGCCCGCCGAGGTCGAGGATTCCATGAACCAGATCAACGCCGCGCAGCGCACCAAGGCCGCGGCGCAGGACCTCGCCGAGGCCGACCGCATCCGCCGCGTCACCGAGGCCAAGGCGGAGGCGGAGGCCATGGAGAAGGCCGGCGAGGGCATCGCCAACCAGCGCAAGGCCATTGCCATCGGCATCAAGGACTCGCTCGAGACCATCCAGGAGACGGGCGTGGGCAACGATGAGGCCAACCAGCTCTTCATGTTCACGCAGTGGACCGAGATGATGAATGAGTTCGCCAAGAGCGGTCGCGCCAGCACCGTGGTGCTGCCCACCGATTTCACGCAGAGCGCGGGCATGTTCGAGCAGATGCTGGCGGCGAGTCAGGCGAACGACTCGGCCCCGGTGCCCGCAGCGCCTCCCGTGCCCCCGGTGGAGCCGCGGGGTTAGGATGCGCGTGCGTGCACGGCGCGCAAAGGGGCAGGCGCATTATACCCGCATGCAGGTAAACTGGGTATAAGCCATCATGATTGCAAGAGGGGGCCGACGATGCGGCCCTTTCGCCTGAAGAGAGAGGGGAAGCGATGAGCAGCTCGCGAAAGATGTTGAAGCTTGTGGCCATCGTGGCGGCCATCACGGGACTCGCCATGTGGACATTCGGCCTGGCGGTCGCCGGCGCCGGCCTGTTCGGCGGGACGGCGATCTCGGGGACCGACGCCGCGCCGCTGTACATGGGCGTGTCCGGCGTCTCGGGTCTGTGCTTTGTGGTGATGGGCTTGATGGGCATGCGCGCGTCCAACGTGCCGTCGCGCAGCGGCACGTCGATTGTCACGGCCTTTGGCTCACTGGCGGTGAGCGCCGTTGCGGTGCTGTTCTGGTCGTGGCAGGGCTTTGTTAAGATCGACGCTCCGAATGCCGTGCTGCTCGTTGTGGGCGTGCTCGAGGCGCTCACGATCCTCTTCTTCGCACGTAAGGTCAAGAAGGAGCACGATACCTGGCACTAAGGCCATATTCCCGCCGTACATCCGCCCCGGTGCATTAAGGTGCACCGGGGCGGTTCGGTTCGGGGCGTCCGCGCGGTTTGCGGGCGCCCCTTTTTCATGTCGGATTTCCGCGATGCGCCGATCGGGACTTCCCCATGTGGTGCTGGGTCCTCGGGGGCGTCGGGCGGTTTATTCGCCGCGAATCCAGCGGATCGAGAGGAGCCTCGCGAACGGCCGCTCCAACTGCGGTGCCGCGCACAGCGCGACGGTGGCGGCGGTGAGGGCCATGGCCATGGCGGTGCCGGCGAGCGGGTCGTTCATCCAGGCGAATCCGTACAGCGGCGTATGGAAGGTCAGCCATGCCCGGGCGAGGCGATGGAGTACGTAGACTTGGAGCGTGCGCCTGCCGAGGGTGGTGAGCCAACCTGTGGCGGTGGGCGCGAGTTTGAGAACGGCCAGTGACATGAGGGCACCCATCAAGAAGGCGGTGAACCTTTGGGCGATTCCCTCAAAAAGCCCGTTTGCATATGGGTTGTCTCCATAGACCATCGGGAAGAACCAGCTGTATGAATCCGTGTCGATGAGGCGCATTGCCACCACGATTCCGGCGAGGCAGAGGGCGGGCCATGGTATGTTGCGTCCATGCAGGCTCGCGACGGTTGCGGGGCGCAGGTAGTAACCGAGGGCGAAGCACGGCAGGAAAGCGCACGTGCGCCCGATGGCAAGAAAGCCGCTCGAGGTGTCCACCAGGCCCGAAAGCAGGGAGATCGCAATCGAGGCCACCATACCGCGCACCGTCCCAAGGCGGGCGAGCACGGGTGTCATCGCATACCAGCAGCCCATGGAGATGAGGTACCACGGCGCCGAGGTGAACGCGCAGATGCGCAGCGGCGTGAGTTTTGCCCCGTTTATGAGTGCGAGGGCGAGTTGGTAGGCAAAGCCCAGGGCGATAAACGAGATGATGCGATTGATCTTGAGTTTGCCGTTGCGATATGCGCTCTTTGCGAACAGGCCGGACATCAGCACGAAGAGCGGCATGTGAAAGAGGTAGACAACGTCGAAGGCGAAGCTGAGGACCGGATTGGTGTTGTGCACGGGATGGGCGATGTGGCCGAGCACGACGAGGATGATGAGGAGTCCTTTGAGGTTGTCGAACAGGGCGATGCGCCCTTCGGGGCTCGATGTGGCGCCATCCGCGCTATCCGAACCGACTCCGCCTGTTGCCTTGGCGCGCGCCAAGCTGTGCTCCTCCATGCATTCCCCTTTTCTGACACCTCGCGTTCACAATCCTAGCGTGAACGCACCTTGCTGGGGCGTGCGAGTAAGATATCTGCATATGTGTATGGACGGCCCCATGCGAGTGCGGGCTCGCGCGAAGAGCGCACGACAAGATTGGTTTTCGGCATGAACGTGAACGATGCGAGGATTGGCTTCATCGGATTCGGAAACATGGCGAGCGCCATGGCGGACGGCTGGATCGCGAGTGGCGCGGTTCCGGCGGGCAACATGTGCGCCTGCGCCGGCCGCTACGAGGCGCTGGTGCCCCGCTGCGAGCAGCGCGGGATGCGTGCCTGCGAGACGGCGCAGCAGGTTGTCGAGGCCTCCGACGTGGTGGTCGTTGCGGTGAAGCCCTACATGATTGAGACCGTGCTCGCCCCGCTTTCCGAGATGCTTGCGGGTAAGGCGATCCTATCCGTCGCCGCGGGCTGGAAGTGCGAGGACTACGACCGCGTGATCCCCGGCACCCACCACCTGTCCACGGTTCCCAACACGCCCGTGGCCATCAACGAGGGCGTGATCGCCTGCGAGAAGGCTTCGACGTTGACTGCCGATGAGCACGGGCTCGTGTTCGCCCTGCTCGGCCTGCTCGGCTCGCCCATCGAGGTCGAGACGCTCCTGCTTTCCGTTGCCGGCACGGTGGGCGGTTGCTCGCCCGCGTTCATCGCCATGGTGATCGAGTCGCTGGCGGACGCCGCCGTGAAGCATGGGATTCCCCGCGCGATCGCCTATGAGATGGTGAGCCAGATGGTTGCCGGAACGGCGAAGCTGCAGCTGGCGACTGGCATGCACCCCGGTGCCATGAAGGACGCGGTCTGCTCGCCCGGCGGCACGACCATCAAGGGCGTGGCGGAGCTCGAGGCGGCGGGTATGCGCTCGGCCTTCATCCGCGCCATCGACGTGATCGAGGGCTAGAAGAGGCCGTCTTCGTCGTCGGGCCTGGAGCCTCGGTCGACGTAGATCTTGTGCGTGCGCTTCTCGAGCACGAAGGCGACGATGGCGAAAATCAGCACGCCGGCAAAGAACAGGACCGCAACACCCGTGCGGGTGCCAAAGAGAAAATTGAACAGTTCATCCATGGTTACGTCCTGCTTTCTTGGCTGGGTCGCCTGTCGTTATAACGGGCACCAGTATATACTTGCAATGCATCAACATGCATCACATCGCGTTTCCCTGCGATGAATCGCCGTGCTGCGGTCCAGATTCCCGGGCTGCGGTAACGGCTTTACGAGAGAGAAGTACGGAGGAATCATGCTCGACATCAAGTTTGTACGCGAGAACCCCGAGGTGCTCGACGTCGCCATGGCGAACCGCCAGGGCAGCTGGGACCGCGACCGCTTCTTCGCGCTCGATGAGGAGCGCCGCTCCGTCATCTCGCAGGTCGAGGACCTGCAGGCGACCCGCAACGCCGAATCCAAGAAGATCGGCATGCTCATGAAAGAGGGCAAGCGCGAGGAGGCCGAGGCCGCCAAGGAGGCCGTACGCCAGGTCAACGAGCAGATCGAGGGTCTCGCCGCCCGCCGCTCGGAGCTCGACGCCGAGGTCTCCGACTTCATGGCCCGCATCCCCAACATTCCCTGCGAGGCGACCCCCGTGGGCAAGGACGAGAACGAGAACCCCGAGCGCCGTCGCGTGGGCGAGCCCCGCGACTTCGCCGCCGAGGGATTCGACCCGAAGGCCCACTGGGATCTGGGCACCGAGACCGGTATCCTCGATTTCGACCGCGGCGCGAAGCTCTCCGGCGCCCGCTTCACCGTGCTCTCCGGTGCCGGCGCGACGCTCGACCGCGCGCTGCAGTGCTTCTTCCTCAACACCCACATCGCCCGTGGCTTCAAGGAGTTCATCCCGCCGGTGATCGTGAACCGCGAGATCATGTACGGCACGGGCCAGCTGCCCAAGTTCGAGGACGACGCCTACCACACCGGCGAGGACCAGTTCCTGATCCCCACGGCCGAGGTCGCGCTCACCAACCTGCACGCCGGCGAGGTGCTCGACGCCTCGAGCCTGCCGCTGCGCTATACCGCCGGCACCCCCTGCTTCCGAGAGGAGGCGGGCTCCGCGGGTCGCGACACGCGCGGCATCATCCGCCAACACCAGTTCACCAAGGTCGAGATGGTCAAGTTCGCCCGTCCCGAGGAGTCCGATGACGAGCTCGAGAGCATGGTCGCCGAGGCCGAGTACCTCCTGCAGCAGCTTGGCCTGCCCTATCGCGTGATCAGCCTGTGTACCGGTGACCTGGGCTTCTCTGCCCGTCAGACCTACGATATCGAGGTTTGGCTGCCGAGCTATAACGCCTACAAGGAGATCTCCTCCTGCTCCAACTGCGGCGACTTCCAGGCCCGCCGTGCCAACATCAAGTACCGCGACCCAGAGAACTTCAAGGGCACGCGCTTTGTCCACACGCTCAACGGCTCCGGTCTGCCCACCGGGCGTACCATGGCCGCCATCATGGAGAACTACCAGAACGCCGACGGATCCATCACGGTGCCCGAGGTCCTGCGCCCCTACATGGGCGGTATCGAGAAGATCGAGCCGCTGGCGTAGGACAACTCCAGCAGAATGCACGCCTATGGTCGGCACCCGTTCGCGGGTGCCGCTTTTTCTTTGGGCAAAAGGGGCGGCGGACCCGCACGGCGATGTGAGGAATCCATGTTTTGAAACCGTCGGCTCGTTTCAAACCGTTGATAAATCACATTACCAAGGCCATTTCTGTGAAGAAACCACGGTTTGAAATGATGAGGCTCGTTTCAAACCGTGGTTTCGTCACATTGCATGGGCGTTGCCGGGCGAAAAATGAGTACCGGCGCATTGTTGGTAATCTTATGGCCGTGCAGACTGCGATACCAACCACATGGAGATGGTCGTATGCCCCTTGTTAGCGTCAGGCCGAACAACGTCTACAAAGGCGACATATTCGAGGAGCTTTTGGCGAAAGTCGATGTTGTCGCGGTCGATTTGGACGGTACGTTGCTCAATGCGCGCGCCGACGTCGACGACTTGACGGCGAGCGCGATTCGCCGCGCATCTGCAGCCGGCATCCGTGTGATTCCGGCGACAGGCCGAGTGCTCTCGGTTCTGCCGGAGACGTTGACGGCGATTCAAGACATCGAATATGCCGTGTGCTGCGCCGGTGCTACGGTCCTGCGCATGGACGAGTCGAGAGACTGTTGCTTTGCGTTGAAGGATGACGGATTCGAACCTAATGAGGCGGCTGAGATTGTTGGTATGATCATCCATCGCTATCGTGGGGATGTGCTGGTAGACTTTTCATGCGAGGGAGTCATGTACTCCGAACGCAGCATGCTGGCGGAGCTTGAGTCTTTCGACGTTCCCGGCCTCTCTATCGCCTACGTGCGTCGATCACGAAGACAGGTCGACGATCTCGTGCACGCCGCGAGCCTCGCATCGGCGCCCGTCGGGCGCATTAACATATTTGCGAGAGACGAGCGGATGCGACTTGAGATCATGTCTACACTCTCCGAGGAAAGATCGTATGAACTAGGTAATTCCCTGAAACACAATATCGAAATCAACCCCGAGGGGACCAGCAAATGGCGAGGCCTGACATGGCTATGTGACCATCTCGGCATCTCGCGTGATCACATTATGGCGGTGGGGGACAGCTCGAACGATATCGATATGCTGTCTCGCGCATGGGTGGGAGTCGCCATGAAGAACGCATCTCGGGATGCCTTGGCGGCGGCGGACGCCCGGACGGTCTGGGCGAACGACGAATCGGGTGTCGCCCGACTGCTGACCGAGATGGTGGATATACGGCAATCTCACCTATGAGGACAGCCTGGAGCACCTGAAACAAATTCAAATCATGGATGCGCCGACGGTTGCTTGACGCCTATGAACGGCTGGGTTCCCCGGCCTTTTCGGTCATTGCTGAAACATAGTACCAATTTCATCGATGTATGCTGACACGTTTGTGTTTGCTCTGTTTAATACAACTTGAAAGGAGGTTTCGATGCCGATCAAGGGGTTGTTACTGGGGTTACGGGAGCTCCGGCATAGTACTAGCCCCGCAATTCGCGACGTGGCGGAAACCATCGAGCGTGATCCGGGGAAGATGGCCGGCCTGAGCGTTCGCGATCTTGCTGCTGCCAGCCGCACGTCGCCCTCTTCGGTTGTCCGGCTGTGCAGGAAATTGGGATGCGAGGGCTACCGTGAGTTTCAACGGGAGCTCGTGTATGAGTTGGCCTCCATGGATGGCATCAATGACGTGGCACTCGAGGATATCGTTCCCGATGACGATGCGGACAGCGTCTTGGTTAAAGTGCTGCAAAGCGATGTGAGATCCATGGAGGCAACGGCACGCCTAGTCGATCCTTCCATTCTGATGGAATGCGCGCGCGTTATCGCCGATTGCCGGACGGTCAATTTGTACGGTGTCGGGGCGTCGTTGCTGGTCGCCCATGACCTGCAATCGAAGCTCGAGCGCGTCGATAAAGTCTGTCGGATCCAGGACGACTGGCATGGACAGCTGCTGAGCGCTCGCAATTTACATTCCGATGACGTGGCGGTGGTGTTCAGTTACTCCGGACTCACGGAGGAGATGCTTATCGTGGCGCGTCACGCGAGAAGGCATGGTGCGACGGTCATCGCCGTAACAAGGGCCATCGGCAGCGATTTGGCGGACGAGTCCGATTTGGTCCTCGGCGTGGCGTCGAGCGAGCCGTTGGTCCGCAGTGGGGCCATGGGATCGCGGATGTCCCAGCTTCTGGTCGTGGATGCCCTGTATGCGATGTACGTGATCCAAGACTACGAGCGGTGCAGCCAGATCATGCTTCGGAATTACAGCGAGAAATATTCGAGAGGAGATGCGGGTGATTGATTTGGGGGGATTGTCGACCGAGGGCCGCAATCCGGAAACGATGGATTTGGACACTATGTCATCGCTCGAGATTGTCGAAGTGATGAATCGCGAAGACGCACGGGCCGTCGCCTCTGTCACCGGGATGCTGCCGCGTGTCGCTCAGGCGGCAGACTGGGCAATAGAGGCCATCTCCTCAGGTGGTAGGTTGATTTACGTGGGCGCGGGTACGAGCGGTAGGCTGGGCGTGCTGGACGCTGTCGAGTGCCCGCCGACGTTCGGAGTGTCGCCCGACGTGGTGGTCGGCCTTATCGCCGGCGGCGAGGATGCGTTCGTCAAAGCGGTAGAGGGCGCTGAGGACGACATGGCGCTGTGCGTCGACGATCTGAAGGAGATCGATCTAAAGCCTCGAGACGTCGTAATCGGTTTGGCTGCGAGCGGTCGCACCCCCTACGTCATCGGGGGGCTTCGGTATGCGCGCGAGCTCGGATGCAAGACCGTTGCAATCGCCTGCAACCGGGACTCCCAAATCGGGCGCGAGGCCGACCTCGCAATCGAGCCTGTGCCGGGTCCAGAAGTACTTACGGGCTCCACCCGACTCAAGGCGGGCACGGTGCAGAAGCTGATTCTGAACATGATCTCGACGGCGACTATGGTGGGGATCGGCAAGGCGTATGAGAACCTGATGGTAGACGTCCAGCAGACGAACGAGAAGCTGCGGGCGCGCGCGCAAAACATTGTCATGGAGGCGACCGGTTGCACGCGCGAAGAGGCGGTTGCGGTACTTGCAGATGCGGGAGGCCGAGTGAAGACGGCCGTCGTGATGGTGCTCGCGGGCTTGGATGCCCGGGAGGCGGAGTCGGCACTCGAGGATTCCCACGGGCATGTCCGGGGCGCCGTGGTGGATGAGGTCGTCTATGTGAGCGCCCACGCTGCTGACGCCGGCACGATGAGGGCGGTATGGAGGTTTCTGAACGAGCGCATGCCTGAGATCAGATACGTCCCGTATGAGAGTTACGACCGTTTTGAAGAGCAGATCCTCTCGAACCCGGAGTTCGATCCGAAGGGTTTCAAGATCGCACTCGAGAAGGGTGAGGTTGTCGGGGTTTGCGGCGTGTTGAGTTGTAGCGATCTGCTTCCCACGGAAATTCGCGAGGAGATGCCTTCGTATTTGTACTTGTTGGCCGTCGATCCCCATTATCGTCGCCGGGGGATTGGCTCAGAGATGCTGGCGCAAGCAGAAGCCTATGCTCTCGAACAGGGAAATTGGGGGCTTCGCGTTTCCCATAAGTGCCCCATTAAGTTCGCATGGAAGCTTTCGGGCTATGATGCCCAGCACAACAAAGCGCCTGGTGTTCTGGCGGACACTGAGGGTGAATCGTTTCTGGTCAAACGCGGCTTTGCCATCGAGGCAACGGAGATCTCCTACTACATCGACCTGGCATCCTATGAGCTCTCCCAGGACATGCTCGAGGAGCGCGGTCGCCTTCGGGAAATGGGTTATACCATCGGGTATTTCGATCCCGCTCGACATGGGGGTCAAGACGAGATGTTCGACCGGTTGGGCGATGAGTCGTATCGGAAGAAATTTCGAACGGCGTTGCTGGAGGGCTCTGACATCCTCGTGGCGCTTCACGACGACCGCACGGTATGCGGAATCGCAGGCGCGTTGTCGGTTGAGGGGACAGGACGTGGCTTTTTCCAGGGCCTCGCAGTTGATCCTGCACATGGCGGAAAAAAGCTCGGCAACGTTTTGTTTTTTACTCTTTGCGAAGAACTGAAGAGGAAGGGGGCTCACTATATGACGTTCTTCGTGGATGACGACAACTATGCTCGGAAGATTTACGACCGGGCCGGTGGTGTCGTGGCGGATAGCTGGAAGATCATGGCAAAGAAAGGTGGGTCCGATCATGAGTAACGAACAGTTGGCTCGAGAAATTGTAGACAGCGTTGGTGGAAAAAATAACCTTACGTTCCTCGAGAACTGCATGACGCGCGTGCGTATTGACGTCCGCAATCCCGAGGCAGTTGATGTTGAGCGTTTGAAGATGCTCGACGGCATCATGGGTGTCGTATGCGAGAACGATAACATCCAGCTCGTGGTGGGCACGGGCAAGTGCGTCAAGATCGTGAAGGCGATTGAGGACCTGACCGGATTCAAACAGGGGCTTTCCGCCGAGGCTGCAGAGCGCAAGCGGGCGAATGACGCCAAGAATGAGACCCCTGTCAAGCTGCTGCTGAAGAATATCGCCCAGGTGTTCGTTCCGATTATTCCGGCGTTCGTCTCCTGTGGTCTGCTGCTCGCGATCTATGAGTTCTGCGGCGTGTTTGCCCCCGAGCTTCAGGCGTCTGCATTTGGTCATATCCTGAACGCCGTCGCATCCTCGGTGTTCGCCATTCTTCCCATCATCGTCGGCTACAATGCGGCAAAGCAGTTTGGCGGCACCGCGATTATTGGTGCCGTGCTGGCTTCAATCCTGAATGCCGAGGCGATCACCGGCATTTCTCTGTTCGGTATTGAGTTCGCCGCGGGACGGGGTGGAATCATCGCCGTGCTGGTCGCCGCCGCCCTCGGCGCGCAGTTCGAGAAGCAGCTGCGCAAGGTCGTCCCAGACTTCCTCGACTTGTTCCTCACGCCCTTGGTCACTGTGTTTGTGATGACGTTCGCCAGCCTCTTGATATTCCAGCCCATCGCTGGGTTCGTTTCGACAGCCGTGGGCGATTTTGTCAGCTATATCATCTATAACGCTCCGGCCCTTGCCGGTTTGGCAACCCTTGTGTATCTGCCGCTCGTTATGACCGGCATGCACCATGGTTTGATCGCGGTTAACGCTCAGCTTATCGCGGACTTTGGGGTGACGTACCTTCTGCCAGTCACGTGCATGGCGGGTGCTGGTCAGGTTGGAGCCGCGCTGTACGTGTATCTCAAGACCAAGAACAAAAGCCTTAAGAAGATTTGCCGCAATGCGCTGCCGGTCGGCGTTCTCGGTATCGGCGAGCCGCTGATGTGGGGCGTGACCATTCCCCTTGGCAAGCCGTTCATCGCCTCGTGCATAGGTGGAGCCGTCGGAGGAAGTGCCATGGCTATGATGCATGTCGCCGCCCTCATCCCCGAGCTTTCAGGCATTCAGCTGTCCCTGATTACTACGAGTCCCATAAAGTATCTTATCGGTCTTGCAATTTCCTATGCTGCGGGCTTCGTGGTGTGTATGATTCTCGGTTTCGATGATCCAGCGGAAGAAGCTGAGTAAAGCTCCTCTAAGCGTCTTACTTCCGAACGGGGTGTAGCCCTTGATCGGGGGATGCTCGCCTCTATTGTGGACAAAACGGGATGATTGCATAAATGCAATCATCCCGTTTTGCATTGGCTACATTGCGCTCG
Organism: uncultured Collinsella sp.; assembly: GCF_959026545.1. NCBI lineage: Bacteria > Bacillati > Actinomycetota > Coriobacteriia > Coriobacteriales > Coriobacteriaceae > Collinsella > uncultured Collinsella sp. Next base: position 13,098 of record NZ_CAUFLV010000025.1, read on the forward strand.
CATAATAGCGTGGATATTTGCATAGTCTATGGGGCACATGGCAAGGCAGCAGCTAATGAGCTACTGTCTCTAGTCACCTGCGGACTGTGAGTGGTTCCAGCTTAAACCTCCCAGTTCCTCCTCATATTTGTAGAGAATCCGTTCGAAGGCGAGGATGCAGCAGCCAGTAAAGCTTCCCGGCCTGCTGTTGGAATTGTCTAACGGCTGATCATCTTCGACGAGGAACATCATGTCCGCTAAATCAACGATTGGATTGTTCGTATTTCCTACAAATGCAGCAACGGGTATTCCGCGGGCGACGCATTCTTGAGCGGCATGAACGACGGCTGGGGTTCGTCCCGATTTTGAGACGATGATCATGAGTGAGAGATGATTGCGCATCATTGTTGCGAATTGGTCTGAGTATAGATAGTCCTGCTCGACGGCAGGATAACCCCGTCCCAGTAGTTTATGTTGCATGTATTCACTGATGAGGTGCGAATACCCCTCCCCTTTAAGCCCTATCAGCTCTTTGCGGTCGAGCAGGTCGTAAAAGCGAGCAAGGTGCTCTGCATCGTAGGTGAGCGACGCGTGGAGCTCATTCGAAGATATGATCGACTGGTCCTGATCGGCGGTACGCGTTCTGAGGGCATAAACCATCTCGCGAAATCCACTGTATCCAAGTTTCTTCGAGGCGCGGGTCACGGTAGTCATGCTTGTGAAACAGGAGCTTGCAATCTCCCTGATTGACACCTCTTGATTTTTGTCTAGGTGCTCAAGCACATGAAGCACGACATCGTGTTCGGTGGTTGTGAGTTTTGCCGTGGGAAAGAGTTTAAATACGCGGTCGTTGCGAACGGTTTCCATGACGCGTCCTTTCCTTGTAATGGGCATCTGGGGTTGTAGAAGCCGTATTGAATACGAGGGTAATTATTTACGTATTTCGGTGTTCTTATCACGCGGTAGCGTGAATTCTCGCTTTGTAGAATCGCAGTTAGCCGCAATGGCGGTTGGTTGGGGGTACGTGCGACAAAAGATACCACGTACAACGGTAGAGTAAGGAGTTGAATCGACATGGCTACTGCTGAGGGTAAGAAACATCGCATCGGCATGGCCGAGTTCCAGAGATTTGGCGGGGCGATGCTGACGCCCGTCCTCTTCTTCATGTTCTCGGGCATTGTCGTCGCCGTTACATCCGTCCTCACCAATCCGATGCTGGTTGGTGAAATCGCGAATGAGGGCACCGCGTGGAATGGGTTCTGGAATACGGTTGCCAACGGCGGATGGACGGTCTTCAACAACATGGAGATCCTATTCGCCATCGGCCTCGCATACGGCCTGTCCAATGAGGCAAAGGGACGGGCGGCGCTTGAAGCCTTCGTGCTGTACATGACCTTCAACGTTTTCATCAACAACCTTCTGGCTTTCTTCGGCCCCATGTTCCACGTGGATCTTGCGACTGCGGAGACCGGCATCAAGGCGATTGGTGGCGTGACCACCCTCGACACAGGCTTCCTGGGCGCGATCCTGGTTTCCGGCGTAATCGTTGCTCTCCACAACCGCTTTTTCAACAAGCGCCTTCCCGAGTGGCTTGGCATCTTCCAGGGCTCCGCATTGGTGGCTGCCGTTGGTTTCCCGGTTATGCTCGCCCTCGCTTTTGCGTTCTGCCTCGTTTGGCCCACAGTCCAGGCTGGCATCAATCAGCTGCAGTATTTCATGTCCAATGCGGGTCTTCTCGGCGTTTGGGTCTACACCTTCCTTGAGAAGGCGTTGCTTCCGACCGGCCTGCACCACTTCATCTACTCGCCGTTCCAGTATGGTCCGGCGGTTGTCGAGGGTGGCATCACGTATTACTGGATGGAGCACCTTCAGCAATTCGCCTCTTCGAGCGAAAGCCTGACGACCCTGTTCCCCGCTGGTGGATTCCAGCTCCAGGGCCTTTCGAACTTCTTCGGAATTCCTGGCATCGCGCTGGCCTTCTACTTCACCTCCCGCAAGGAGAACCGCAAGAAAATGCTCGCACTGTGCATCCCCGGTGTTATCACGGCGGCGCTCTGCGGCATTACCGAGCCCTTCGACTACACGTTCCTGTTTGTTGCACCAGTGCTTTTCTTCGTGCACGCCTTCCTTGCGGCTACGTTCGCAACCGTTCAGTACGCCTTCGGTTTGTCTGGTGATTTCGGCGGAGGCCTGATCGACGTGTTCGCCAAGAACGTCATTCCCTTGGGCCAGAATCACCTGATGACCTACGTCGTGATGTTCGCCATTGGCTTGGTTTCGATCGCCGTGTACTTTATCGTCTTCCGTTACCTGATTCTCAAGTTCGACTTCCAGACCCCCGGTCGTGGAGAGGACATCGAATTCCATACGAAGAGTGACTATCGCGAGAAGATGGCTGCCGGCAAGGAATCGAACGCCGTTTTCGTCGATGAGGCTGCCGGCTATCTTGTCGCCCTCGGCGGCGCGGCGAACATCGTGTCCGTCACGAATTGCATGACTCGTCTGCGCGTATCGGTTTCAGATGAGACGCTGGTGAAGGACGACAAGGCGTTTCTGGAATGGGGAGCAAAGGGCGTCGTTCGCAACGGTGATGCCTTCCAAGTTATCGTGGGGCTTTCCGTTCCACAGGTGACCGAAGCGTTTAAAGACCTTGTAAGCGGTAAGACCGAGATGCCGTCCGGTATCGAATAGCAAACAGCGACGAGGGGGCGCGTCTCGGCGCCCCTTCAGATGGGAAGTGATCATATGAAGCTGGCGGTTATCGGCGGCGGCGGCGTTCGCTCCATGTTCCTGGCTAAGAGCCTGGCGCAGCAGGCGGGCAAGCTCGGAATCAAAACGCTCGTGTTTATGGACAACGACAGCGAGAAGCTGCGGATTTACGGGACCCTCGCGCGTCATGTTTCGAACATGCTTGACCCTAACCTTGAGTTCATCATGACCGAAGATGCGGTCGAGGCGGTGCGTGACGCCGACTATGTCATCACCACCATCCGTGTGGGCGGCGACCACATGCGCGTTCGCGATGAGCGTCTCGCGCTTGCTCACAATGTGCTGGGGCAAGAGACGACGGGTGCCGCCGGCGTTTCTTTCGCGATGCGCTCAATCCCGGCGCTTGCTCACTACTGCGAGCTTATTAAGGAGTACGCAAAACCTGGTGTAAAGGTGTTCAACTTCACGAACCCGGCGGGTGTGGTCTCCCAAGCTCTGCATGATATGGGCTATACGTTCACCTATGGAATCTGCGATGCACCCAGCGGCATGCTCCGTCAGTTCGCAAAGGTTCTTGGTGCCGATCCGGACTCCGTGTACGGTGAGTGCTATGGCTTGAACCATCTCTCGTATTTTTCGAGCATCACGGATGGCGATCGAGAGGTGCTGCCCGAGCTGATGGAGATGGACGAGGTATACCGCGCGACCGACATGCATTTCTTCGATAAGGACCTGGTCCGCAGCCGTAAAGCCATTCTCAACGAGTACCTGTACTACTTCTACTATCGTGAGCGCGCTGTTGAGAATATCCAGCGTGCAGGTATCACGCGAGGAGAAACCATTGAGGAGATCAACAGGGCTATGACGGAGGAGCTCTCCGAGATTGACATCGATGCCGATTTTGATCGTGCGCTTGAGGTTTATGAGAAGTGGTATGGCAAGCGCGAGAACGCGTATATGGCCAACGAGACGGGCATCAAGCGCGAGGAGCCTTGGAGCTTCGACGTGTTCAGTCCTGACGCCGGTGGATATGCAGGCGTCGCGCTGCGCTATATCGAGCTTGAGCGCTCCGGGAAGCAGGGCAGAATGATTTTGTGCGCGCCCAATAACGGGGCCATCCCTACTCTCGGGGATGACGATGTGGTTGAGATTACCTGTGATGTGAATGCTGAGGGCTGCGTTCCGCACCACTTCGCCATTGATGAGATTCCTGCTGGGAACCTTGAACTCATCCGTCGCGTAAAATACTATGAGCGTCTCGCTGCCCGGGGCATAGTTAACCGTTCGAAATCCGATATCATCGAGTGCCTCACTATGCATCCACTGGTGAACTCTTATTCCATTGCAGTTGACCTTACAGAAAAGTATATCGAGCTCAACAGCGATTACATTGATGGTTGGGCTGAGTAGCTCTTTGATGTGAGAGTTTCTGACAATCTAGAATCGCTCCGCACTGCCTTCGGCGTGTGGAGCGATTTTGTGTTTGGGAACCTCAGCTCACTCTGTGCGTTGCCGCAGCATGGCAGATCATCCGCTACAGGTGTCCGTAAGCTTCTTTCCAGCAAATAAAATCGAACAATAGTTCTACGAACAAACGTTCTGATTTTGGGTATACTGTACCTATGAAAGTGGCGAAGCGTAGGAAGGGGAGTGTGCCGATGGATCTGTTCGATTGCGGGGCGATCTTGTATGAAAGCCAAGAAGGGGAGGAGGCCTTGCGCATTGAGTGCGCAGTGACATCCGAGGGCGCGTTGGAGGTGATGCAGGAGAGTGACGGGCCGTTGACATCGTGGTGCTTCGAAGAAAGCCCTCATCGCATTGAAGTGGTGGTGGAGCCAATGGAGGCCGAGAGGCTGCTCGAGTACTATCACCTGGATGAGCTCCGGCAGCTGCCAGCCGTTCTTCGTTTGGAGTACACGGGGTTCGATAGCTTTCAGCGTTTGCGTGCGCTGTTCAAGCGGCTTGCGATCCTCTACGACGTCTTCGAGGCCGAGATAGTGCGCTAGGATACGGTGTGGCAGGTTGTCGTTTCAGGAATTTGAAATTATTACGCCAAATTCCTTGACGGGGTGCATGATTGGTGGCACTATATACTTCGCGTTGCGGCGTTACCTCAGCTGGATAGAGGGTCTGACTACGAATCAGAACGTCACAGGTTCGAATCCTGTACGCCGCACCAGTCGAAATGAGAACCCGGGTCGTCTAAGCGGCTCGGGTTTTTTAATGTGGCATCGCTGTGAAAAGGATGAGAGGGTGGGGTCGTGATGGCTTGAGGCCGTGGCCCAACACCGCCGTCCTATCGTTGCAACCGAAGTCGCCGCTGGGGTTGCCTCCGTCGAAAAGATTTTAGGTTTAGTGCTTGACTCCGCCATGGGCGCGTGGCAATATATTCCGTGCGTTGCGGCGTTACCTCAGCTGGATAGAGGGTCTGACTACGAATCAGAACGTCA
>NZ_CAUFLV010000026.1:0-16917 GCF_959026545.1 uncultured Collinsella sp.
GTATTCCTTGAGCTCTTTGACATCTAGGCTCGCGATCCCGCCGTCGAGCTACTACTACGCGCGGAGGGCCGCGGCGGCCCCGGACAGGTGGGCCGAGGCGCGGGCGGCGCTCGCCGAGGAGTTCGAGGCCGTCGGCGGCTCGCGCGGCTACCGCTACCTGCGCATGAGGCTCGCGGCCCGCGGCATCGCGTGCGGCGAGCGGACCGTGCGCCGCCTCATGCGCGAGGAGGGGCTCGAGGTCCCGCGGCTCCGGCGTCCGAGGAGGTGGAGCAGCTACGCCGGGGAGGTGTCCGACGCGCCGCCCAACCTGGTCGCGCGCGACTTCCGCGCCGGCCTGCCGAACTTCCTGTGGCTCACCGACGTCACCGAGTTCCGCCTGCCGGCCCCGGGGCAGCCCAAGGTCTACCTCTCGCCCGTGCTGGACTGCTTCGACGGCGGCCTGGCGTCGTGGTCGATCTCCACCTCGCCCGACGCGGAGCTGGCGAACTCGAGCCTCGCGCGCGCCTGCGCGACGCTGTCGCCGGGCGAGGCGCCCTGGGTCCACTCCGACCGCGGCGGGCACTACCGCTGGCCCGGCTGGATCGCGATATGCGAGGAGCACGGGCTCACGCGCTCGATGTCGGCGAAGGGGTGCTCGCCGGACAACTCGGCGTGCGAGGGGTTCTTCGGCAGGCTCAAGAGCGAGTTCTTCCACTGCAGGGACTGGGGCGGGGTCACCGCCGAGGAGTTCATGGCCAGCCTCGACGCGTGGCTCCGCTACTATAACGAGGAGCGCCCGAAGGAGGCGCTGGGCTGGATGAGCCCGATGGAGTACCGGAGGTCGCTGGGGCTGGCGGCCTAAGGACGGAGGCCCCGGTCTCCAAGATTTCTGCCGCACGCCCAAATCGCGAAGTTTTTGCTACTTGTGCTACCGTTTGCCCTCGCGCCCCCGGTCGCGTAATCGAACACACTGTGTGCCTTCCACGAGCCGGGGGCGCACATGCGTTCTGTCCGCTCGCTCGGTTAGAATCAATAGCGTTCGAAATGGGGTCGAAGGGCCTCGAGGATATTCTCAGCACATCAGTTAGGAGCCATAGCACATGGCATTCGTCCACCTGCACAACCATACCGTCTACTCCATGCTCGACGGCGCGACGCGCATCGGCGACATGGTCAAGCGCGCGGTCGATCTTGGCATGCCCGCCGTGGCAATCACCGATCACGGCTACATGTACGGCGTCCCCGAGCTCGGCCTCGCCTGCGACGCCATTAACCACGGCACGCCTGAGTACAAGGTATGGAGCAAGGACAAGTCGTTCCTCGAGAAGGGCTGCCGCGACGAGCTCGAGTGCCCCGACTCCGAGAAAGATCCGCGCGGGTACGAGCAGCATATGAAGGACCTCGCGATGTGGGATGCCCAGGGCAACATCGATGAGCTCAAGCCACCGCTGGTCATCAAGCCCATCTTTGGCTGCGAGGTCTATTTCACCCCCGACGAGACGCTCGCGCGCGACCGCAAGCCCGAGCTCTACCACATGGTGCTCTTCGCACAGAACGAAACGGGCTACGTCAACCTCATGCAGACGGTCTCCGAGGCCGCCGTGCAGGGTTTTTACTATAAGCCGCGTGTGACGTTGGACAATCTGCGCCGCCACCGCGAGGGCCTCATCGCGAGCTCGGCGTGCATCGCGGGCATCATCCCCAAGTGCATCGACCGCGGCGAGATGGACAAGGCGATCGAGTGGGCGGAGACCTTCCGCGACACCTTCGAGCCGGGCAATTTCTACATCGAGATCCAGGAGCACGGCATTACCACCGACTCCGGCATCACCGACGAGGAGCTCTCCAAGACCCTTATCGAGATCGCCCGCCAGGTGGGCGTCAAGGTCATCGCCACCAACGACTTCCATTACCTCACGCGTGACGACGCGCCGGTCCAGGACGTGGTCATGTGCATCGGCACGAACTCCAAGATCGACGACCCCAACCGCATCCGCATGGAGGGCTCCGAGTTCTACATGAAGACCGAGGAGGAGATGCGCGCGCTGTTCCCCTATTGCCCCGAGGCGTGCGACAACACCCTCGAGATCGCGGAGAAGTGCAACGTCGAGCTCGACTGGGACAGCATCATCTTGCCGAACTACCCGCTGCTCGATCCCGGCGAGACCCATGAGAGCCAGTTCCGTCGCGAGTGCGAGGAGGGTCTGGCCAAGCGCTACGGCGACGATTGGGACGGCAAGGAGATCGGCGGCGTTGACATCCGCGAGCGCTTCGAATTTGAATACAAAGTCATCTGCGAGAAAGGTTTCGCCGCCTACTTCCTCATCGTGGCAGAATACGTGCGCTGGGCAAAGCAAAACGGCATCGGCGTGGGTCCGGGCCGTGGCTCGGCAGCCGGCGCGCTCGTCGCCTACGCCATGGACATCACCACCTTCGACCCGCTATCGAACGGCCTCATGTTCGAGAGGTTCCTCTCTCCCGAACGAACTGAGATGCCCGATATCGATATGGACTTCGACGATGAGCGAAGGCTCGAGGTAATCGAGCACGTTCGCCAGCTCTACGGTCCCGAGAAGGTCACCCACGTCATCACGTACTCGACCATCAAGGCAAAGCAGGCCATCAACGACGCTGCGCGCGTGCTCGACTACCCGGTCTATATGGGCCAACGCCTGTCCAAGATGGTGTCGAGCGATCCCGGCGTCAAGCTCAAGCAGGTGCTTGAGAAGCAACCTGGCAAAGAGGACCTGTACAGCCCGGATTTCGTCGAGGCGTATCAGAAGGACGAGGACGCCCGCCGCATCATCGACACGGCGCTGTCCATCGAGGGCCTCACGCGCGGCGAGGGCGTTCATGCATGCGCGGTGCTCATCTGCCGCGACGCGGTGAACGAGCACGTGCCCACCAAGCTCGATACCAAGGGCGGTGTGGAGATCACCCAGTACGAGGGCCATACGGTTGCGGATATGGGCCTGCTCAAGATGGACTTCCTGGGCCTGCGCACCCTCACGGTCATCTCCAAGGCCAAGGCCAACATCAAGAAGAACTTCGGCATCGACATCGACGTGGACGCCATTCCCTTCGACGACCCCAAGATCTTCGAGCTCATGTGCGCGGGCCGCACCGCCGGCGTGTTCCAGGTCGAGTCCGCGGGCATGACCGCGACCATCAAGAACATGAAGCCGACCGAGTACAAGCACGTGGTCGCTCTAATCGCCCTGTACCGCCCGGGCCCTCTGGGCGCGGGCATGGTCGCGAGCTACATCAACCGCATGAACGGCAAGGAGGCGGCGGTCTCCTACGACCCTCGCCTTGACGGCATCTTGGGCGAGACCTACGGCACGATGGTCTACCAGGAGCAGGTCATGCTCATCTCGGTCGAGATGTGCGGCTTCTCCAAGGGCGAGAGTGACTCCCGTATCCGTAAACCCGTGGCCAAAAAGAAGATCAAGATGCTCACCGACCAGGTGTTCAAGTGGTCCGATGGCGAGGAGGAGACCATCTACGACCACTGGATGAACGGCGCGGTGCGCAACGATTACAAACGAGAGACAGCCCAAAAGATCTGGGACGACGTCCTTGAGTTCGCGTCCTACGCGTTCAACAAGTCCCACTCCGCGGGCTATGCCATCCTCGTCATGCAAACCGCCTGGCTCAAGGCCCATTACCCCAACGAGTACATGGCGGCGGTGCTCACCTCCTACACCGGCAAGACCGACAAGATTGTGCATTACGTCTCGGCGTGTCGCCACGACGGCATCGCGGTCCTGCCTCCGGACATCAACGAATCCGGCACCGAGTTCACGGCGACCGCCGAGGGAGTGCGCTTTGGCCTCGCGGGCATCCGCGGCGTGGGCGAGGGTGTGACCGAGGCGATCATCGCCGAGCGCGAGAAGGGTGGGCCCTTCAAAAACTTGCACGACTTCGTGGAACGCGTGGATTCGAGTCAGGCGAATCGCCGCGTGATCGAGGCCCTCATCAAGGGTGGTGCCTTCGATTCGACGGGGTATCCGCGTCGTCAGCTCATGCACTTCGTCGATCGCGAGAACCCCGAGAACATCATCGACGCCGCGGTGAAGCGCCAAAAGGACCGCGCGGCGGGTCAGACGTCGCTGTTCGATGTCTTCGGTGACGTCGAGGGGTCGGGCTTTGAGGTCATCGTCCCCGAGCCCGACGGGCAGGAGTGGGACCGCCACATGAAGCTCTCTTTCGAGAGGGAAGTCTTGGGCATTTACGTCTCCGACCATCCGTTGCGCCCGTACGAGTACGCGTTGGCGAAGGCGCGCGAGTTCACCCTTTCGCAGATCGACACGGGTTTTGAGACCATGGGCCCCACGGGCAACGCCGTGAACCAGGAGATTCCCGAGGGTAAACCGTACTGGTGGGCGGGCATGGTGTCGAGCGTGGGCAAGCGTGTGACCAAGAACGGCGACCCCATGGCGATTGTTCAGCTCGAGGACATGGAGGGTGAGGCGACGGTCGTCATCTTCCCCAAGACGTACAAGCAATGCGAAGGGTATCTCTACGGCGAGGTGGACCCTGAGACGGGAGCGCAGCTCTCCGACGCCTTCATTCGTGTGAAGGGTAAGCTCGAACGCTCCGACCGCGGCGATCAAATCATCGCGCAGGAGATCGAGCCGCTCGTGCTGAACGACGAGAGCAATCGTCCCAAGGTGTTCGAGATCATGATTCCGAGTGCCCGGTTCTCGCAGTCCAACATGGCGCGTTTGGCGACAGTGCTGAACACCAATCCCGGTGGAGATCGCGTCGAGCTTTTCATCGAGCAGGGCGACGGGCAGACCATGCGGGCCGAGATTCCCACGCGAGTCAATGCGCGCTCGATTCCGCTTATTGCCGAGGTCAAGGGCATCGTGGGCAACAAGGGCCGCGTAACGGTGATCTAGTCCCAGCCGCCGCCGGAGTCCGCGAGCGCCCAGATCGGGCCATATCATCCCGTGCTCGAACAGTCCTGAGCTCGCGCGAAGGCCCCACTGGGGCCTTCGGCTCGTGCGGAACTGCGCGCGGGACGATATGGCCCGATCTGGGTGCTCGCGGTTGCGCGTTCATGCGGCAATTGACATCTTGGCTTATGTGTTCCCAGTGGTCAGGTGCAATGATGCATTTTGCGTTCAGGTCGTCCTGTCGGCTTCGGCGCATATCGTCCGTCGCGAGTTCCGCACGAACAGAAGCGCCTGTGGCGCTTCGTCGTGAGCAGGACTGTTCGAGCAGCGGATGATATGCGCCGAAGCCGACAGGACGACGCGTTACGGTGGAGCATATTTGGGCATACTATCCTTAGATTGCATCTGCAACGAAGTCTGAAAGGATCTACTGATATGGCAACGTTTTTCAAGAATGATGAGACGGGCAAGTTCCTCGCCGCCATCGATGCCGACATGGTCGCGCCCGCGGGGTATACCGAGGTCGTCGCGAACTCGGTGGACGCCGCCACTGAGAAGCACGTCCCTGTAATCGATGTGCAGCGTGAGGGCCATGTCCTTAACGTGACCGTGGGCGAGGTCGAGCATCCCATGGAGGCCGAGCACTACATCGAGTGGATTGCGCTCGAGGCCGCCGGTCGCTTGGAGGTTCACTACCTCAAGCCCGGCCAGGCTCCCACCACCTTCTTCGCCGGCGGGGCCAAGACCGGTATCGCTTACGCCTATTGCAACCTTCACGGCCTGTGGAAGGCTGAGTTCTAAGGACTCGCTCTCTTAGTCGTCAGTTTGATGCAGGGGCCTGGCCCTCATGGTGCATCGCCGTCCGTCGGATGGGGGCACTGAGGGGGCCAGGTCCTTTGTCGTACGGCTGCGAACTTCCAAGAGGGTATACTCGGTTGCACGCAATGTCCCGACACGCAGTCGGGGAACTCACGAACAAGAAAGATGGATTTCGCAGATGAAACTCGCACTTGCGCAGATACATGCTCGTCTCGGCGACTTGGATGGCATCTGCGCGCGCGTTGAGCAACAGCTCGCCATCGCCCATGAGGCGGGCGCGGACCTGCTCTGCCTGCCTTCGCCGCTCTTTTGCGGCGTCACGCCTGGCACACTCGTCGAGAGCGCTGACTTCGAGCACGATCTGCTATGCGTCCTGCAACGCCTCGCCCGCGTCGCCGACGACTTGGGAATGGCGTGCCTGGCGCCCGCCGTTCTCGCACTCGAGTCGGGTCAGCTGTTCGAGATTTTCATGCTGAGGAAGGGCCGCGTCGTTCCCTTGCGCCTCACGATGGTACGGCATCAGGAGATTCTGCCCGTATCGCCATGGAGCCCCCCGATCTTCGAAGTTGCCGGCACGAGGATAGCCGCCACCTTCGATGCCGCGCGCGACCTCGATTCCATTCCAAACGGGTGCGATATGGTCATCTTCTTCCCGGTGAATGGCTTTGACATGACCGATCCATCTACCACGGCCGTCGCCTCGGTGTCGCAGGGCGGTTTTCGTTCCGAGGTCGAGCGGGCGGGTGTTTGGTTCGCCTGCATGGAGCCCCTGGGTGGCTATGATGACGCCGTGTACACCGGCGGTTCCTTCGTCATGGATGACGGTGGCCGTGTGGTCGCGCAGGCCCCCTGTTTCGAGGAAGCCCTCCTTGTCCAGGAGGTGCGGCGCGGGGTGATGGTGGATGCGGCGGCACTGCACGATTTGCCCATGTACCGCCGGGAGATCTGGTTATGGGAGGCCCTTCGCCTGCATGTGCGCGACGCCGTCGCCGCCCATGGGTTTGGACGCGTGATCGTGCCTCTTGCCGGCGATCTTCCGAGTAGCCTGCTCGCCGTTTTGGCGGTCGATGCGCTGGGGCCGCGCAACGTCCTCGGCTTGCTTGTTGGCCATGAAGACGCCCTGACCTCTGCACAGGAGGTGGCCGAAGCCGAGCGCTCTGCCCTTGCGCGCGAGGTCGCCACGGGACTCCACATGCGCCTTCTCGAACGGACCGCCCCGAGCGCGACGCTTCTTGTCGATCGTGACGTTCCGGCTCCTGACGACTCGGGCATGCGCCGCGGCATCGACGCCCTTTTGTTGGCGGATACGGCCCGTGAGCTCTCTGCCCTCGTGCTCGCTCCCTTCACCAAGACCGATTACGCCCTGCGCGCGAACACGCTCGCAACGCTTCAACCATGTTGCCTCGCGCCTTTTGGCGACGTATATCTCTCCGCGCTCGAGTGGGTTGCCAAATTCCATGCGCGGGTCTCATCTGCACTTCCCAATCGGCTGATGGGATCCGAGGCGGTCTCCCATGTCCAAGCCACGATTGTGCGCGACGCGATTGGCCAGCTCAACATAGACGAGGCACTTGATCAGCGTGCCCGGCATCTGCTGGAGTCGATCGATTCGGCTCAAATCGATGCGACGCTCGAGGCGCACGTCGATCGCAACGCTGCCATCGATTCCCTACCCCTGTCAACGATTTCTCCCGAGGCATCCGCTCTGCTGCTTATGCTTGTGCGCCACAATGAATCCGGTCGCCGGATGCTGCCACCTGCGCCCATCGTCTCGGCACGTGGGTTCACCGAACGACTTTGGCCTGTGCAGCTTGCCTGGTCCGACATGGGTACGCGTGGTGAGGAGCGCCTGCGCGCCTCAGATTTTGCCGAAGCGGAGTACCGTCGTATGGAGCGGAAGGGCTCGGAGCGCAGCGAGCAGGCGCGTGGCGAGATTTTCGGAATGCTCGGCGAGATGTTGGGGCTCACGCCCGAGCAACAGGCAGAGCTCATGAGTGAGGAAAGCCAGGAGCGCATGCGCGAAGAGCTGCGTGAAATGGAGGGCAATCTGCGCGAGCTGTTCCGACGCATGGCGGAATCTGGAGAGGGCTCCGAAGGGCCCGGCGCGTCACCCACCAGCGGGTTCAGCTTCTTCTCCTTGAACTGAGGCTGCGCGAGTTTTTAGCGTACTGCCGTGTCTGCTCATGTTATAGTAGAACAAACGTTCGAACAGCGGGAGGGGGCGCATGGTCATCTTGGGGATCGATCCGGGCTTGGCGAATACCGGCTGGGGCATCATCGAGGAGCGCCGAGGTGAGGTGCGGTGTCGTGCCTATGGCTGCATCGAGACCTCTTCCGGGTCGGATTTGGCAGCCCGCCTTCGTCGCATCGCCGATGAGCTGACGGCCGTTGTCGACCGTTATCACCCCCAGCAGGCGGCTGTTGAGGGAATATACTTCGGGGCCAACGTCCGTTCCGCCATCCCGACCGCCCATGCACGCGGTGCCGCCCTCGTGGCCTGCTCGCTTTGCGGGGTTGAGGTGGGGGAGTACACCCCTATGCAAATCAAACAGGCGGTGGTTGGCACCGGATCGGCAGATAAAGCCCAGGTGACCTACATGGTCCGTACGCTTTTGCACCTCGATCACGATCCCAAGCCCGATCACGCCGCCGATGCACTCGCGTGCGCCGTGTGCCATGCGCATCTGCAACGCACTCAAGTGCTGACCGGCGGCGTGTTCGCTCAACAGAAGGGAAACCCGTACGCATGATTTCTCAACTTCATGGCAGCGTGCTCGAGGCCACGCCGAGCATGGTCGTCATCGATGTCAACGGCGTGGGATTCGAGCTCGGCATCTCCGGCACGACCGCCGCGGCTCTGCCCGGGGTGGGCGGGGACGTTCGCCTGTACACGCGCATGGTCGTGCGCGAAGACTCCTGCACGCTCTTCGGCTTTGCCTCCAAGGACGAGCGGACGATGTTCGACAAGCTCGTCGCGGTGAGCGGCGTGGGCGCTAAGCTCGCGCTCGCCGTGCTCTCCAAATTCAGCGTCCCGCAGTTGTACACACTGGTCATGACCGAGGACGACAAGGGCATGGCGACGGTGCCCGGCGTGGGGAAAAAGACCGCGCAACGACTGATTCTCGAGCTCAAGGGCGTGTTCTCCAAAGACCGTAGCCTCGCCGGCTCAGAGGTGCCCGGATCCATCCCACTTCCACTCGGGCTCGCCGCCCCGGCGGCCACCTCTCCTATGGACGACGCCACCTCTGCACTTCTATCGATGGGCTTTACGCCTTCGGAAGTCTCCTTGGCGTTAGGCGGGTATGATGGCAGGGATATGCGCGTCGAGGATTTGCTGGCCGCGGCGCTCAAACGCCTTGGAATGGATGCATGATGTGGGAAGTGGATGAATCGACCGATCTATGGGCCGATGCGCCGGCGGCGCGGAATGCCCATGGGGAGGGTGAGCGCTTCGTGACTGGTGAGCTTACCTCCGATGATCTCGATGCCGAGCGCAGCCTGCGTCCGCAGCGTCTCGATGACTATTGCGGGCAGGAGCACATCAAGCAGAGTCTGAAGATTCTCATCAAGGCGGCTCAAACACGCGGCGAGAGTCTTGACCACGTGATATTCTCCGGTCCCCCCGGCTTGGGAAAGACCACGTTGGCGGCGGTCGTCGCGAATGAGATGGGCGCGCAGATCAAGACGACTTCCGGACCCGCCATCGCCCGTACGGGCGATCTTGCGGCGATCCTCACCAACCTGCAGCCGGGTGACGTGCTGTTCATCGACGAGATCCATCGCCTTAACCGTCAGGTCGAGGAGATCTTGTATCCGGCGATGGAAGACTTCTCCCTCGATATCGTGATTGGCAAAGGTCCGGCAGCTCGGTCCATTCGTCTGGACATCCCGCATTTCACCCTCGTGGGCGCCACTACGCGTTCGGGCATGCTCACGGGTCCCCTTCGCGACCGTTTTGGCATTTCGTTCAGGCTCGATTACTACGGCATCGAGGATCTTGCCGATATCGTGTGTCGCTCCGCGTCCATCTTGTCCGTGGATATCGACCGTGAGTCCGCAAAGGAGATCGCCTCACGCTCCCGCGGCACGCCGCGCTTGGCGAATCGCCTGCTCAAGCGCGTGCGCGATTACGCTCAGGTGCGGGGAGGCGGGAGCATCGACCTCGCTATTGCGCAAGAGGCCATGGCGTTTTTCGAGATTGACGAGCTCGGTCTCGACTGGATGGACATCCGCATTCTCGAGATGCTCTGCAAAACGTTTCGCGGTCGTGCCGTGGGCTTGTCCACTTTGGCGAGTGCCACGGGAGAGGACGCCAACACGCTTGAGGACGTCTATGAGCCTTATCTGCTGCAATGCGGCCTGATTGTCCGCACTCCGCAGGGACGCATGGCAACGCCCGTTGCCTTTGAGCATCTGGGCCTGGAGACGATTGCCTTGTGACGCTTCTGAGCTTCATGCCCGTGCTATGCTGAACAAGTTATTCCTCGTGCAGAAGGGACCTTGCCATGTTGACCGACATCGAGATTGCCCATTCCGTTGAACCGTGGCCCATCCAGCAGGTCGCCGAGGCCGCTGGGGTGGATCCTAAGCACCTCATCCCGTACGGCTTCGACAAGGCAAAGGTCGACTATTCGCTGCTGAACGAGCCTTCCGACCACGAGGCCAAGCTCGTGCTCGTCACCGCCATCAACCCCACGCCCGCGGGCGAGGGCAAGACCACCACGACCATCGGCCTGGCCGATGCCCTGCGCCGTCGCGGCGTCAAGAGCGCCGTGGCCCTGCGAGAGCCCTCGCTCGGCCCCGTGTTCGGCGTGAAGGGCGGTGCCGCCGGCGGCGGTTACGCGCAGGTCGTTCCCATGGAGGACATCAACCTGCACTTCACGGGCGACTTCCACGCCATTGGCGCGGCGAACAACCTGCTCGCCGCCATGCTCGACAACCACATCCAGCAGGGCAACGCCCTCGGCATCGACGTCAAGCGCATCACCTGGAAACGCGCTGTCGACATGAACGATCGCCAGCTTCGCCATGTTATCGACGGGCTGGGCGGTAAAGCCCAGGGTGTTCCGCGTGAGGATGGTTTCGATATCACCGTCGCGTCCGAGGTCATGGCGATCCTGTGCCTGTCCACCTCTATCTCCGACCTCAAGCAGCGCCTTGGCGAGATCGTGGTGGGCTACACCTATACCGGCGAGCCCGTGCACGCCAGCCAGCTCAAGGCCCAGGGCGCCATGGCGGCTCTGCTCAAGGATGCCCTCAAGCCCAATTTGGTGCAGACGCTCGAGCATACCCCGGCGTTCGTGCACGGCGGTCCGTTTGCCAACATCGCGCACGGTTGCAACTCCGTCATGGCCACCCGCATGGCCATGCGCTTCGGCGACATCGCCATCACCGAGGCGGGCTTTGGCGCCGATCTCGGTGCCGAGAAGTTCCTCGACATCAAATGCCGCATGACGGGCATTCGTCCGAGTGCCGTCGTGGTGGTGGCCACCGCGCGCGCCCTCAAGTACAACGGCGGCGTTGCCAAGGCCGACCTCAACACCGAGAACCTCGACGCCCTGCGCGCCGGTATGCCCAACCTGCTGCGTCACGTCGAGAACATCCAAAACGTCTATGGCCTGCCCTGCGTGGTCGCCATCAACCGCTTCCCGTCCGACACCGAGGCGGAGCTCGCGCTCATCGCCGAGGAGTGCGAGAAGCTCGGCGTGAACGTGCGCCTGTCCGAGGTGTGGGCCAAGGGCGGCGAGGGCGCGCTCGAGCTCGCCGACGAGGTCATGCGCCTGGTCGAGGAGCCGAGCGAGTTCCGCTTCGCCTACGAGGATGGCGCCGATGTCGCCGACGCCCTCGAGGCGATCGCCACCAAGGTCTACCATGCCGACGGCGTTGACTTCACGCCCGCTGCCAAGCGCCAGCTCGCGGAACTGCGAGACAACGGCTTCGGCAACCTGCCGGTGTGCGTGGCCAAGACCCAGTACTCCTTCACCGACCAGGCGACGCTCCTCGGTGCGCCCGAGGGCTTCCGCATTACGGTGCGCGAGCTCAAGGTGAGCGCCGGTGCGCATTTCGTCGTGGCGCTTACGGGCAATGTCCTCACCATGCCCGGCCTGCCCAAGGTCCCCGCAGCCGAGAATATCGATGTTGACGATAACGGCGTGATTTCCGGCCTGTTCTAGTGGATGTATGAGGTGGCGCGTGCCAAAGGGGGACGTATCCCTTTGGCACGCATGCCATTGGGGGACGTACCCTTTTGGCGCGCGCCCCTTGGCATGCGCGCGGTCTGATTATTCTATCTAAGAGAAAGCGACTTCATTGGCGACGATTATCGATGGTAAGAAACTTGCTGCCGACGTGCGCAACCGCGCGGCAGCCGAGGTTGAGGGCCTGACCAAGCAGGGGATTGCCTGTGGCCTGGCTGTGGTGCTCGTGGGGGACGACCAGGGCTCCGCCACGTACGTACGTGCTAAGCTTCGCGACTGCGAGCAGTGCGGCATCCCGTCGCGGGACTTCAAGCTTCCCGAGCAAACGACGCAAGAGGAGCTCATGGATCTCGTCGTGCGTCTCAATGCCGATCCGGATATCGCCGGCATCCTCGTGCAGATGCCGCTGCCGAGTCACTTGGATGCGGAGGCGGTCGTCGCCGCAATCGATCCAAAAAAGGACGTCGATGGCTTTCATCCGGAGAACCTCGGCAGGCTCGTGCGCGGTCTTACCGGCTTGCGTCCTTGTACGCCCGCGGGCATCATGGAGATGCTCGAGGCATATGGCATAGACCCGTCGGGCAAGAACGCCGTGATCGTGGGCCGCTCGTCTATCGTTGGCAAGCCCATGTCGCTCATGCTGCTCGCCAAGAACGCCACCATCTCCGTGGCCCACTCGCACACCGACCCCCGCGAGCTCGCACGGATTTGCCAGAGCGCCGACATCTTGGTCGCCGCGTGCGGCATTCCCAAGATGATCAAGGGGCCGTGGATCAAACCCGGCGCCGCCGTCATTGACGTGGGTATGGACCGCGATGAGGCCGGCAGGCTCTGCGGTGACGTCGATTTCGACTCCGCCGAGCTCGTGGCAGGTGCCATCACCCCCGTTCCGGGGGGCGTGGGCCCTATGACGCGCGCCATGCTCATGAGCAATGTGGTGCTCGCCGCAAAATTGCAACATAGTTTGGAGGACTAATGGCTTGTACTACTATTCTGGTCGGCAAAAACGCGAGCTACGACGGTTCGACCATCGTCGCACGTAACGAGGACTCGCCGAACGGACAGTTCGAGCCCAAGAAGATGAAGGTGGTGCATCCCGAGGAGCAGCCCAAGACGTATACGAGCGTGCTTTCCCACCTCAGCTTCGAGCTCCCGGATAATCCGATGCGCTACTCGAGCGTTCCGGATGCGCTTCCGGGGCATGGCGTTTGGGCAGCTGCGGGCTTCAACACCGCCAACGTGGGCATGAGCGCCACCGAGACGATTACGAGCAACGAGCGCGTGCTCGGAGCTGATCCACTTGTCGAGTATATCCCCGCTCAGGGCACTGAGGGCGAGGAGGGTTACGTGCCCGCCGTTCCCGGTGGCCTGGGTGAAGAGGATTTCGTCACCGTGGTCCTGCCGTACGTTCGCACCGCCCGTGAGGGCGTGCAGCGTCTGGGTTCCCTGCTCGAGCAGTATGGCACCTACGAGATGAACGGTATCGCGTTTTCTGACGAGGATGAGATCTGGTGGCTCGAGACCATTGGTGGTCACCACTGGATCGCCAAGCGTGTGCCCGATGACGCCTACGTCACCATGCCCAACCAGCTCGGTATCGACTATTTCGATCTTCTCGATGCTGAGGGCGAGCAAGTCGAGCACATGGCCAGCCCCGACCTTCGCCAGTGGATGTCCGAGAACCACCTGAACCTCACGAACGCGAATCGCCTTGAGCCCGAGGACATTCTCGACGAGGAGTATTTCGATGAGGATCTCGAAGACTTGGATGAGGACGAGGCGGACGCCTATGAGGAGTACGTCGCCGACCTCATGGACCTCATCGCCGACGTGCGCGAAGGCATGATCTCCGGCGAGATCTTCAATCCACGCGAGGCTTTTGGCTCCCATTCAGATTCCGACCATGTCTACAACACGCCGCGCGCCTGGTACATGCAACGCTGCCTCAATCCTCGCGACGGCTGGGACGGTTCGGATGCGCCGTTCAGCCCGGAGTCGGATGATATTCCGTGGAGCCGCGTGCCCGAGCGCAAAGTCACTATAGAGGACGTCAAGTACGTTCTTTCCGCCCACTTCCAGGGCACGCCGTACGACTGCTACGGTTCCAAGGGAACTCCTGCGAGCCGCAACGCCTATCGTCCAATCGGCATCAATCGCAATAGCCAGCTTGCTGTCTTGCAGATTCGTCCGTACGTGGCGGAGCCTCTGCGCTGCATCCAATGGATGGCCTTCGGTTCGAACGTGTTTAATGCCCTGGTCGCGCTGTACGCAAATGTGGATGAGTTCCCCGCGTATCTCTCCAACACCACGGAGCGTGTGACCACGGAGAATTTCTACTGGGCAAATCGCGTTATCGCCGCCTTGGCCGACGCACGCTTCCACGAGACGTCCGCCAAGGTCGAGTCGTACCAAGAGAAGGTCGGCGCACTTGGTCACAGGATGCTTCGCGAGACAGACCGAGCCGTGTCTGACCTCGCAAACGCCGATATCCCCGCCTCCCTTGCCCGTGCGAATGAGGACCTTTGTGAGACTCTCAAGGGCGAGACTGAGAAGCTCCTCGCGACCGTGCTCTATACCACGAGCTGTGCGATGAAGAACGGTTTCGCGATGTCCGACAACGAGCGTTAGCTTTTCGCACGCCAAAGGGTTTGTCCCCTTTGGCGTGTTTTGGGTACAAGGGATTCATCTGGATGCGCCCATGCGCACAAAAGAGGAGCAAGGAGGCTCTCATGGCTACCAAGTTCGAGGAGCTCATTAATGGAATGGTCAATGTCGGTTTTGGCGCCGCCGCCGTCACGGCCGAGAAGGGCAAGGAGATCTTTGAGGATCTGAACGCCCGTGGTGAAGAGGTGCTGCGCGACCTTAACTCGCGCGGTGAGCAGGTTCGCCATGATCGAGAAACTCCCGATTTCGCGCGCTCCATGTCCGATATTTTCGAGCAGGCCGGCGGCACCTTCTCCGATGTCACCGAGCGTCTGAGCGAGCGGGGTGCAACGGCAGCGGAGCGCGTGCTTGACGAGCTGATTCTCGCTCGCGTGCGCCTGTTGACCAAGACCGAGCGCGTCGAGTTCATGGCGCATGTGCGTGACCTCATCGACTCGGTCGACGACGATACGGTGACCGTCGAGGTCGAGGACGCTGTCGTTGTCGACGCCGACGAAGCCGATCCAGGTGCGGACGAGGCTCGAGACGCGCAATAGGCGAGAAACCGATATGGCAAGCGAAGTGGAACAAGAACGGGATGCCCGCGGGCCCGCTGCGACCAAGGCGGCGGGTATACCGCTGCGTCCCGACGACACGGTTAACCTGGAGGGCGTTGAGGAGGCACTGAGGGCTTCTTGGCGCACCCCGCGTGCGGTCGACCTGTTCCCCGAGGAGCCTGAGGCCATGGCCCCCTCGGAGGAATTCAAGCTTTCCTCCGAGGGACGTCGCAAGCGCATTGGCGAGATTCTCGGCATAGTGCGGAAATACGAGGCATGGCACAATATCACGCCGCGCCGTTTGCGCTGCATGCTCGAGGACCTTGGCCCCATGTTCGTCAAGATGGGGCAGATTCTGGCGAATCGCTCGGAGATCCTACCGCAGGAATACTGCGACGAGCTTCGCCGTTTGCGTTCGAATGTCGAGCCGGTGCCGTTTGCCGTGGTGCATGATTGCCTCGTCGCCGAGTACGGTCGCCCCCTCAACGAGATCTTCTCCCATATCGACCGTAGGCCTTTGGGCAGCGCCTCGCTCGCACAGGTGCATCGTGCCACGCTCGTGACTGGCGAAGACGTTGCCATCAAGGTGCAGCGTCCCGGTGCCCAACAGGTGATGGCTCAAGATATCGACATCATGCGTTCGATTGTGCGCCATGCGTCGCGCTTTGTGAAAACCGATCAGTTCATCGACCTCAAGGGCGTGGTCGAGGAGCTGTGGCAGTCGTTTCGCGAGGAGACGAATTTCCTCATGGAGGCCCGCAACCTCGATGACTTCCATCGCTTTCACGAGGGTTCGTCGTCTATATCCTGCCCGCGTTCCTACCTTTCGTACTGCACCGAGCACATCGTGGTTATGGATTATGTGGACGGTATCTCCATTGCCGATCCCGACCTTCTTGTCCAAGCGGGCTATAGCCTCGAGAAGGTCGGGGCGTCCATTGTGGACGATTACGCCACGCAGGTGCTCGAGGACGGCTTCTTCCATGCGGACCCCCATGCAGGGAACATCATCGTGAAAGACGGGGTCGTCTACTTCATCGACCTCGGCATGGTCGGTCGCATGTCGAGCCATGACCGCGGAATCGTTAAGGACATGATCTATGCCGTTGCGTCGGGTGACGTCCCTAAGCTCAAGGATTCGCTCATGCGCTTCGCGGTGACGCGTGGGGACTCATCGGAGCTCGATCACTCGACCTTCTTGACGGACCTCGATTTCATCGTCGCTGATTTCGCCAGTCTGGATTTGAAGGACCTGGACATCGGCGAGTTCCTCACGTCGCTCATCAGCTTGGCGCGCAAGAACGACGTGGAATTGCCCAGCGTGGTGACGATGTTCGCACGTGGCATGGTGACGCTTGAGGGGTTGCTCACCGAGTACATGCCCGATGTGAACATGATCGAGATCATCACCGACCACATTCGACATGAAAAGAGCTCGTACCGTCGTGCGCAGGAGGCTGCCGAGGAGCTCGCGGGAGCCTCCTATCGGGCACTCAAGGGTCATCTCGAAATGGCGGAGCAGCTCGGCTTGGCGTCGCGTATGCTCACCCGCGGCCAGCTCAAGATGAACATGCAGGTCCTTGGCAGTGAGCAGGTGCTGCGCCGTGTGGGCGGCATCGTCGACCGCATGTCGATGGCAATTGTGATCGCCGGACTGTTCATTGGCTCGTCGGTGGTTTATTACGCCAAGATCGAGCCGGTCATTTTCGGCATTCCCGTCATCGGCTTTTTTGGGTATACGAGCGCGTTGGTTTTGGCCCTCGGTTTGGGCCGCGAGATTTGGCGCAACGGCCACGCCAAGAAGTGATGCGCGGGACTGCC
>NZ_CAUFLV010000027.1:0-16489 GCF_959026545.1 uncultured Collinsella sp.
GGGGGCGGCGGAGGGGCATATAAGGCCCGAGACGAGTTCCGCATGAGCCGAAGAGCCCAGTGGGCTCTTCGCGCGAGCCAGAACTGTCCGAGTATCGGGCCTTATATGCCCATCCGCCGCCCGCAATTATCCTCGCAGCCTACGAATGACCTTCGCGATGGGGAGACCGACCACGTTGTAGAAGTCACCGTCGATCTTCTCGACGAGCATGCGGCCATGTTGGCCTTGGATGCCATAGGCGCCCGCCTTGTCCATCGGCTCACCGGTTTCGACGTAAGCGTCGATTTCGGCGTCGGTCAGCTCGTAGAAAGTGACGTCCGTGATGTCGACGAAGGAATTGACGGAATCTCCCCGCGCGATGCAGACGCCCGTGGCGACCTGGTGGGTCTTGCCTGACAGGCTATGCAGCATACGGCGCGCATCGGCCTTGCCAGCGGGCTTTCCAAGGAGCTCGCCGTCCAAAGCGACGATGGTGTCGGCGGCGATCACAGGCTCGTCGAGTTCGGCGTGCTGCCGCGCAACGGCCTGCGCTTTGGCGCGAGCAAGGCGCTCAACGAGCTCAAACGGCCCCTCACCGGGGAGGACGGACTCGTCGATGTCGGCGGGGATCACGCGGATCTCGAAGCCCGCCTCGCCCATGAGCTCGATGCGTCGAGGAGATTGGGATGCGAGGATCACAGCTGGATGCCGTCCTTAACCTTGTCGACGGCGACCTTGCCGGCGATGTCGTTCAAAATGGCGAGTGCGAAGGGAAGCGCCTGCCCCATGCCGGAGGCGGTGATGATGTTGCCATCGACGATCACGGTACGCTCTCCAGCATGGCAGCCCTCGGGGAAGTTGCTGTCAAAACCTGGGAAGCACGTGGCGCGATGCCCCTCCAAAACGCCCAGTTCGGCCAAGATGAATGGGGCGGCGCAAATGGCGGCGACGTGTTTGGTGGCGGCGAACTCGCGCACGAGCTCGCAGACGCGCTCATTGGCGCGCAGGTTCGTGGCTCCGGGGAGTCCTCCGGGGAGCACGATGTAGTCGTAGTCCGAGAAGTCGATCTCGTCGAGCATGGCGTCGCAGGTCACGGGAATCTGCTGGGAGGTGACCACATCGCGCGAGTCCATGATTGAGACGAGCGCGGTGCGAACGCCACCCCTTCTCAACACGTCGACGACGGTTAGGCATTCGATGGTCTCGAAACCATCTGCGGCGAGTACGGCAACTCCGGCCATGGCAGGTCCTCTCGATTGGGTGCAGCGATGCCGGACTTATACCCGATTCGCCCGCGCCCATATCAATGACGCACATGGTGCAATTGGGGACGTGTCTATGCGCGGGTGAGCCTTACGACGGTCTCGCAATGGAAGGTCTGCGGGAACAGGTCGACAGGTGTTGCCCAGACCGGGCGGAAGGTGCCCTCCTCGACAAAGCGGCGCAAGTCCCTGGCGAGGGTGGCGGGGTCGCATGACACGTAAGCGACGTCGCGGGCGCTCGTGGATGCGATGAGGTCGATCGCCTCGGGCGCAAGGCCGGCTCGCGGCGGGTCGACAACGAGTACGTCGGCGTCCTCGTCGGGGAACTCGCGCACGGCGTCGCCGCCGATCACATCGACGTTGGTGAGGTTGGCGATGTCGAGGTTGCGGCGCAGGTCGCGCACGGCGGGTCCATAAGACTCGACGGCGCTCACGAAATCGCAGCGGCGGGCGAGCGGCAGGGTGAAGGTGCCGGCGCCGCAGTACAGGTCGATACCGAGCTCGTTGGGCTGTGGGTCCAGCGCCTCCATGACCAGGTCGATGAGGATCTCGGCCGCCTTGGTGTTTACCTGGAAGAACGAGGGCGCGGACAGGCGCATGTTCTCCTCGCCGATCTTCTCGGTCCAGGAACCTTCGCCGGCGAGAGCCTCGACGCCGGCCACGCGGCGGGCGCGCTTTTCTCCCTTGGACATGACGCGTACCACACTTGTGGCGCGCACGGCATCACCCAACACGCGTGAGACCTGGGCGCGCGGGAACGCTCCGGTGGGGGTCCACAGGGCGACTTCTAGCGCGCCGGTGCGACGGCTTGAGCGGATGCCGACGCGTTCAAGTTCGAGGTCACGAGAATTGCCGAGGAAGCCGAGGGCTCCCGTGACGGCTTTGATCGCCTTGGCGTGTTTCTTGCTGAAGAGGGGGCAGGTGTCAACTTTGATGATCTGGTTCGGATCACGTCCATGAAGGCCAAGGCGGAACTTACCGTTTTCGCGGATGGGGGCGAGCTCGATCTTATTGCGGTATCCCCAGGGCTCTTTGGCATGGCGAATGGGGCGCATGAGAGCGGAGACCTCATCTGCAGAGAATTTACCGATGCGCATGAGGGCACTGCGGAGGTTTTCCTCCTTGGCTTCGAGTTGTGCGTCATATGCCAGGCCGCCCCACGGGCACCCCCCGCAGATGCCGGCAAAGGGACAGGGAGAGTGCTCGCGCATAGGGGAGGGCTCGATGACTTCTTCGACGGTGGCGCGGGAGAACGAAGGACCGTTCTCCGTGATGCGGGCTTCAACCGTATCCCCGATGAGGCCACCAGACACGAAGACCGCCTTCCCCTCATCCGTGTGGGCGAGTCCGTTCGGTCCGTAGGTCATGGTTTCGATGCTGAGCCTCATAGCGCCTCCTGTGGAGCGTTTTCGAATGAGCCAAGTATTGCAGTTCGGGGGGCATATCCGCGCCATGGCGCACAAAATTGGCCGCATATACGCGGCCTGTACACAATCCTCCACCAACAACTTTTCTAAGTCAAGACTGGTATCGCAATCGACATGCCGTATGATGAAGGTGTTCCGCCCCCCGCGGAGCAACTGGGTGAACCGTCGCGTTTATTTAGGGAGCCCACACAGTCGGCATAGTACAGGTATCCTTCGTTGTTAAGGAAGCTGGAACCGCACGATGAGGGCACCCACCTTGCAGAGGTGGGTTCATTTTCGTGAAGTGGGGGGCGGTCTTTTTGTGTCGCTACGTGAGAGAGCCTATGTGAGGGAACGTGGGTTTGAAACAACAGAGGTTCTTTCAAACCCACGTTCCCTCACATTTTTAGGCCTGGTAATGTGATTTATCATGGGTTTGAAACGATCACCCTGATTTCAAATCGACGTTTCCTCACAATATCCCGGCCATCTTATCGACCTCTTCGGCCACCGCGCTTGCGGCACCACGTTCGGGTTGCCGATGCTGTAGAAAATAAACTCAGTTTTTGCGTTGACATCGCGCGTGCGGTTGCTAGAATGTTCACTTGTCCTGGGGACGTAGCTCAGCTGGGAGAGCGCCTCGGTCGCATCGAGGAGGTCGAGGGTTCGATCCCCTTCGTCTCCACCACAGGATAACTAGGCGAACACCTTACATCGCGAAGGTGTTCGCTTTTTTCTTTTTCGGTCGCCAAAGACGGTGAGAATCCGTTCCCATGTTTGTCGAAGGCGTAGTAGACGTAGATCTTCCCTTCCGCACGGTCGACCTCCACGCAGTTCACAAATGTGCCGAGGGCGATATCCTCGGTCATCTCCTCCGCGGCATGATCGAGCCAATCCAAGATTGCCTCCATGGTCAGCGGTTGGGCTTCGTTCTGCTTTTCTTCTCTCAGCCTGAGCTCAAGCTCTGCTTTGCGTCTCTTCAGCTGCTCTATGCGGTCTTTCCCTCCCGGGGGAGCGAAGCCCTCCTCAATGGCATCCCAGATGCGGGAGAACGAATCGTCTATGCGCTTTATTTCCTTCTTGATCCGGGTGGTCTCGTTTTCGGTTTTCGCCTCGAGTTCACCGCTCGCCCTCATGGCGCTTGCGATCCGCTCGCGCGCACTCTTCTCTCCGACGGCCTTGAGCGTCATGTCGTAGACCAAATCCTCGATCAGCTCTTTTCTGATTGAGCGATGACATTTCGGGCAGCGGTAGTACCGGTACGTCTTTCCGGTCTTTGAAGTTCCACTTGTGCCGCGCATGACCGCGCCGCACGTGGTGCACGTGATGCGACCGCTTAGGGGGTAACTTTTCCCGTCGCCCACGTTTTTGCGCGGCCTGTTCTCGTTGTCGAGGATGGTGTCTATCAGCTCTTGCTCTGAGGCGCTCCAGATTGCCGGCATCCCGTCGATTTGCTCGTGGCCCGCAAACTTGTACACGCCTGCGTTTTGAGGGCGCTTGAGGAGCTTTCTGACGCGCGAGGGGTTGAACGGCGCTCCGCGTCCTCCGGTCTCTCCGGGGAACGAGCGGGAGATCTCCGAGATCGTGTTCCCAGCGATGAGCATGTTTTTCATCTTGCGCAGGATTCCCGCTTGATGCTCGTTTATTACGAAGTGATCGTCGACAACGTCCCAGCCATACAGCCTTTGCCCGCTTGCCAGGCATCGCTCGGCGTTCTTGTTGATCCCATCCTTGATGCGCTCGCTGTCCACCGCGCTTTCCCATTCGGCAAGCACCTCGAGCATGCCGAGCTGCAGTACGCCGCTGGATCCAGACGAGATGTCCTCGCCGGCATACAGGATCTCGACCCCGCACCTGCGGAGGATGATACGAGCGTAGGCCATCTCATCACGATTGCGCATGATGCGCGTCACTTTGTAAATGACAACGAAATCGAACTTGCCGAGCGCGGCATCCGTCATCATGCGCTGGAATTGCTCACGATCGGTGTTGCGTCCCGTCTGCGCGTAGTCGCAGTACTCCTCTACGACCTGCAAGCCCTCACGTTCACAAAAGGCTCGGGAGTTGTCCACCTGGATTTCGATACTCTCGCTGCGCTGGTTGTGCGACGAGAAGCGCGCATAGATCGCCGCGCGATTCTTTTGCATGGTAAAATTCCCTTCGTGTGAGGGCTATAGCTCTTGCGCTACGCAATTGCCCTGCGCCTGTCCGCCAAGATCTTGCGCAGGGCAATCCTTTATCTATTCAACAATCTTATATTCGGCTGCTTTGTAGATCGTGACAGCATCGCCGTCCTTGGCCACGACCTCGACCTTGTGAGTGCCGGGCTTCAACGCATCGCTCTCGAGATCGATGGTCATCTGGACGTCGCCGGCGTTCATGCGTGTATTTTCCATGCCGTCGACGTACACCGTGGCAACGCTGCCATCGCCCTCGAAGTAGTTGACGCCGATCTGCATAATGATGACATCATCGGCCACAATCTCGGGTACGTTGCCGTCCTCTGAGGTTCCACCGCCGGTCGATAGGTACATGATCCCGGCGCCGGTGTCGCTCATACCACTGCCGTCGAAATCAAGATCGGCCTTGACTTGCTCCT
The DNA here is from genome assembly GCF_959026545.1 of uncultured Collinsella sp. Lineage (NCBI taxonomy): Bacteria > Bacillati > Actinomycetota > Coriobacteriia > Coriobacteriales > Coriobacteriaceae > Collinsella > uncultured Collinsella sp. The sequence continues at coordinate 5,247 of NZ_CAUFLV010000027.1, forward strand.
CTGCGGGCTTGTCGCTGGCGTTGTCGACTGCTGGCGAGGAGCCGCATCCGACCAAGCCGAGCGTCATGGCAAGAGCCCCCACCGCAATGATGTTCTTTTTCATTCCGTCTCCTTTCGAAATGCCTATTCGCGCTTCTGCGCGTGTTTAGACAGCCAGACGTTTTTCGGTGGCAGGTATACGACCTTCGGGTACCTTTTTCGATAGCTCGCGCTGACCGCGAGCCGTTCCAAGGATGACCGATCTTCCTTCGGCGGTGCTGGCCTCGTAGCAGTCGTTGAGTTCGGCTTGATAGGGGTCTGCGTACGCCGGTTGCTCCGCCGGCGGCGAGAAGCCCCTCCCTCCGAGCTCGTCGAGCGTGCAATGAAGAGCGTCGGCAATTTGCCAGGCAAGTTCAAATGAAAGGCCAATGCGTCCCTGCTCGTAATCGGTGTATGTATTAGGGTTCAAGCCCATAAAAGTTGCAAATGCTTTAGCTGATTTAAAGCCAGCTTTCTTTCTGTTTGATTGGAGGCTTGCGCCGATGGATTTGCGGTCAGGCACCTCAATCATTTCGATCTCCCTTCTGTTGTCTAAATATATTAGGGCCAAACCACAAAAAACTCAATCAGATTTACAATTCAATATTGACATTAGGGGTTTGGACCCTATAGTTGAAACCACTTAGGGGTGGCACCACAAACTTATTGGTGGTGCCACCAATAAGTTACGGAAGCCCATTGAAAAAGCCAATGGGCTCATCGGTCGCTCAAGAAGAAAGGAGAACGGTTTGAAATTCGACCAAGAGGTGCTGGCGGGCAACATCCGCGGCCTGCGACACAAGGCCCGAATGAGCCAGCAGGAGGTCGCCGATGCGCTCGGCGTGGATGCAAACACCGTGTCCAACTACGAATCTGGGCGCACGGTCCCAAGTTTCGAGAAGGCTTGGATGATTGCATCCCTGTTCGGGGTGTCACTGGACGCCCTGGGCGGCCGCAATGCGGTGGTGGAGTAGATGGGCGGGTTCGCCGAGTCGCTTCTGGCCGACCGCGCCGTGCGTGGGGAGGCTGGTTAGGGTGCCGGATCGCACTGACTTAGACGCGAGGCAGGCGAAGTTCTGCTCGGAGCTCGCCGTCTTGGCCCTGGCCCGCATGAGAAACAAGAAGCGCCCGCCCAAAGCTGCAACTTCGGACGGGCAATGTCAAAAGGCAGACACCAAATGACAAAGAAGATTCTAACCCAAAAGTACAGTTGTCGAGAAATCATCGGCGGCGCCATTTTCGCCCTGACACTCAGCGGCATCCTGCCCGCTCTCGCATGCAACGCCATCATCGGCGCCTGCGAGACGTGGGGTTACTGGCTGATCCTGCCGATCTTCGGCATCCCGGCGGCGGTCGCGTGGCGGGTGATTACCCGATGAACACGCACGATTACGACCAGTCGGTCGCGGCGGTCATGGCGGCAGAGCGCAAACAGCGCCACTACCCGCTGCGCGCCCAGGACCACAAGGACCTCTTCGAGGAGTTCGCGCGGCTCAACCCCGGCGCCATGCGCGAGATTGAGCTGACCGCGCTCTCGATCGACTCGCGCGGCATGCGCGTGTCCACCAAGTACCTCATCGAGCGCCAGCGCTACGAGGGACACGTGCGCATCAACCCGGTCCCCTACGAGGACACCGACGGCACCGCGCGCGTCTATTCCATCAACAACAACATCACGCCGCTTTTGGCCCGTTGGCTGCTCGAGCGGCACCCGGACATGCGCATCGAGACGCGCAGGTCTTTCCTGGACGAGGAGGAGTCATGAGGGAGATGGAGGAGGTGCGCGAGCATCTGCTCGCGGTCGTGCGTGCCGCGCACGGGAGGATCGCGAAACTGGGGTGCGAGGGCAGCGAGGTGGCATACACCACGCTCGTCGGGGATCTCATCGCCTGGTCGCTCAACTACGCCGTCGACGTCATGGACGGGTGTCAGATCGGCTCCGAGCCGGAGGACCTGGATGACGTCATCGACTGGATCGCCCAGGGCGCCCTTGTCGACACGCTCGGGCGTGATCGAGATGGCCGTTAAGTCCGAGCAGGACCTCCGCGAGATCGCCGAGTGCGCCGCCGGCCCCATGGCGTTCTTCCCGCACGACTCGGGTGCGGCGGACGACGGTGCGTGCCGCAAGCTCCTGCGCCGGCACGGGTTCGAGGGATACGGGCGCTACTGGCGCATCTGCGAGCTGTTCGCGGGGACCAAGGGGCATGAGCTGCCGGTCTCCGAGGAGGACGACCTCATGAACCTCGCGGAGGAATTGAGATTCATCGCGGGGCCGTTCAGCGAACTGCAGGCGCTCGAGAACTGCAAGGAGTTCATCGAAGACCTTGTGAGCCTCGGCTTGCTGAGGGTGACGGAGGACGGCGGGGTGGCGAGCGGGCGGATGGACCGCAACGCGAGCTACTTCGGGGCGAAGAGGTGGGGCGGCAGGAAGGGCGGCTCCAGGAGGAAGAGAAAGGGTGATGAACATGCAGAGCTCAAGCAAGAGGAAAGCAGAGCTTAAGCAGAGCTTCAACTTTGCTCAAGCTAATAAACAAAACAATACAAGACAAAACAATAAGGGAGGGATTTGGATTCTTAAATCCAAATCCAAATCCCTCCCTCTTGTTGAGGATTCATCCATCAAGAGGATTTTTCTTTCTTGCGCCGCTTCTTTCTTTTGCCGCTGCTTCGGTTCTCAACAGGTTTTCAACGGGTTTTCCACATGCGGGGCGATGTGACATGGGCGAGATCAAGGTACGGCCCTGCAAGGGGTGCGGGAAGCCGACGACGAACTTCACGAAGTTCAGCAAGCGAACGGCGGAACTCCTCGGGAAGCGCGGCGTGGCCTATTGCGACGAGTGCAGGGCCGAGCTCCGACGCGAGCGCGAATGGGCGAACGAGCAGTACCAGGCGACCGCGGCGATCTGCCCCTGGTGCCTCCATCCAGACACGGACTCCTGGGAGATCGAGGACGGGGCAACTGAGCACGAGTGCCCTCGCTGCGGAAGGGCCTACGAGCTGGAGGTCGAGCGCGTGTACACAACCAGGCGCCGCATCGATGACATGCCGGACGGCTACGAGCCCGATGGCGGGCCGTGGATCGGGAGAAAGGTTTAGGAGGAATGGAAATGACCAAGAAATTTGACGCTCGCAACGCCGAGAAGAGCCGGGCCGTTTGCGAGGCAATGGCGGAGCGGGCCGACACGGGCAAGCGCTTCCTGACGGAGAGGGAGCGCCAGATCCTCGACATGTGGCCGCGTTTCGAGGACGGCGACTACGTGTGGTTCGGGGACATAGCGAAGCTCCCCACCCACGGAGCCATCTCCGTCGAGGCCATCGAGTTCACCGCCGGCAAGGTCCACGTCAAGGACGCCGAGGACGGCGACTGGAACACTTCGATGCGTGCCACCCGTCCGCTCAAGCGCCCCGCCCAAAGCGCGAAGGCGCTCGTCGGAGTGGTGGTGGACGAATGACGAACCATGAGCGTTACTTCGGCACCCCCGCGATGACGGCGAACATGGAGGTCCGGTTCCGCAGCTACCCCATCCGCGTGACGGTGTGGGTCACGGAACCGATGTCGACTGTCACCACGCATAGCCGGCTCATCAAGGAGTTCACCGGCGTCCAAGACTACCGCGCGTGGCTCGAATCGGAATACGACGACGGGGCCGTCATCTTCGAGGAGGACGAATGACTGAGGTGCGACACAGCTGCGAAAAAGGTGCGAAAGAGGTGCGACACGTGTCGCGACGGGAAAACGACGCTGTCGCATTTCCGAGCCGCCACGCGTGCGACGGCATCGTGAAGGAGGTATGAGATGCCTGACCTTAAACCCTGCCCGTTCTGCGGGCACTCCCGGAACCTCTCCATCGAGGACGCCGGGGGCATCGATCGCTATGTCAACGGCGAGCCGGACGGCTCGATCCCGACGTGGCATGTGTACTGCGGGCGGTGCGGCGCCACGGGGCCGGAAGTCCTGCTGAAGCGCGACTACGCAGTCTCCGAGTGGAATCGGAGGGACGGTGAGCGCGATGACGAGGAATGACCAGCGGCGATGCATCGCGGAGTCGCTCCGAGCGCTGGATGTCTTCGATATCGCCGATGGCGAGTTCTACGACCGCGGCGAGGTCGAGGACGTCCTCGGCCTCGTGACGGATGACGGCGCATGGTACGAGGCCGCCGGCGTGCGGCGCCTTGCCGACCTGATCTCACTGGATGTGGCGGAGCTGACCGTAAGGGACAACCTCGCCCTCATCGAGCGCAACAGGCAATTGGAATGCGAGTTGGCGCGTCTCAAGTCCCAGATCGGAGGGGCGCACGCCGCGTTTTGCGACTTCGTCTGCGAGTGCGTGGAGGGACCAGATCTGCACACGAACGCGTACGTGGATGGTGTGGTGGCGGCATCTCGCGTCATCGCGGAGATCATCGACAAGGCAGTCGAGCTGTGAGAAGGGAGAAGCGATGACGGGTGATGAGGCGCGGGCCTCGGTTTGGGACGAGGCCAGCTCGATCGTCGAGCGCGCGACCGCGGGCATGCCGGACGTGTGCTCGGACATCTCGGCGGCCGTGGTCGAGATGGTTGAGGTGCAGCTCGGGAACGTCTACAAGCTCGGGTACCTCCAGGGGTTCGCCGAGGGGCCCGGTTGGTCGGGGGTGTCCCCGATGCCCGGCGACAGGGTGCTCGCCGCCATCCGCCTGCGGGAGATACCGGAGGGCGAGATCTCGTGGCCGACGCTCGGGTGCGCGGTCTTCGGTGACGAGGGGCTTCACGAGCGGCGCGAGGTCATCGCGGAGCTCGCCTCGCTCATCGACCCGGGGCCCGGCATCTGCATCGGCGCGTGCCCGGAGTGCGGGTGCCCGTACGACGAGGGTTGGAGCTACTGCTGCCAGTGCGGGGAGAGGCTCCCCGAGGAAGAGGTGAAATGATGGAGGCCAGCAAGTGCAGGGTCGCGCTCAGGGACATCGTGCCGAGCGAGACGAACCCGCGCGGCGACTTCGGCGACATCGCCGCGCTCGCCGAGACGATCCGCGCGACGGGCGGCGAGCCTGTGAACCCGCCCGTGCTCGTGCGCGACGGCAACATCTGCCGCATCGTGGACGGAGAGCGCCGTTACCGCGCGCTGTGCGAGATCTACGGGGAGGGGTCCGAACGCGAGGTCGACGCGATCGTATACGACAGTTTCGACGAGGCAAACGAACTCGTGGCCATGCTCGCCACGGACGACAAGAAGCCGCTGACGGAGGCGGAGGTGTCCCGCGGCGTTCAGCAGATGCTCGTCCTGGGCGTGGACACCGAGCGCGCCGCCAGGGCGTCCCGCGCCCCGCGCGGCAAGGTGACCGCCATGAGGATGATGGCGGGCCGAGCGCCGGAGGGCGTGCAGGTGACGCTCGACCAGGCGCTCGCCGCGAGCGAGCTGTCCGACGAGGACGCCGAGGCCGTGCTCGCAGCCGGCGACTCATGGCGCTGGGAGGTCAGCAAGATCAAGTCCCGCATCGCCGAGGAGGAGAGGGCGGAGAAGCGCCTCGGGGCGCTCGCCAAGGCGGGTGTGGAGGTCGTCTCCGAGAAGCCGGAGGGACTCGTGGTCATCCGCACGGTCTACCCGTACGGCACGACGCCCGCGGCGCTCGGCAAAGAGGCACGCGATCTCGGCCCCGAGTGCGTGGCGATGGTCGACCCGGACGGCACGGTGCGGTTCTTCGGCCCCGAGGGCGCCGGCGCCAAGGAGCTCACGCAGGAGGAGCTGGACAGGGAGCGCTCGAAGGGCGACTCGACCGACCTCTACGACCGTATCGCTGCGTGGGTCCTCAGCGGCGAGATGGAAGTCACCAACGAGATTAACGATGGGGTCAGGGATGGTCGCGAGTTCACTTTGCGTTATGGAGACGCAAAGACGGACGAGGTATACAGCGCGCTCTCGGACTTGGCTTACGACAGGGCCAGAAAGCTGCGGCAGGTTAGCCGATTCGAATGCGAGTCGTACCTGCTGAGGACGGCCAGGGTCAACATCTATGACGTCCTCATCTTCAAGGCAAGGTACGAGCGGGACGAGCGTCAGGCCGCCGTGCGCGCCGCAGGTTTGCTGGACGCCTTGAATCTCGCCGTCGACGCCGGGTTCGAGACCGACGAGCGCGACGAGTGGCTGCTCGGGAAGTGCGCCGAGATGGCCGGGAAGCTCGAGGGCGCCGATGCGTGACGGGGGCGGATGGCCGCCGCTGGTGGACGCGCTCATCTCGGCGGCCATCCTCGTCGGCATCGCGGCCCTCGCGATCGACATGATGCGCGACCTCGCCCTCGGCCTTCTGCTGATCCTCGCCGCCTCATGCGCGGCATGACGTAAGGAGACATGAATGAACGGAAATCGAAACGTCCTCGGGATGCTCGCCGCCATCGTCGCGGTTGCCATGGCCCTGTCGGCCGCGGTGGCGGTCGGGACGGCGCTCGGCCCCGCATGGGGCTGGGGCGCCCTGTCGGCGATGTGCCTCGTGGCGCTCTCCCTCATCGTCGGCGCCGCGAGCGGTGATTGACGGTGAACGTCACCGTCAGGCTCGACCGGGACGGGGTGTGGTACGCGCGGCCCTACATGGGCCTCGCCGCCGACGGGAGCAAGGTCAAGCCGTACCGCCGCTTCCCGGACGCCCGCTCGCGCGAGGAGGCGCAGGCGATGGCCGACACGTGGGCGTCCATGCTCACCGCGGACGGCAAGGTCCACAGCACGGTCATCTCCGACCTGCTCGCCGAGTACATCGACATGCGCGAGAAGATGGGCGCCAGTCCGAACACGGTGAAGACCTACCGGCTCTTCACCCGCCGCTACGTCGGCACCTACCTCAAGGGCGCAGTCGCCGGGGAGCTCACGGCCGTCGACCTCACGCGATTCGAGATGCGCCTGCTCGCGCCGGAGTCGGATGGCGGGGCCGACCTGGGGAGGAACACGGTGATCGGCGTCCACCACTTCCTGCGCGGCGCCTTCAACCACTGGGTCTCCTCTGGCGTGCTCGAGTCCAACCCCATGACCTCGGTGCGGCACCCGTCGCCGGAGCGCCACGAGGCGGCCGTCGTGGACGAATGGGACCTCCCTCGGCTGGACTTCGCGCTCGCGGCGCAGTTCACCGGGGAGGTGGAGACGCTCGAGGACTACGTCCGCGCGGTCAACGCCTTCGCCGCCTGGCTGTCCCTGCGCACCGGCATGCGCGTCGGCGAGGTCTGCGCCGAGCGGCGCCGCGACGTCTCCAGGAAGCGGATGCACCTCCACGTCGGTGGCACGGTGATCGAGGCGACCGGCCGCAAGCCCTACCGCCGCGACGTCCCCAAGGGCAGGAGGTCCCGAAACATCTCGGTGACCCACGCCGACATGCGCGCCGTAGAGGGCTTCATCGAGATGCAGGGGCGCTTCGTCGCGGGGCTCACGGCGGACTCGCCGATCGTGACCATCGACGGCTCGTGGATGCGGCCGACCACGGTCTCCACGAGGTTCACGGAGCTGCGCCGCACGCTCGGCCTGCCGGACGGGGTGACCTTCCACGGGCTGCGCCACACGCACGCGACCATGTGCCTGGACGCCGGGGTCGACATCAAGACGCTGTCCGAGCGCATGGGGCACGCCGACGAGGCGACCACGCTCAAGCTCTACGCGCACGTCCTCAAGGGCCGCGACCAGGCGGCAGCGGAGGCGTTCGAGAGGTCCATGAGGGGAGTGACAGAAAAGTGACAGAAGCGTTTTTCGCGGCGCCCGCGCCGATTGCCGGAACCGGCAGGTCGGAGCGCGTGAATGGGCCGCGATGCAAGGGCCTCGGAAATATAAGAAGTAATTATATGGAACAGACGGAAAAGGGGGTCCCGATTGGCCAACGATGAGGTGAAGGTCGGCATGGCCGAGACGAAGGCCAAGCAGCTCGACCGGTACAGGAAATCGCTGCCGGACAACGGCGACTGCGGCGGCCTGTACGAGATCGAGGTCCCGCATCAGACCGTATGGCTCTTCCACCGGGACGTGGCCATGCGGGCCCTCGAGGTGTTGAAGATGATCGGCCTTCGCGGCCGTTTCAAGGGAAAGGTACTGAAATGACCGAACAGAAGAACCGCAACCCCATCCCTCCGCTCACCGACGACGAGCGCCGCGCCGCACTGGCGAAGGCGTCTCGCATTCGCGCCGAGCGGATGCAGCTCAAGCGCGACCTCAAGCAGGGGCTCGTGACCGCGCGCCAGGCGTTCGAGCTGTCCGACAAGGGCATGGACGCCGCATCCGGCATGAGGGTCGAGCAGCTCATCATGGCGCTGCCCGACCACGGCAAGGCCAAGGCTGCGGCGATCATGCGCAAGCTGGACATCAGCCCGAGCCGCCGCCTGCGCGGCATCGGCGTCCGCCAGCGCCTCGCGTTGCTCGAATGCGTCGAGGGGGCCGACCGATGAGCCTGAATAAGGTGACGGCGTCCGGCAACCTCGGCGCCGACTCGGTCCTCCGCGTGAGCAAGTCCGGCACGCCCGTGCTCACGTTCTCGGTCGCGGTGGCCGAGCGCGTGCAGCGGGCGGACGGCGACTGGGGCGATTACACGAACTGGGTCGATTGCGTGATGTTCGGCAAACGCGCCGAGGCTCTCGAGCCGTGGCTCAAGAAGGGCGCCAAGGTGGCGCTGATCGGGCGGCTGCACACGGGCACCTACGAGGCCGACGGCCGCAAGTGCAAGAAGTGGGAGGTGCGCGTGGACGACATCGAGCTGATGCAGTACCGCCGCGAGAAGCAGCGGGCGGCACAAGATGCGCCCGCCTCTCCCATGGACGTTTACGACGAGGACATCCCGTTTTAGAAAGGTGACCAGATGATTTTCGACAAGTGGTTCAAGACCGGGCAGGAGCACGATTGGGCGGACGCCGTCCGATCCAACCCGCGAGACGTCCGCGGCAACGTCCTGGCGCTCGACGACGTGGTGATCTTCAACGACGCGCGGTACCGCATCGTCGCGATGAGCCATCGCGGCAAGGTGGCGATCAGGCACCTCTCCATCACGTCCGGCAAGGGCGCCAAGTGGGTGCCCGCGTCCTCGGTCGTGTTCCTCACGAGCGGGGAGGTGGCCTGATGCTCGGACGCAAGCTCAACGTCACCATCCCGAACGGCTCGCCGGTGCCGCGCTACGCGCACGACGGGGACGCCGGCCTGGACCTGCGCATCACGCGCGACATCAAGCTCCGCCCCATGGAGCGCTGCGTGGTCGGGTGCGGCATGGCGGTCGAGATCCCGAGCGGGTGCGTGGGGCTGCTGTTCCCGCGCTCCGGCCTGTCCGCCAAGCAGGGCGTGACCCTCACCAACGCGGTCGGCGTCATCGACAGCGGGTACCGCGGCGAGATCCACGCGCCGCTCATCAACCTCGGGTACGAGGACGTGGAGCTCGAGGCGGGCACGCGCGTATGCCAGCTCGTCATCATGCCGTTCGTCCCGTGCGAGCTCGTGCCGGTCGAGTCCCTTGGCGAGACCGAGCGCGGCTCCGACGGCTTCGGCTCGACCGGCTGCGAGTAGGCATGACGGCCAAGGAGTACTTCTGCTCGATCAGGGCGGAGGTGGTCAAGATCCAGCAGGCGTCGGAGATGCTCGAGCGCATGAGGGCCAAGGAGTGCGGCCGCGCCCAGAGCTTCGAGCCGCGCGGCAAGGGGGGCGTGTCCTCGCCGGCTGACGCCATCGCGAGCCGCATCGACTTCGAGGGAAGGCTCGAGCGCCGCATCGCGGACGCCAACGCGGAGGTGGACGAGGCGCTCGTGTACCTCTACGGCAGGGACGGGCGCGGCGGCCTGGCGAAGGTCGCGGGGTCAAGGTACGCGGACGCCGTGTGCATGCGCTATCTGCAGGGCGAATCATGGCGAGATATGGCCGACGTGATGCGCTGCTCGGACAAGTGGTGCAAGGAGCTGTGCAGCGCAGCTTTCGTGAAGATTGACGCCATCGGATGGGCTGAATTGAAGAACGCCTGATAAACGCCACTTCCCATCACTTCCCGCGTTATGCTAAAGTTCGGTACGGTGGATTATCACGAGAGGCCGCGCAGGGTTAGCCCGCGTGGCCTCTCTGCGTTCGCGGGGTGGTTCCATGAGAGTCCCGACCGACCGTCCTCTCGATGCGTGGATCAGGGAGCTCATGGACGAGGGCCGCCTGTACGCCTTCTACCAGTCTCCGGAGTGGAGGAGGCTGAGGGCGGACGTGCTCGCCGACCACCACGGCGAGTGCGAGATGTGCGAGGCCGAGGGAAAGTACGGCCGCGCCGTCACCGTCCACCACGAGCACGAGGTGAGGGACGAGCCGTCCCTGGCGCTGACTCGGTACCTACGCCAGGCGGACGGCTCCCTCCGCGAGGTCCTGCACCCGCTGTGCGACCACCACCACAACCTCGTGCACGGCAGGACCTACGATCAGCTGAGGGCGAAGAGAAAGACCCGGAAGGACGCGAGAAGCGACCTGCGCGGCGAGATCTGGTAGCTCATACCCCCCCCACCCCCCATAGGGGTTTTGCGTGAAGGGGGGTTGCAACGTAGGGGAAGAGCCGCCCGTGCGGTTTTTTCTCCTTTTAACGGAAAACGGAATAGGGACGGTGAGAGCCCATGGCCAAGCCGCGAGACCCGACCGCCCTCAAGGTGGCGCGGGGCAAGTCGCACATGACCAAGGACGAGATCGACGACGGCCTGAGCCGCGAGATCTACGCGTCAATTGGCGAGATTTCGATGCCGGACTGGCTCGACGGCGCGGCCGCCGAGGTCTTCGAGCGCGAGGCCGCCTACATGAGGCGCGTCAACGTCGCCGCCGGCGTGGCGATCTACGGCGACACGGACTCCGAGCCGCTCGCCGTCATGGCCTCGAGCTACGCGCGCTACCTGCACTACAAGGGGCGCGAGGAGAAGGCGCGGGAGGGCGCCGAGCGCCAGCGGTACAACTCCATGAAGAACAAGGAGGCCGCGACCTACGAGCGCATCATGCGCCTGCTCAAGCTCGACCCCTCATCCCGCGTGGATTTCGCGGGGTTGAAGGGCGGGCAGGACGATGGCAAGCAAGACTGCTTCGCGAACATCTAGGGCGCGCCGCCACAAGCAGATCCGCTGCCGCGAGATAACCGGGTACATGCGCCTGGTCGAGACCGGGAGGGTGCGCGCCTGCGAGCGGCAGCACAAGCTCGTGGCCTACGTCCGCCGGGTCTTCGCCGAGGAGGAGCTCTTCATCGACGTCGAGCGCCTCGAGAAGTACAAGGGGATGCTCAGGTTCTTCCCG
>NZ_CAUFLV010000028.1:0-11858 GCF_959026545.1 uncultured Collinsella sp.
AACCTCCCATCTCGAGGACTTTATTTTCCAGTCCAAGAAATGGGAGGCAGTTCACCGCGATGGCCGCCCCTTCCCTTTTCATGCGCCGTCGCGTTCGTCCCAGCATTCGCGTTCGTCCCAGTATGCCAGAACATTCGGGCGAAGCAGCTATTCGGCAAGCTCGAAGCCGTACTTTGCCCAGATCTTCTGGGCGCCGGCGTCGTTCATGCAAAAGTCGAGGAAGTCCGCGGCAGCCTTGGCATGCTCGCTTGTCGAGGAGACGGCGCCAGGGTACACGATGGGCCTATGCGAATCCTCTGGACACACAAAGGCCTGCTCAATGCCATCGTACCGGAAGATATCAGAGCTATAGACGAAGCCGATGACCGCATCACCGGTCGAAACGTACTTGGCGGCTGTGCCCACCTTGTCGGCCAGCGCCACGCGACCGGCGAACTCCGGCGCGTACTCACCGTCGTCACCGGCAGCCCCTGTGTACAGGCCAATGGTAAACAGCGCCTGGTTTGCGTACTTGCCCGCAGGAACCGTGACGGCGTCTCCGATAGCCACCTTGCCGTCGATGTTCGCGAGATCCTCAAGAGAGTCGATCTCGACGTCAGAGCCTTCGGCCTTGGCGATCACGAGGTCATTCACGAACATGTCGAAGCGCGTGTCGTCGTCGACCAGGCCCGCTTCAACGGCGTCATCCATGGTGCCGGTTGAAGCCGTGATGAGAGCATCGACCTGCGCGCCCGCACGCATTTGCTCTATGAGATCGCCGGATGCCTTGAACTGCGTATCGGCGAACGTGACGCCCGTCTTCTCGGTGTACAGCTCTTGCACCTCGGGCATTGCCTTCTCAAGCGAATTGGCGGCGAAAACCTGGAGTTCGACTGCTTCCATGGAGTCCTGGTCGTTTGAGCCCGAATTCGTTGCCGGTGTATCACCGCCGCAGCCCGCAAGGGAGCCGGCAATCAGAACCGTCATGCCCCACGCCACGATAAAGCGGCGAGACCAAAGCCGCGATCCAGCGAACGCGCGGCTACGGGAGCCATCCTTGATCTTCTTCATGCACTGTCCTTTCCCCCTGATATGGATAGGTGGATGAGCCCGTACGTACGCCCGTCCACATTATTCATATTATATTTGCTTGAGAATAATACTCAGTTGAGAATAATGTTAATGACCCCCGCCGCGAGACATCTGCATGGCATGCTCGAGCTGGTCGGCAATGGCCTCCCAGCATTCACGTGCCGCCTTTGTCGACCCGGGAAAGTTAATCACCAGCGCGAGTTTTCCCATGGGCAGACCGTCCTCGCCGCGAACCGCGCGCTGCATACAGCACGCGCGGGAGAGCATTGCGCGGCGGGTCTTTGCGAGCGAATACGAACGGATGGCCTCGGCGATGCCCGGGACGTCGCGCTCGCACACCGCAGCGGTGGCCTCGGGGGTCACGTCACGCGGGGAAAGACCCGTGCCGCCACAGGTGAGCACGATGTCTGCCGCCAGGTCGTCGGTCGCGGTGCGTATGGCGACGGAGATCTCCCTCATGTCATCGTGTACCACGTCGTGTGCGCATACCGACCATCCCGCCTCCCTGATCAGGGACTCGAGCGCCGCCCCCGCCTCGTCCTCGGTGACGTCGCGCGTATCGGAGCACGTGATGATCGCGAATTTGATATCCATGGGGCTCCTCCAAATAGTCTGAATGAACTGGTTGGTGGCTTACAGAACGGTGCCCTCGGGCAGGTCGTAACGAATTACCTCACCCTCATCACCTGCGGTGATGCCCCGCAGGCCATCGGGCACCACGAGCAGGCAATTGCCCCGATGAAGGTCGACGAGCATGGCGGAGTTCTGCGTCGCCGCCTCGGTGGCGACGAGCTCACCCGCCGGATCGCGCTCAACGCGCGCGCGATTGTAGAAGCGACGGTCTTGGCGCTTCTTCACATCGCGCTGGACGCGCGCCTTCTGCACGGGCCTTTGCAGATCGGAGTGGCCGCGCATCTTGCGGATGGCGGGGCGAACGAACAGCTCGAAGCCGATAAACGCGCCGGCAGGATTGCCCGATAGGCCGACAAACGGCACGTCATTGACGAGACCAAAGGTTACCGCCTTGCCCGGACGCATGGAAATGCGGTCGAACAGGACCGTGCCCTCGCGAGCGACGAGCGCGGTCACGTAATCGTAATCGCCCGCAGACGCGCCTCCGGATGTCACCACGAGGTCGCACTCGTCCACCGCGCGCCGCACGAGCTCGCAGATGCGCCCCTCGTCGTCGGGAGCGATGCCGTAAAACACCGGCTCCGCGCCCGCGGCAATCGCAGACGCCATGAGCGCAGGGGCGTTGACGTCGCGGATCTGGCCACGCGCGGGCACAACCGAGGCATCGACCAATTCCGTTCCCAGGGAGATGATGCCGACGCGAGGCGCGCGGTGGACCGACACGACGGCGGCACCGGCATTGGCAAGCAAGCCGGCACCGGCGGGCGTCACCACCTCGCCGGCGCGCATGATCACCTCACCACGGTGAGCCTCGAGACCGGCAGCGCGGATATTCTCCCCAATCGATGCGGGCTTTCTCAATGCCACGCGCGAGCCCTCGTTGCCATCACCCTCGAGGACCTCGACGATCTCGTACTTGACAACGGCATCGAGCCCCTCGGGGACCGGGGCACCCGTCATGATGCGCACGGTCTCCCCCGTGCCGACGGCCCCCTCGAATACGTGGCCTGCGGCCTCATGCCCTACCACATCGAGCACCACGGGATGCTTCACGTCGGCATCGAGCAGGTCCTCAGCGTGCACCGCATATCCGTCCATGGCGCTGTTGGCGAAGGGCGCTAAGTCGATATCGGTCGCGACGTCGCGCGCCAAGGGGAGCCCCGCTGCCCTCCAGCAGGCAATCTCCTCTATCGGCGTTGGAACGACGTGGCGCAGGACGACGTCCAACGCCTCCTCCACCGTGAGCATGTGCGCATCGGGGTTGAAGTCTTGTGCCATAAAGTCCCTTCCTCACCATATCCCGGGTGCCGCAACGCCCGCCGCAAATCGAAAGACGATTGAGCCGCGCCGCCGCAACGGCGAGGGCACATGCGATGCCGCCCGTTGTATTCTCATTAGAGAATAGTTCAAGCGCGGTCGTTTGCCTATCGGCGACCAAAGATGGCGGCGTATACTGAAACGCATTTACACCCCAAACACCCAAGGAGGATGACCATGCCCAAGCAGGCGCTCAAAGCGGCGCGAGGCGAACTGCGCCGCGGGTCTCGCGAACTCGCCTTCGATGCTCGGCGCAACGCGGGAAACGCGCGGGCGAGCTTTCGCGTCCTGGTACTCAGCGCGCTGGTCGCCGCACTCATGGGAGTCGCCGGATGGGCTTTCCTCGCCGCGCTACGACTCGCCACGGACGCACGCGAAGCCCATCTGTGGCTCTTCGGACTGCTTCCCCTTGTCAACCTCGCCACCGCCTGGCTCTACCGCAACCACGGATTGCGTGCCCAGCGCGGCAACAACCTAGTCATCGACAGCACCATAACCGGCACACCCATCCACGGCCGCATGGCGCTGCTCACCTTCGCCTGCTCAACCGCCACGCACCTCGCAGGCGGATCTGCCGGTCGCGAGGGAGCGGCAGTGCAGATGGGCGGCACCATCGCGAGCAACGTCGCCACGGTGTTCCGCGTGGAGGGCCACGACCGGCGCGATCTCATGATGGCGGGTATCTCCGCTGCATTCGGGGCGGCGTTCGGCACGCCGCTCGCCGGAGCCTTCTTCGGCATGGAGATGTGCTTTGTGGGCAAACTCGACTACAGCGCCGCCCTCTACTGCCTCACCGGGTCATTCATCGGGAATGCCGTGAGCCGAGCCCTTGGCAGCCCTTTCGCCTTCCAAACGATCTCGCGCGTCCCACCGATGGATCCAAGCGTCTTGGCCGTCGTCATCGGCGCCGCCGTCGCGTTTGGCCTCGCCGCACGCCTCTTCACGTTCTGCATCCGCACGGTCAAGCGCCTCTACGCTCGCTTCTTCGTGAATTACCTCGCAGCCGCAGGAGCAAGCGGCATCCTCCTCGTCCTCCTTTTCCTCGGCCTTGGCCTGCATCGCTATGGCGGCCTCTCCGAATGGATGGTCCCCGCGGCATTCGAGGGCAAGACCACCCTCTTAGACCCGGTCTTGAAACTCGTCATGACCGCACTCACCGTGGGGGCGGGATTTCAAGGCGGCGAGGTGACGCCCCTGTTCGGCATCGGCGCTTCCCTCGGCGGCTGGATCGGATCGGTCACGCTCGGAGACCCCAGCCTTATGGCCGCATTGGGCATGGTGGGGGTTTTCGGCGCGGCGCTCAACGTTCCCATCACCACCATCATGCTCGGTATCGACATGTTCGGAGCGAGCGCGGGTGCGTACTTCGTCATCGTGGGCTTTATGAGCTATCTCATCGCCGGACACCACGCCGTGTACCCCGCACAGCGCATCGTCACCCCCAAGAGGCGATCGCTCAAGGAGGATACGGCCCTCACCGTAGAAGGCGCTTACGAACGCCATCGCCAGGAGCTCGAGGAGATGATCGACGAATGAGGAACGCCCGGCTCGAGTCACTTGGACATGCGCTCATCATCGTCAACCCCGTTGCGCAAAGTGGTGCGGCAGCAGGGGCTGCAGAGCGCCTCAAGCGCTTCCTCACGATGTACTGCCACCGCGAGGCATTCGACATCGCCCAAACCGAACGCCCCCGACATGCGACGGAGCTTGCGGCCGCGGCGTCAGAATTCGACACCGTGCTCGCACTCGGCGGCGACGGTGCGGTGCACGAGGTAGCCAACGGCCTTATGCAGATCCCGGCGGCGCAGCGGCCCATGCTCGGGGTCGTGCCGGTCGGGTCGGGGAACGACTTTGCGCGCACCCTCGGGCTGACCGACATCACCGATGTCTCCGGCACCGATTTCTCCGCCCTGCTCACCAGCGAACCCACCGTCTGCGACATCATGCGCATCACCTACGAGACGAGCGGCTCAGGGGCACCCCGCAGGGTTGTGGAGTACGCCGTCCAGACTGCCTCATTTGGGCTCGATGCCGCCATTGCCATCGACACGCACACCATGCGAAAGCGCACGGGGCTCACGGGAGCACCGCTTTATATGGCGAGCGGACTCAAAGCGTTCGGGCGGAGCTATCGCGACTATCCCGTTCGCGTTCGATTTGACGATGGTGAGACTCGGCACTTGCGCACCATCGTATTCGCGATCCAAAACGGGCCGACCTACGGATCGGGATTCAACATCTGCCCGCGCGCCAGCATCTCCGACGGATTGATCGATGTATGTTACGCCTCCGGCCCCGTGCCGCGCGCCGTGGCGCTGCCAGTCTTCCTTTCTGCCAAGAACGGCCGCCACGTTGGAAGCAAACACGTGCATATCGAACGCATCAAAAAGGTCGACCTTACATTTTCCGCAGGCGACTACCCCATCCAGCTCGACGGCGAGCAAATCCGCGCCAAGAGCATGCGCATCGAGGTCGTGCCCGGCGCACTCAACGTGTTGCAGCCGCTCGATATCGGCCATGCGGAACCCATCGCAACAGCCGAGGCGCCAAAACGCCCCGAAAGTTCACTCTCGGGGCGTCAATAAGGTAATTATGAGCAAATCGCGCTTCGAAAGTTCACTCTCGCGTCTCTAGCGCGGATCGATGGCGGGGAGCCTTACGCAAAGACGATCTCGCCCGTCTCGTCGTCCATGCCGGCAATGCGGGCGAGGCTCTCCACGCGATACCCGCGGGCGCGCAGCTTGTCACCACCACCCTGATAGCCCTTCTCGATGGCGATGCCGATGCCCGCGACCTCGGCTCCGGCGCTCTCGCAGATGGAGATGAGCCCCTCGAGCGCGCAGCCGTTCGCCAAAAAGTCGTCGATGATAAGCACGCGATCCCCGCTCTCCAAAAAGCGGCGACCCACGATGACCGGATACTCCTTTTGCTTGGTGAACGAGTAAATGGTGGTGGAATACTGCTCGCCGTCCAAGTTGATGGACTGCGCCTTCTTGGCGAACACCACCGGCACATTGCCAAAGTGTCGCGATGCGCAGCATGCGATACCGATGCCGCTTGCCTCGATGGTGAGAATCTTGTTGATGCCAGCACCCTCGAACAGGCGCGCCCACTCGGCACCCATGTGGTCGAAGAGCTCAACGTCGCATTGATGGTTCAAAAACGCGTCGACCTTAAGGACATTGCCGGCCTTGACGATGCCGTCGCGTACAATGCGCTCCTCGAGCTCCCTCATGAATACCCTCCTATGGTCTGCAGATTTCACAGCAGGATACCACGAAGGCAGGGCTACAGTCCCTGGCGTTCCAGCCATGTCAGGATATCGCGGTGGACCTCGTCTTTGATGGGCTCATTCAGTATCTCGTGACGCATGCCGGGATACAGCTTCTCGCTCACGCGCTCGATGCCCGCACGGCGATACATCTCCACGGCGCGATGCACGCCCGCCCCACACGCGCCAACCGGATCTTCGTCGCCCGAGATGAACATCAACGGCAGGGCATGCGGTAGTTTTCGCGCCAAACGGGGATCGGTCGCATCGGACACGAGGCTCGTGAGCGTGTGATAGGCACCGACCGTGAACGGTTGCCCGCACAGGGGGTCGCGCTGATACTCCGCGACGACCTCGGGGTCGGTCGCCAGCCAGTCGACGTCGGTCTTGGCGCCCTTGATCGCCTTGCCATACGCGCCCGCGCCCAGCCCATCGACAAAGGAGCTCACATATCGCTCCCCGTGCTTTTTCGCAAGCGACCGCGTGAGTGCCCTGCCGGCGCTCGACAGAGCGCGCGCCTGATGTCCCGTTCCGCACAGCACCGCGGCCCGAACGCCAAAGGCATGGCGGGTGAGGAACACGCGTGTGACGAAGCTTCCCATGGAGTGGCCGAAGATCACGTAGGGAATGCCACTCACACGCATATCGCATTGGACCGACAAGCGATCGAGGACGGTCTCGCGCAAGGTCTGGACGTCGGCTATGAGCACATCCTCCCCCGCCTCAAGCGGCATGTGGCCCAGATCTTCGGCGCTGGAAACGGTCTTGCCATGTCCTATATGGTCGTTGGCGCACACGACGAAACCCTGCTCGCACAGAAACGAGGCGAACCCCGCATACCGCTCGACGTGCTCGGACATGCCATGAACGAGCTGGATGAGGCCGCGCGGAGCCTCTCCGCCCGAGGCGACCTCGTCTGGCTCCCAAACGAGCGCGCAGATGGTTGATTCCCCATCGCGGCTGGCATAGTTCAAGGTGGTTGTCTTCATGTTGGGAGCTCCTGTGCGATCGATGTGGACTGCGATGTGCACGCATCGACCTTCTTGTACCCCACGCGGCACAAGGGATATCCAGCCATCCGCCAGCGGCGAGATCCGCCCTGTGCAACGCATCCGATCGGGGCGCAAACGCGCCACCCATCCAAGCACAACAGCCTCCCCCGCATGCGGGAGGAGTCCAGCACGAGCAGATGCACGGCGCGGTTACACTTCCAGCGGAAGGAAACGAAACTCGCTCATGGGAATGGTGCGCGCCTCACGCGCCTCAGCGTCGGCAATCTGGTCTGCGGCATACCCAATAGTGAGCATGTGCACCGGATACAGATCCGAAGGAAGGCCGAACTCGTCGATGGCGACGCGCGGATCGAAGTGACACACCCAGCAGGTGGACAGACCGAGATCCTCTGCCTGCATCATCATCTGGTCAACAACGATGCTCGAGTCGATATCGCCCGAATCCATCTGGTCATACTTGCGCACCCAGGCGATGTCGACCTTTTCGCACACCACGAGCACGAGCGGTGCGCCGAAGACGCTACCGTCTTTGGCGAAGTGCTTTGCCGCAATCCCAGCCTTCTCACGCAAGCGCGGGGTATCGCAGACGAGCACGCGCGTGGGATGCTTGTTGCAGGCGGACGGCGCGATACGCCCCGCCTCGAGAATCGCGGAAAGCTTTTCGGGCTCGACCGCACGGTCCTCATAGGAGCGGCAAGAGTAGCGGGCGCGCGTCAATTCGGAGTAGGACATACTGCCTCCCAGGGCATCGTGATGGAAACGGTTGTGCCGCCGAAGCGAACTACAGGTATTTGCGCCAGTCGTCCTCCCCTTCGTCTTCCTCTTGAGCCTCCGCCTCTGCCGCCGCAGCGGCGCGTTCAGCGGCGGCCTCGGCGTAGCTCACGGCGTTCTTCTCGGGAAATGCAGCGAAGACATGCTCGAAATGCTGGAGGTTCTCGTTGAACCGATCGCGCGAAACGGCGAAGATGGCGAGCTCGATGGCGTGCGTGCCCCGCGCAAGTTCCTCGCGGAACAGCTCGGCGACCGTATCGGCGTCCCAACCGAACACACCGCAACCCCAGGCACCGAGCACGACCTTCTTATGCCCAAGCATATCCACCACATCAAGCGCAAAGCGGATGCGCTCGCGCATGGCGCGCTCGAGGACGCCTTCCTTGACGCCATACTCCTCGCGCGCGCGGCGGGCATTGGGAGCGGCGATCACGAGCACATCGGCGTACGCGTGGATCTTATCGCGCGCGAAACGGACCTTGGGAACCACGAGACCGCGGTTTCGATACAGCTCGCAATTGATGTTGCGACGACGATTCTCGCCATACCAGTCACGCTGGGATTCGAGCACGTTGTAGAGGAAAGACTCAGAGCAGAGCGCCTCCTCCTGTGCCCAAGCGCCGCGAATGTAGCCACCACCCGGGTTCACGAACGAGGCGAAGTCGAGCACGGCGAGATCGCAGTACTCCGCGCGGCCGCGGCCGTTCTCGAGGATCGCGGCGACGGAGTCGGCGTCGACCACGCGCACCTCGGGCACGCATCCGGTGACCTCGACGGAGACGGGTGCCTCGACGCGGCGCACACCGGCCGAACTCCGCTCGATTTCCTTGCCGAAGCGCACGGCCACCTGCTCGGTATGGCGCTCGGCGGCAGCGGCGCGCGCCTGCTTGCGGGGGTTGCTCCGCTGGCTCCCTTTGTGTTCCACCATGGATACCCCTCCCTACAGGCTCGCGAGCGCCTGCTCGACGTCGGCAATCAGGTCTTCGGTGGACTCGATGCCGCAAGACAGACGCACCATATCGGGCGCGATGCCGCACGCCTCGAGCTCGGCGTCGTTCATCTGGCGGTGCGTGGCGTTCGCCGGATGCAGGCAGCAGGTGCGCGCGTCGGCCACATGCGTGGCGATCTGGGCGATTTTGAGGCTCTTCATGAACTGCTCGGCAGCGGCGCGGCCGCCGGTGAAGCCGAAGCTCACGACGCCGCAGGAGCCGTTCGGCAGATACTTCTGGGCGAGGTTGTAGCACTTGTCGCCGGGAAGGCCCGGGTAACGCACGAAGCGCACGGCGGGATGGTTCGACAGGAATTCCGCCATGGCCTGGCCGTTCTTGCAGTGCTGCGGCACGCGCACATGTAGACTTTCGAGACCAAGATTGAGCAGGAAGGCGTTCTGCGGGCTCTGAATGCATCCGAGGTCACGCATGAGCTGGGCGGTTGCCTTGGTGATGAAGGCACCGCCTTGGCCGAATTTCTCGACGTAGGTCACGCCGTGGTAGGTCTCGTCGGGGGTGGTGAGGCCCGGGAACTTGTCGGCATGGGCCATCCAGTCGAAGTTGCCCGAATCAACGATGGCGCCGCCCACTGCGGCGCCGTGGCCATCCATGTACTTGGTGGTGGAGTGGGTCACGATGTCGGCGCCCCACTCGAAGGGACGGCAGTTGATCGGCGTGGGGAACGTGTTGTCCACGATCAGCGGCACGCCGTGGGCGTGAGCCGCAGCGGCGAAGCGTTCGATATCGAGGACCGCGAGTGCAGGGTTGGCGATGGTCTCGCCGAACACGCACTTGGTGTTGGGTCGGAACGCCGCCTCGAGTTCTTCGTCGCTCGCGTCAGGCGCCACGAAGGTGCACTCCAGGCCCATGCGGCGCATGGTGTGGGCGAGCAGGTTGTAGGTGCCGCCGTAGATGGCGGAGCTTGCCACCACGTGGTCTCCCGCGCCGGCGATGTTGAAGACGGCGAAGAAGTTCGCCGCCTGGCCGGAGCTCGTCAACATGGCGGCGGTACCGCCCTCGAGTTCGGCGATCTTTGCGGCCACGTAGTCGTTCGTTGGGTTCTGCAGGCGGGTGTAGAAGTAACCCGACTCCTCGAGATCGAACAGGCGGCCCATATGCTCGGAGGTGTCGTACTTCCACGTGGTGGATTGGTAGATCGGCACTTGGCGGGGCTCAGCGTCCCCGGGACGGTAGCCGCCTTGCACGCAGGTCGTTCCGATATGCTCGGCCATGGGCTCTCCTTCGCTCGCATCGACACGGCGAGCAGCCGCATCGTTTCATAGATAGGTAAAATGGTATACCGTTCACCGCAAACGCGAAGGAAGAACCATGGCAATCAATAAATCGGTTACTTTGACGGATCGTGAGGCGCTGAAGAGGGCCGCCGCGGACTATCACGCGCGCGGCTTCAACTGCGCCCAATCCGTGATCTGCGCCTTTGCACCGGCGCTCGACATCGACGAGAAGGCGGCATTCGCCCTCTCCGAGGGGTTCGGTGCCGGCATGGGCGGCATGTCGGAGACCTGCGGGGCGATCTCGGGCGGCATCATGGCGCTCGGCCAGATAAAGAGCTCAGGTTTCGACGCTCCAGGCAGCAAGGGGGCCACGTACCGTCTCGCTCGCGCGTACTGCGATGCGTTTAGGGAAAAGAACGGCTCGACCATCTGCCGCGAGCTCAAGGGCGTGGGCGGGGACGCTGGTCCGCTGCGCTCTTGCGCCGGTTGCATCGACGACGCCATTGATCTGTTCGTGGACATTATCAAGGGGTAACCGCCTCAGACCGTGCTTTGTTATCCGCACGATCGAAACGCAAAAGTCTGCGTAACTGGCTAAAAACTACCGATTTGTATCGCTTGATCCGCCAAGCGTCTACGTTCAGAACAATTGAGCGCAACAAAACTGCAGGTTGCATGGGCGCAAAACGACTGAAAGGCCCATACGCAACACAACGAGGCTTGCCTGAAGCGGCATTTCGAGACGAACCGGGCGGTTTCACCGCGCCTCTCGATACAAATCGGTAGTTTTTAGCCAGTTACGCGGTTACCCCAGATGGGAATCCAGGGCAGAACTTAAAACTCGTCGAAATGGGGGCTTCCTATCTCGATGCGCTCGCGCCCAGCCATGAGCTCGGTGAGCTTCGGCGCAAGCGCGAGCTCCTCGCCTTCCCGATACACGGCGTGGATAACGACCTCGTCGGTGTAGTCAGTCGCGGTGACCTTGCCGCGCGTATCGGCAATCTTGCGCACAACTTGCTCGTATTGGGGATATGCAACAGTAATGTCGACCGCCACCACACTCGTCATCTCTACAATATCGCCCGCCTGGCGGGCGGCCTCGACCGCCGCCTGCGCAGCAGCCGTATAGGCGCGCACCAGACCGCCCGGCCCCAGCAGCGTACCGCCAAAGTAGCGCGTGGTCACGCAGCAAACGTCCTTGAGCCCCGCGCCGCGCAGCACCTCGAGCGTGGGCATGCCACTTGTCCGCTGCGGCTCCCCATCGTCGCTTGCGCGCTCCGTTCCATCCACCAAGATAAATGCGGGGACGTTGTGACGAGCGTCATAATGCCGCGCTCGGACTGCAGCTTGATGCGCCTGCGCCTCCTCAACCGACTCGACATGGACCAGCTGGGCGATGAACCTGCTCTTGCGATCCTCGAACTCCCCGGTGACCTCAGCCCCCGCCCTCAACGTGAAATAACTCTCCGCCATAACCCCTCACAACCGTGCCCAATAATATATGGCTCTGTCACAACACACAGTTGATTTAGAGCATCTTCCCTATTTTCTATTTAGT
>NZ_CAUFLV010000029.1:0-10805 GCF_959026545.1 uncultured Collinsella sp.
GCATGACCGGCCTCGAGACCGCGCTCGGCCTGGTGATCACCAACCTGGTCAAGACGGGCAAGATCACCTTCGCCCGCATGGTCGAGCTCATGGCTATCGAGCCCCGTAAGATCCTCGGGCTCGATCAGGTCACGATCGCCGAGGGCAGCGTCGCCGACCTCACCGTCTTCGATGCCGATGTCGCTTGGACCGTGTCTGAGGACGATTTCGTCAGCCACGCCAAGAATTCCGGATTCAAGGGCGCTGAGCTCACCGGTCGCGCCACGGATGTTTTCGTGGGTGGAAAGCGCACGCTCGCCAACGGCGTCGTTTGCTAAGATAGCTGTATCTGCATAGCGCGGCCCCTCGATTTGTCATTGCGGGGCCGCGCGTACATCTTGACCATGCACCGCATGGGGAGGGGAGCATATATGCCGAATCCTTCACCTGCGCGCATGCACGATTTCGAGGTCGTCACGAACGAGAAGATCGCCGATGGCATCTTCTCGCTCGTCATTTTGGCCCCGCGTCTCGCATCCGCGCTCAAGCCCGGCCAGTTCGTCAACGTTCGCGTGCCCGGCGATGCCAGCGAGCTGCTGCGCATTCCGCTGAGCTATGTCGCGGCTGATCCGCAGGCAGGTACGGTAGAAATCTGGTATGCCGTTGTGGGTAATGGAACGCAGCGCATGTCGGAGTGGAAGCCCGGCTTTAAGAGCGACCTTCTTGGCCCCGGGGGCCATGGCTGGTGCGTGCCCGAGGATGCCAGCCGGGTGCTCGTGGTGGGCGGCGGCATCGGCGTGCCGCCGGTGCTGTGCCTTGCGCGTGATCTCGCGGCGGCGGGTGTTGCCGTTGACGCCTGCGTGGGCGCGGCGACGGCCGACAAGCTCGTGGGCGTTGAAGACTTCGAGGCTCTGGGTTGCGGCACGGTTCGCGTTGCCACCGACGACGGTTCTGCCGGCAGCTGCGGCTTCTGCACCGATCCCGCTGCCGAGCTCTTGGCCGCCGGCGGGTACGACTACGTGGCCACATGCGGTCCCGGTGTCATGATGAGCAAGGTCGCCCAGGCGGCAGCGGATGCCGGCGTCTATTGCGAGGCGTCTCTCGAGCGCATGATGAGCTGCGGGTTTGGCGCCTGCAGCACGTGCAACGTCGAGACGACCTCCGGCATGCAGGGCGCCTGCATGTGCGGTCCCGTGTTCGATGCATCCAAGGTGGTGGTCTGGTGAGCCAGGTGAATATGGCCGTCGATTTCGGCGGCGTCAAGATGAAGAACCCCATTAACACCGCGTCGGGGACGTTCGGCCAGGGGTGGCAGTTCTCCGAGCTCATGGACGTGAGTCAGCTCGGCGCCATCACCACCAAGGGTTGTGCGGCGGAGCCCTGGCCGGGCAATCCCGCACCCCGCATGACCGAGGTCCGCGGCGGCATGATGAATTCCGTGGGCCTTCAGAATCCCGGCGTGGAGGCCTTCGCGCGCGATTACGGTCCATGGCTCGACGAACTCACGGGCAAGGGGACGCAGGTGATCTGCCAGGTTGCCGGTCACTCCACGGAAGAGTACGTCCGCGCCCTCGAGATGTTCGATGAGCTGTGCCCGTGGGCGGCTGGCTTTGAGATCAACGTGAGCTGCCCCAACATCGCAGCTGGCGGCGCCGCCTGCGGCTCGACCCCCGATGGCGCCGCGGAGGTCATGCGCGCGTGCCGTAAGGTGACCGATCGCCCCCTGTTCGTGAAGATGGCCCCCGTTCGCATTCCCGAGATCTCCCGGGCGCTCGAGGCGGAGGGAGCTGATGGCCTTACCGTCATCAACTCCATTCCCGGTATGGCGATCGATGTGCATACGCGCCGCTCCAAGCTCTCCAAGCCCACGGGTGGTTTGTCCGGCCCGCTGTGCCATCCCATCGCGGTGCGCATGGTGTGGGAGGCCGCCAATGCGGTCGATATTCCGGTCTGCGGCGTCGGTGGCGTCATGACCGGTGAGGATGCCGCCGAGTTCATCTTGGCCGGCGCTTGCTGCGTCTCGGTTGGCATGGCGAGCTTCGTCGAGCCAGACGCCTCTGTGCGCATCCTGCGCGAGCTCGAGGAGTGGGCGGAGAGCCAGGGCGTTCGTGATATCAACGAGCTGATCGGAGCCTTTGAATGCTAGAGGCGGACGCCCGCGACCGCGTTATCGTCGCCATCGACTGCGACCGTACCCGCGCCCTCGAGCTTGCCGATGCCCTGTCCGGGCACGCCAAGTGGCTCAAGGTGGGCATGACGCTCTTTTATGCCGAAGGTCCGCAAATCGTTCGCGAGTTCAATGAACGTGGGTTCAAGGTTTTCCTGGATCTTAAGTTCCACGACATCCCGCATCAGGTGCGCGGAGCCGCTCGTTCTGCCGCGCTCGCCGGTGCGAACCTATTGTCCGTGCATGGTTTGGGTTCCGGTGCCATGCTCGCGGCCTGCCGCGAGGGGGCGGAGGAGGCTGCCGAGATTCGCGGTAGTCGTCCCAAGCTCGTTGCCATCACCGTGCTCACGAGTATGAACCAAGATGCCCTGACGCAGATCGGCGTCGATTCCCCTGTGGCCGATGAGGCCGCCCGTCTTGCGTCGCTCGCGCAGGCCAACGGCATCGACGGTATCGTCTGCTCTCCCATGGAGGCACGGGCAATGCGTGAGCTGTTGGGGCCGGATGCGCTCATCGTCACGCCCGGGGTCCGTCCCGCTGGTGCGGAGCTCGGCGACCAGTCCCGGGTTGCAACGCCCGCTCAGGCCATCGAGCGTGGTGCGAGCCATATCGTGGTGGGGCGTCCCATCACAGGGTCAGAGGACCCCGTTGCCGCATACGAGGCGATCGTCGAAGAGCTGGTACGGGGCGTGAAGTAATGATGGAGCGGGCACCGTGCCTGTCCAAACGGTGTCCGCATAGCCTTTAAACAGGCATTTCTCGGTTCTTTTCTCCGTTTTGCTTGCATTTCGCCAGTGCATGGACTACCCTAAGGAGCCGTTAAAGGTTCAAATGCGCACGTAAATGCCCATATTGGAATCTTAATTCGTATGAGTAACCCGTTATTGGAGGTACACATGGCGCTTCCTCAGCTCACCGATGAGCAGCGTAAGGCCGCTCTCGAGAAGGCCGCTGCCGCCCGTCACGCCCGTGCCGAGCTTCGCGAGAAGATCAAGAAGGGCGAGACCACGCTCGAGTCCGTTCTTAACTCCGACGACCCGATCGCCTCTCGCATGAAGGTCTCCACGCTCATCGAGTCCCTTCCTGGTTACGGCAAGGCCAAGGCCGCCAAGATCATGGACGAGCTGGGCATCTCCGCCACCCGTCGCGTCCAGGGCCTCGGCGTCCGTCAGCGCGAGCAGCTCATCGAGCAGCTCACCAAGTAAGTGGGTCTCATCGAGCCAAAGCTCTTTGTGATTTCCGGGCCGTCAGGCGCAGGGAAGGGTACGCTGGTCGCGCGCGTTCGCGAACAGATGCCTAACCTGGGTCTGACGGTTTCCGCTACCACGAGAGCTCCGCGCGCCGGCGAGGTGGACGGCGTGAATTACTATTTCCTGACCGACGATGAGTTCTCCGCTCGGATTGAGGCCGGCGAGTTCATCGAGTGGGCACAGGTGCACGATCATCGGTATGGCACGCTTGCCAGCGAGGTCGAACGCAATCTGGCCACCGGTCAGTCCCTCATCTTGGAGATCGACGTGCAGGGAGCGCTCGCCGTCAAAGAGCGGTTCCCCCATGCCGTCCTCATCTTCATCGAGCCCCCGTCGCTCGAGGTTCTGCGTGAGCGCTTGATTGGCCGCGGATCGGAAACGTCTGAGTCTCTCGAGCTTCGCCTGCATACCGCCGAGAGCGAGATGCATCTGCGTGATCGCTACGACGAAATCGTGGTAAACGATGACCTCGATCGCGCGACTGAGGAGCTCATTGCCGTACTGCATCGTCACGAAAGGAACTGATTCCAGTGTCTGTTGTGAAGCCCGCCATCGATGACTTGCTGGAGAAGACCGACCACAACCGGTTCCTTCTCTCCGCTCTTGCGTCCCAACGCGCAAGCGATATCAACAACATGTTGCGCGGCCAGCACAATCGCGTGCTCGCTGTTCAGGATACGGATGACCTGACCGTGCTGCTCTCTGGCAAGGACACCATCTCCATGGCCATGGAGGAGATCGTTGATGGCACCATCTCCTATGACCACGCCCGCTATGAGGCCGCCCTTGGCCACATCGACCCGTCGGAAGCGTAGATGGCCAGCCGCGTTTGCCTGGTGCACTATCACGAGATAGGACTCAAAGGCAAGAACCGAGCTCGGTTCGAGCGCATCCTCATGGACTCGTGCAAGGCGGCTTTGGCCGCCTTTTCCGTTTCGTGCGTGACGCGCATTTCCGGGCATATCCTCATCACCTTCTCCACCAAGGGCGAAGCCGAGCGCGCCATGCCGCTGATCGCTCAGGTTCCGGGTGTCGCACGTTGCTCTCTCGCGTTTCATACCAACCGTGAGCCCTCCGAGTACTGTCGGGCGGCGATCGACGCGCTTGCAGAGTTCGGCCCGTTTGACACGTTCAAGGTTGCCGCCCGCCGATCGAACACCGATTACGAGCTCACGAGTATGGACCTCAACCGACAGGTGGGCGAGGCGCTTTGCCTCGCGTATCCCGAGAAGAAGGTCCAAATGCGCGAGCCCGATGCCACTGTCCACGTGCTGGTCGTTCAGGGCAGCGTCTATGTGTACGCCAAGAGCATGCGGGGTGTTGGCGGCCTGCCCCAGGGTAGTGCCGGCAAGGTCGTGACGCTGCTCTCCTCAGGTATCGATTCTCCAGTCGCCACGTGGCAGCTCGCCCGTCGCGGCGCGGTTGTGGTGCCCATCCACTTCTCAGGTCGTCCACAGACCGCCGATACGAGCGAGTACCTCTGTCAGGACATCATCGAGCAGCTTGCACCTGCGGTGCAGATCGGTCGCATGTACGTGGTGCCTTTTGGCGACTGCCAGCGCGAAATTTCGCTTAAGACACCCTCCGACCTACGCGTTATCATGTATCGCCGCGTCATGTACGCGGTGGCCGAGCGCATTGCGAAGATCGAGGGGGCAAAGGCGATTGTCACGGGCGAGTCGCTGGGACAGGTTGCCTCCCAGACGCTCGAGAACATCATGGCCGTAAACGAGATTGTGGACATTCCGGTTTTTCGTCCGCTCATCGGATCCGATAAGCAGGAGATCATCGAGCGCGCCAAGCAGATCGGAACGTACGAAATCTCCTGCCAGACGGCGCCCGATTGCTGCACCTTGTTCATGCCCCGCCGTCCCGAGACGCATGCGAAGCTCGACGCCGTTCACGAGGCGTGGAACATGTTCGATCACGAGACGATGATCGATTACCTGGTTGAGCACGTCGAGTACGTTGATTTTACCGCTCCCGTCTATAAGCGGCCGCGTGCGATGCGCGAGCGTCATGACGAACTGGCGCCGCGTTTTCTCCGTCCGAAGGCCGATGCGCCCGAAGACCTTGCAACGGAATGATTTCCATGCTGCCGTAGGTAGGCTGATGCGAACGGGGTTGAGACGATATGGTCGTTTCGACCCCGTTCTGCTTTTGGAGCCATCCCTACCGAGATCGCGGGCCCTCCCGCCCTTGGTCCCATGTCCATCCCATCGCGAAGCCCTTGCCTTTTGCGGGCAGGAACCTTGCCTGACGTGTCAGTCGCGTGCCTGAGCCCTCAACAGAGCATTGAAGACTTTCTAAAAAACTCCCGAACTCATCGTGCGGGCACTGCAACGATGGATGGGGGAGGTGGTGACATGGCTCAGGTTGAAAAGAAGCGTGTGGCCCTCGCAACGCGCGTCGCGCTGTACCTGCGTCAGAGACCGATCGCGTGCTTCGCATTCGCACTGGTGACAGGACTGGTACTGGGGTCGGTTGGACTTGGGATGCTCTTTGCCGGGGGAGTCGCGAGAGATGGATTTGCCTCGGCTGATGGGGTTGAGATACGACGCGATGTCGACTCGGATAAAGGCACTGACATCGATTCTGGGGACACGGATGAAACGGAGGCCGATGGTGCGGGAGCCGATGGGGAAACAGGGGACTCGCTCGACGACATCATCGTTGATGTTGCCGGGGCGGTAACGGAACCAGGCGTCTTTGAACTCGAAGCGGATGCGCGTGTGGGCGACGCGATCGCCGCCGCGGGGGGAGCTCTTGGCGACGCTGATTTGTCGCGAGTTAATCGCGCGGCTAGGGTATCGGATGGACAGCAGATCTACATTCCGCGTGTTGGTGAGGAGCTGTCCGAGAGCGCGCTTGCGGGCGGATCTTCATCGGGAGATGGCGCGTCGTCGACGGGAGACGGAGATGCGGGTGGCTCCCTCGTGGACATCAATACAGCAGGCGAGGCGGAACTCGACGAGCTGCCGGGTATAGGGCCCTCGACAGCGCGTTCAATCATAGAAGACCGCGACGCGAACGGACCCTTCTCCACCATCGAGGATCTTATGCGTGTGAGCGGCATAGGGGAGAAGAAGTTCGAAAAGCTCAAATCGGGCATCTGCGTGTGATGGCGATGCGCGGGGGCGTAGTTGAGAAGCCCGTACGTCCGTATATTCCGCCCACGGCCTTTTTGGCGATCGGGTCATGTGCATCCGCCGCATGCGTCATGCAGATAGGTTGGACGCGGCGGGCACAAGTGACGGTTGCGCCTTGGGGCACCATCGGGGCGTTGGTCGTTCTTGGATGCGCACTGGCACTGTTCGCATGGCGTTTCATAGCTCGTTGGGAGGGGACCGCTCATGGAGATGACGAGGGGTCATTTCCCGGTCGCTACGTGCGTCTTTCGCTGGTGTTTGCCGGCGTTGGGTGTGCGGTTGCTGCTGCGATCTCGGGCGTGGAGCTCGCCGGTTGGGAGCATCGCCTGCACATGGCGGGGTCTGCATCGGTAAGCGCCTGGCAGTTCGTCACCATAGGAGACCCGAGTCTCGGCGAATACGGGGCATCCTCAACTGTCGAGTTGGTTGACTCCGGTATCCCTACCGGCGTTCGGCTAAGAGCGACCACGGGACGCACCGTCGAATCCGGTGCGGCGCTTAGGGTTGTCGGGCACATCGAGCGGTTGGAAGAAGGTGATTGGGCACGCGGGAGGTTCATGAGGGGCGAGGTGGGAGTTCTCGATGTCGCCACGGTTTTGGAAATGGAAGAGAATGCGTCTAGCTCGCCCGTCGCTGTGGCGCGCACCGTTGCGCTTTCCATCCTTGATTCAGCGTGCGGTCCATCCCGGGCCTTGCTGGCTGGTACGGTTTGCGGGCGCGTGACGGAGCTCGCGCGGGAAGACGCGTACGATGCGTTCTCTCGCTGTGGCCTCACGCACCTTGTCGCCGTGTCTGGGAGTCATCTGGCTTACATCTCCGCGATGCTTGAGATGCTGCTGCGGCGCTTACGCTGCGGGCGCGCGGCAAAAAGTGCGGCGCTTCTGGTAGTCATGGCGCTGTACGTGATGTTCACCGGGGGTGCGCCCTCTGCGCTCCGGTCGGTCTCGATGGTCGGGCTGGCTACGGCAGCAATCCTCGGTGGGCGTCGATCGCACGCCCCCTCTGCCCTCGCTCTCACGGTGACGGCCCTCGTCTGGCTCAATCCGGGAGTTGTGTACGATCTTGGGTTCCAGCTCTCGGCGCTCAGCGTCTTGTTCATCGGGGTGCTTGGCCGGTATGTCTCGTATGCCCTCGCGTGCCTTCGCCTGCCGACCGCAATTGCCGAGCCGCTCTCCCTCTCACTTGTCGCGCAGTGGGCGACACTCCCTGTAACCCTGCCGGTGTTCGGTGAGGTGTCGCTCATCGCGCCATTGGCGAATCTCGTTGTGGGGCCGGTGATGACGGGGCTGCTGATGGCGGGTCTTGGAGCGACGGCAGTCGGGGAGGTGGTGTATGGCGTGGGTGTGCTTGCGGATGTGCCGGAGGCGTTGATCGCTCGTGTTGCCGATGCGGTCTTGTGGCTGCCCGACGCCCTGGCGCAGCTCGCCATCTTTCTCGCGCGGCTCTTCGCCGCCGTTCCCTTTGCATCGATGACGGTTGTCGCTCCTTGGTGGTTGCCGGTACTTGCATACGGTGCGGCGATTGTGGTCTATGTGAGGTGGCGCGATGCCTCGGCGCGTCGAGTCTCTTGCATCATCGGTTTGCCGGCGTTGCTGCTCGTGGCGCATATCCTGCGATGGTCGATGTACGCCCCGGCACAGGTCGCGATTCTTGACGTGGGACAAGCCGATGCCATTCTCATTCGCGATGGCTCGAGGACCATGTTGGTCGATGCGGGCGTCGACAATGCCGTCGTAGAGGCGCTCGCGCGAAACAACGTGTATGCGCTGGACGCGGTGGTCGTGACACATTGGGATCGCGATCACTGGGGCGGTCTCCCCGATGTGCTCGACGCCATGCCGGTCGGCCAAATCGTCGTTGCCTGCGGCGCATCCGCGCATGCGCCTTCCGAGCTCTCAAGCGTCTCTCAAGAGATTGTCGAGGTGCAAGTAGGCGATGTGATCCGTGTGGGGGAGTTCGCCTGTAGGGTTGTATGGCCCCAGGGTTTGGTCTCTGGTGAGGAAAATGCCGACTCCCTCTGCTTGGACGTATCGTATGGCAATGGTGAGGGGGCGAGTCTGGACATGCTTCTTACGGGTGATACGGAACAAGATGAGCTTGCGGAATACGCGGATGAGGTGGGGGATATCGACGTGCTCAAAGTGGGTCATCATGGTTCGGAGATCGCTGTTGCCGAGAAGCCGCTTGAGCTGCTGGATCCCGAACTCGCTGTGGCGAGTGCGGGCGAGGGGAATTCCTACGGCCATCCCGATCCGGTGTGCGTGTCACTGCTCGAACGAGCCGGTGCGCGTTTTCTGTGCACCAAGGACGTGGGCGATGTGATCATTCGTCCGGGAAAGACGGGTCCTGTCGTTAAGACCCAGGGGATTCAATGACGGGAACGAGGAAGGTGAAGGGCCGGAATGCCGGTATTCGGCATCCGAGGAACTCTTCAAGGTCCGCATCGGGGTATAGTTGATGAAATTCTCCGCCCGTCAGGGATACAGCGCCTGACGTGTCGTTTCGAAAGGGGCGCGCATGGCCGGGCAAGGTCTGTTGCCAGGATATTTGATCGTGGGATCCGACGAACTCAAGAGCTCGCGTGCCGTCGAGCGTATGCGTGCTCGCCTGGGGAAGTCAGGCATGGTCGAGTTCAACCTCGATGAGCGCGATATGACCAAAGACCCGCAGGTCGACGATATCGTCGCCTCCCTCAACACCTTTCCCATGGGGGCTGAGTTCCGATTGGTCATTCTGACCAACTGCGACAAGCTCCCTAAGGCGATGAGCGAGCCCCTTGTCGAGTATTTTGCCAATCCGTCCCCGACGACCGTGTGCCTGGTGGTGGCCACCACTCTTGCCAAGAACACGCGCTTGTATAAGGCGATCAAGAAGCTTGGCGATAAAGCGATTATCGACTGTGCGCCCAAAAAGACATGGGAGATGCCGCCCCAGGTGGTCAAGATGGCAGCAGCTCATGGGAAGGCGATGGGCCTTCCCGCCGCCGAGGCGCTGGTTGCGCGCTCGGGAGAGAACACCAGGATGCTTGACAACGAGCTCAAGAAGCTCGCGTCCATGGTCACAGGGTCCGAGATAACGCTTGCCGATATTGAGCGACACGTTATGCGGACCGCCGAGGTCAAGCCTTGGGAGTTCTTAAACGCCGTTGCCGCGCGAGATCTTGTGCGTTCGCTGGAGTTGCTCAAGCTCCAGCCGGCAAAGAGCGAGGTCAGGCTGTGGTCCTTGCTCGTCACACGTCTGCGCGAATTGATCATTGCGAAGTCCCTCGACACCCGAGGGCAGGGGAGCCAGCTTGCCACCACGTTGGGCGTCCAGGGTTGGCAGGTCAAGAACCACCTTTCATGGGCGCGACGCTGGCGCATGGACGAGCTGCTCGAGGCCTTGTCCCAGGCGATCGAGGTCGAGCTTGCGCTCAAGGGTTCGCGCGACAGCGAGCTGGCGTTGCGTATGTGGGTCATCTCCATGACCAGTCGGTAACTGCAGGGCTCGGGATGCCAAACTGGTCCGACGAGGTGTCGTTGCATGTGCGGTCATCGTCATGGGCAGTTGATAGGTTCGGACATGGGAAATGGCAAGTGGCCCCGGCGGCTCGCACGGATCGCATATGACCGTACGGGCTCGCATCTTACTTGTGAATTCCGCAAGTAACCTGCACAATTACGCAATGCGGCTTGCGCCGCGGCTGGACCGCGTGTAAAATACTCGCCCGTATGACCTCAACAACCGTGTCTCAGAGGCCGGATAGTAAGACCTTGTAAGTACCCGAAAGGAACCGAACCCGATGGCAAACATCAAGTCCCAGAAGAAGCGCATCCGCACCAACGAGATCGCTCGCGTCCGTAACAAGGCGATCCGCTCCGAGCTCAAGACCGTGATCAAGCACGTTAAGACCGCCGTCGAGGCTGGCGACAAGGCTGCTGCCCAGGCTGCTGCCACGACCGCCTACCGTAAGCTCGACAAGGCCGTTGCCAAGGGCGTTATCCACAAGAATCAGGCTGCCAACCGCAAGTCCGGCGTCCAGAACCTCGTGAACAGCCTCTAGGTCTTCGCGAACAATTCGCTTTGCGACGGGTCCCGTTCTCACGGGGCCCGTTTTTTGCCGCGACTCGCTTTCGGGACGTGCTGGCGCGTGTCGGGGCGGGGCTTGAGCTTCGGACACTCCTCACGCAGGGTTTGGTAGCACAACTCGACAAAACTTCATGAAATGGGCGTGCGGCAGAAATCTTGGAGACCGGGGCCTCCGTCCTTAGGCCGCCAGCC
>NZ_CAUFLV010000030.1:0-7321 GCF_959026545.1 uncultured Collinsella sp.
GAGGCCGCTTAGCGGTTATGATTTATCGCGTCCAAGTTTCGGGGCGCAGTTCACAGGGACGAGGGTTTTTCTTTTTGGAGTCTCATGCTCCCCTATCGATGCAAGCGACGCCAGTACGCCACCAGCAACAAAACAAGCACAATGGGCAACGTGATGAGTAAGGCGAACAGGAGCATATGGATTACCATCGGGCTCACTTGCGCACGCTCCTCAGCTTGGAGATCATCGCCTCAAACGTCTCTCCGTCCAACGGCGTCTGCGTGATGACGAGAATCGTGTCGTTTCCAGCCAGCGAGCCGAGAACATCGGGCAGCTCGGCGGCATCGATTGCCGCGGCGATGCCCAGGGCGGTACCGGGCTGCGCCTTGATGATGACGAGGTTCTCCGTGCGCTGAACGCCAACCACGAGCTCAGAGACCATACGTTGCAGATGTAGATCCTCCGCAAGGACGTACATGCCCTCGGGCAGCTTACGAAGCCCCATGTCGGCGATATCGCGCGAGACGGTCGCCTGCGTGCAATCGAACCCACGCGCTTTAAGCTCGTCCACGAGCACGCGCTGAGTGCGCACGTCCTCAGTTCGGACGATCTCTCGAATAGCATCTTGGCGGCCATTGCGTTTTTTGGCCATGTTCTCCACCATTCCCTAGCGGTTCCCCACATTTCGAGTACAGCATACCGCCGAATCTCTTTAAAACGGATTAGCAGGCATCACGCTATCTAATTGAAACATTTTTGCATAGAACAGGCAAATGCAATCATATATGTGCATATTGAAGCATTTTTACGGGCAGGCCGTCAAAGCTCCATCGTCATATGCCACGTCCATAAAGCACAAACCACGCGCAGGAGCAGTAGGGCCCGCCGCCCGACGATCGCACGCTGTAATCACCTCTAAAACCCACTCCGGATCTCGACGACCCGCGCCAACTTCAACGAGGGTCCCAACGATCGTCCTGACCATGGAATGCAGGAACGCATTACCCGTGATGGTAAAGGCTATGTGCTCCTCACCCAGCGCGCCCTCCCTTTCGAAGGAGACCTCAATCACGTTGCGACACGTGGGCTTGCCGATGGCGGAAGACATCTTGCAGAAGCTCTTGAAGTCATGCTCCCCCACCAAATACGAAGCGCCGCACTCCATCGCCTCGACATCCAAGGGCAGTCGATGCCACCAAGTCACCTTGCGCGTGAGCAGCGGCGGTGCGTCGCCCGTAGCTATGCGATAGGTATAGGTTCGAGCACGCGCGTCAAAGCGAGCCGAGAAGCCGGAGGAGGCATGAAACACCCTACCAAGCGCTATGTCATCGGGGAGCAAGGCCGCCATCGCGCGCATCCACCGTCGATGCTCGATGGCCAACTCATCATGGTGTGCGGGGACGCTCACGTACTGCGCTATGGCGTGAACACCTGCATCGGTGCGACCGGCACACGTGAGGTCGATAGGACGGCGTAAAAAGGTCTCGAGCGCGCAGCGGACCTCCCCTGCGACCGTCCTAAGCCCCGGTTGCTCGGCAAACCCGGAGAAGCCGGCGCCATCGTAGCCCAGCCGAAACACCAAGGTGCCGTCGAGCACCTCCGGTTCGAAATAGGACGGCGCGCCCACGCGCATATCGTCTGTTTGGGCCACTGAAGCCTCCTTATTGCAATCTTTCGTGCCTATGCTACCAAAATCACCAACATAAACCCAGGATGGTCAAGACGAGCACGAGCGCCGCCCCCAATGCGAGCACAAGGCGATCATAAGGAGCCAATCGACGAGGAGCGGGCAGTTTCCCAGCGGCAACGGAATCATAGCAACGGGCGGACATGGCCTCGGCCAAACGATCCGCACGGCGGAACAGGCCAATCATGAGGGGCGTGAACACCGAAGCCCACACGCCGATGCGCGAGAAGAGCGGACCGGCATCGAACTGGGCTCCGCGCGCACGCTGGGCGAGTCGAATCCGATTGAGCTCCTCACTCACGAGCGGGATGAATCGCAGTGCCACGGCGAGCACGGTGCCCAAAGGACCCACGCTCACACCAAAACGGGCCAAGGGGCTCAACAGGCGCACGCAGGCATCACTCAGCTGAGTCGCGGTCGTCGACGAGGCAACGACGAGTGAGAAGCCCACGAGTAACAAGATGCGCGTTATAGCCATGAGTCCCCGCAAGCCTCCCGCCGGGCTGAGACCAATCGCGCCAACCAACTCCACCGTTCCCCGGCCATCGCACGACACCAGGTTCGCAACGAGCGTGAA
The DNA here is from genome assembly GCF_959026545.1 of uncultured Collinsella sp. Classification (NCBI taxonomy): domain Bacteria; kingdom Bacillati; phylum Actinomycetota; class Coriobacteriia; order Coriobacteriales; family Coriobacteriaceae; genus Collinsella; species uncultured Collinsella sp. The sequence goes on from NZ_CAUFLV010000030.1 coordinate 2,244, forward strand.
CGCGAGGATGACGGCAACGGGTCGTATGCCGCGCAGCACACGGCCCAACCGCATGCGCGACGACGCGAGGCAGCCGCACAGGATCAGCAGCCAAACAACGAGCATGGCCGGCACTCCGGCAGAAAAGACCCCAGCCGTCGCAAGCAACAGAAGCACGATTTTCACACGGGCATCGAGGCGTGCAACGGGTGTCCCGGGAACATACTCACCAAAAACCGTGCCAAACGCTTGAGGCCCCCTCGACGCATGACCCATGGTGGAGTCACCCGCAAACGGCTGTAAAGAGGCATCTGAGGGACCTTCAGGCGCGCCTGCTGCGTGTAGGGACCCGTTTGACAGAGTGATCTCGCGTGTCGCGTAGGAACGCCATTCATCGACGTCATGCGTAATCACCAAAACCGATCGGCCTTCGGCGGCGAGGTCCGTCACGAAACGGTGCGCAAACGCCCGTCCCCGTGCATCGAGGGCGGCACTCGGCTCATCAAGCACATACAAGGGAGCATCCAGCGAGAGCACTGATGCCAGGGCAACGCGTCGAGCCTGCCCACCGGAGAGCTCAAATGGTGAAGCATCGGCCAATTTCCGATCCAGCCCCACGGCATCAATGGCCCCAAATACCCGACGATCGACCTCGCCTTCACTGAAGAAAAGGTTGCGCGGTGCGTAGGCGACTTCGTCGTAGACCGTTTCGAGGAAAAACTGGGCCTCGGGCTGCTGAAACGACAGTCCAACGGAGCCGGGAACTGGATGCGCCGGGGAAGCCTCGGCATCATCTGTGGCGGATGAGGTATCCACACAGGTATGAAGGCGAATGGAGCCCGCATCAGGCGAGAGCAATCCCGCGACAAGTGAGGCAAGCGTCGACTTGCCGGCACCCGATGCGCCCGTGAGCAACACCACCTCGCCGGCGCGCAGCGAAAACGAAATGTCCTTGAGGACGGCACGATCCCCATAGCTAAACGAGACACCCTCCACCTCAAGGATCGGCGTATCGCACGGCGTGCCAACAGCTCGGCACCCGGCAGCCTCCCGACCCGTGCAAGAGCCAAAGGAATGTTGCACAGCCTGAGGGCCGGAAGACGCGCGACAAGCAGACTCAGAAGCGCCTAGGGCTCCGTTGATGGAGGCAACATCCACGATGCGGTCTGCAAGAGCGATCTCAAGCGGGTCGTGCGTAATGAGAGCGACGCCGATGCCGTCTTCATGGACAAGAGTGCGAAAGAGCGTACGGAGTGATTCGCGGACCGCCGGATCGAGCTGCGCGGTAGGCTCATCAAGCACAAGATATCGAGGAGTCATGGCGAGCACACCGGCAAGGGCGATGCGTTGCTGCTCTCCGCCGGAAAGTGCCGTCGTAACGCGATCCTGGAACCCTGATAACCCTACACGGCGAAGTGCACAGTCGACACGCTGAGACACCTCTTCTTCCGACAGGCCAAGATTACGGGGCCCAAAGGCAATCTCGTCAAATACGAGGGAGGAAACGATTTGATCAACGGGATCCTGGCACACACGGCCAACAAGCGACCGAACCATGAGGCGTTCACGTTCGTTAGCAGAGGGGTCGTGACCATCGACAACCACACAGCCATCGTCAACCAGCTGCGCCGCGCACAACACACGACCAAGGGTGGACTTTCCACACCCGTTATCTCCCGTTAGGGCAACAATCTCACCCGGAGCAAGGGAGAATGAGCAACCAGACAGGACTTCAGCCCCATCCAACACCACGCCAACATCCTTCACTTCAAGCACGTTCTCGCCCCCTTTCTCTTGTTTTGCCTGGGCGACTGGCGGCGGGCAGTTCACTCAATGCGAGTTCCGCACGAGCCGAAGGGCCCAGTGGGCCCTTCGTGCGAGCCAGGACTGCCCGAACAGGGAGTGAACTGCCCGCCGCCAGTCGCCCAGGCAAAACAAAAAGGGGCACGCGAACGTACCCCTCTTCAATGTGATGCACGAGCAGCTACGTGCTACTCAGCGGTCTCCTCGACAGCGGCCTCGGTCTCGACGACCTCAGCAGCCTCCTCGACGGCCTCGTCCTTCTTGACGACCTTAGGAGCAGCGGCCTTCTTAGCCGGAGCAGCCTTCTTCGCCTTAGGGGTGCAAGGCTCGGAGACGATCTCGATGATGACCATCTCAGCGCAATCGCCCTTGCGCGGACCGAGCTTCATGATGCGGGTGTAACCACCATTGCGGTCGGCCCACATACCCTGAGCGGCCTTGTCGAAAATCTCAGCAACGAGATTCTTATCACCGAGCTTGGCGATGGCGAGACGACGAGAGTGCAGGTCGCCCTTCTTGGCCCAGGTGATGATCGGCTCAGCATAGGAACGCAGGGCCTTGGCGCGCGTCTCGGTGGTCTTGATGCGATCGTTCTCGAAGAGCGCCTTGGCAAGGCTCTTCTTCATGGCCTTGGTGTGGCTGGCGTCGGTGCCGAGCTTCAGGCCTTTCTTCTTATTGTGACGCATGGTCTAGTTCTCCTCTATACCTAGGGTTTAAGCCTTGAGGCTCAGACCCATGGACTCAAGCTTGTCCTTGACTTCCTCGATCGACTTCACGCCGAAGTTGCGGATGTTCAGCAGGTCGTTCTCGGAGAACTCGACCAGCTGGCGCACGGAGTGAATACTCGCACGCTTGAGGCAGTTGTAAGAGCGGACGGAAAGGTCCAGGTCCTCAATCTGCTTGTCAAGCTCGGCATTGTCGCTCGTCACCTCGGGGGCGAAGATGGAAATCTCCTCCTCCGCCTCGGGCTCGTCGGCCAGGGTCATAAACGCAGCCATGTGCTGGTTGATGATGTTGGCCGCAGACACAACCGCGTCACGCGGGGAAAGCGCACCGTTGGTCTCAATCTCAAGAACCAGACGGTCGTAGTCGGTGTGCTGGCCAACGCGGCACGCCTCGACGAGCTTGGCGCAACGCTTGACCGGGGAGAAGAGCGAGTCGACGTTGATGATGCCGATAGGATCATTGTCGCGCTTGTTCTGCTCGTAGGACACGTAGCCGCGACCATACCCGATGCGCATGCTCATGGTCAGATGACCACCCTCGGTGAGGGTCGCGATGTGCTGCTCGGGATTGACGAGCTCGAACTCGGACGGAATGAAGAAGTCTGCGCCGGTAACCTCGCACGGGCCATCGACCGAGATAGTCGCAGTGCCCTCGTCCGTGGTACCAAGCGTGCGGAACACGAGACCCTTCACGTTCAAGACGATGTCAGTGACATCCTCGACCATGTTGGGAATCGTGGTGAACTCGTGCTGGGCGCCATCGATCTGGATGGCCTCGACGGCTGCACCCTCGAGCGAGGAAAGCAGCACGCGGCGCAGGGAGTTACCCAGCGTGTCGCCATACCCGCGCTCCAGAGGCTCGACGGAAACGCGAGCAGCAGTCTCGCTGATCTCCTCGACGTGAACCTGGGGCCTGATGAATTCGGACATGTAATACCTCCAGCGTAGCGCGCAAACGATTACTTCGAGTAAAGCTCGACGATGAGCTGCTCGTTGATGTCGCCGCTGATCTGGTCACGAGAAGGCAGCGAGATGACGTTGCCGGAAAGCTTCTCGATGTCGACCTCGAGCCAGCCAGGGACCTCGAAGCGCTCGGAGGAGATGAGGGCCTCCTTGATGGGGAGCAAGTCGCGGAACTTCTCGCCCACAGCCACAACGTCGCCGGCCTTCACGCGGTAGGACGGGATGTCCACGCGCTTGCCGTTAACGGTGAAGTGGCCATGGCGGACGGTCTGACGAGCCTCCTTGCGGGTGCGAGCGAAGCCGAGACGGAACACGACATTGTCGAGACGGGTCTCGAGAATGGTCATGAGGTTCTCACCGGTAACGCCGTCCATGCGAAGAGCATGCTCGTAGTAGTGGTGGAACTGCTTCTCGAGAACGCCGTAGATGAACTTGACCTTCTGCTTCTCGCGCAGCTGCATGCCGTACTCGGATTCTTTGCGACGGCGCTTGGGCTGGCGGATAGATTCCTTTTTGGAGCTGTAGCCGAGCTCAACGGGATCGATCCCGAGCTGGCGGCAGCGCTTAAGAACCGGAGTCCTGTCGATTGCCATAATAAATCGATCCTTTCAGTTACACGCGGCGACGCTTCTTGGGGCGGCAGCCGTTGTGCGGGATGGGGGTCTTGTCCTGGATGCTGGAGACCTCGAGGCCAGCGGCCTGGAGGGAGCGGATCGCGGTCTCGCGGCCCGAACCGGGGCCCTTCACGAAGACGGCGACCTTGTGCATACCGTGCTCCATAGCGGCCTTGGCGCAAGCCTCGGCGGCCATCTGGGCGGCAAACGGGGTCGACTTACGGGAACCCTTGAAGCCCACGGTACCAGCGGACTGCCAAGCGATGACGTTGCCCGCAGGATCGGTAATGGAAACGATGGTGTTATTGAACGTAGAACGGATGTGAGCCTGGCCCACGGAGATGTTCTTACGGTCGGCGCGCTTGATACGGGTGGAGGCGCCGCGCTTGTTCTTTGCAGTAGCCATTATGCGTCAGTCTCCCTTATTTCTTCTTCTTGGCACCGATCTGACGCTTCGGACCCTTGCGGGTGCGAGCGTTGGTGTGGGTGCGCTGACCGCGAACAGGGAGACCCTTGCGGTGACGGAGGCCGCGGTTGCAGCCGATGTCCATGAGGCGCTTGACGTTCTGGGCGCGCTCGCGACGGAGGTCACCCTCGACCATCAGGCCATTCTTATCAATGTAATCGCGGATCGCCGAGATCTGCTCCTCGGTGAGGTCCTTGATGCGAGTGCCGTCGGCAATGTTGAGCTCGGCGCACATCTTCGCTGCGGTGGTGCGGCCGATGCCGTAGATGTAGGTCAGACCAATCTCCGCACGCTTCTCGTTCGGAAGGTCGACACCGTTAATACGGGCCACTGTGGATCTCCTCTCTTAACCCTGGCGCTGCTTGTGGCGCGGGTTCTCGCAGATCACGAGAACCTTGCCATGGCGGCGGATGATTTTGCACTTATCGCACATCTTCTTGACGGAAGGGCGTACCTTCATCGTTCTTCCTTTCGGTAGTGCTCAAGCTACAAGGTGGAATGTTATCTACTCGCCCAGCCGCAGGCGTT
>NZ_CAUFLV010000031.1:0-7182 GCF_959026545.1 uncultured Collinsella sp.
GAGCGGGGGTCACGGGGACGGCCGGAGCAGCTGGGGCTGGAGCGGCAGCGGGCATGGCTGGCTCGGCGTGAGCACCCAAGGGCTCGCGGGGGAGCTCTTCGTCAAACACTTCGTCCACCCCGCGTGAAGTGTAGTCCCGCTCGTCGGTCATCGGCGATTCACCTTCATGACCACGTCTCCGATTTGGACCTCATCGCCCTCGCGCAGGGTGGCGGGCTCCTTGAGCGCGCGTCCATTCACGAGCGTACCGTTGAGGGAGTTGAGGTCCTCGATCACGAGCGCGGGCCCCTGCAGCGAAAAGCGCGCATGGCTCGCAGAGACAAAGGGCTCGTTCACGCAGATGTCCGAGCTGGGGGAGCGGCCCACGATGACGGGGCCGAGGATGTCCATGTGGATGCCGCGGATGCCGCGCGGGCCCTTGTCGACGTCGATGGTCCAAATGGCGGAGTCGCGACGCTGGCCGCGCACCAGTCCCACGCCGGTCTTCATGACGGCGAACAGGAAGATGTAGAGCAACACGATGAGGACGATGCGCCCCGCGAACAGGAAGATGTCAATCACGGCTAGCCCCTAAACTCGAAGGTGCTGAGGCCAAAGGTCAGCAGGTCGCCGGTGCGCAGCGGGCAGCGCGAGATACGGCGGTTGTTGACGAGCGTGCCATTGGTGGAGCCAAGGTCCTCGATGGACCAGTCGCTTCCGGTGAAGGCGAGCTGGGCGTGGCTGCGGCTGACGTTGGGATCGCGCAGGACCACATCGGCAACGGAGCGCTCGCGGCCCACGGTGGCTCGGGCGCTTGTGATCTCGTACGTGTCGCCGGTCACCACGTCCACGAGCTGGGCGAGCGGACGGGCGGGCGCGGAGGGACGGGACGGCGCCATGTGCGCCCCAGCTGCCGCTGCGGCAACCCCGGCAGCACCGGTTGCGGCTGCAGCGCCGCCCAGGCCGGCGATCTGCTCGCGCGTCATGGTTTTGGGAACGGGAATGGGGGCCGCGAGCGGGTCGGGCGCAAGCGAGTCGGCTGCGAACGGGTCGGGTTGCCCCGCGATCCCGGCGGCCGCGGAGGCGCCCATCTCGGCGTCGGCGGCGAGCGGTGACGGCGCGGGTTGCGAAACGGGGGATGGGGCCGGAGTCCTGGATCCGAACGCATTCGCGCCGCCCTGCTTCCCCCCGTTGAGGAACGCACGCTCCTCTTCATAGAGGCGGGCGAGGGTGGGGGCGTCCACGTTTTCGGCGAACACGGAGAACTTGCCCGCCTTGAGGGACGGGTCGATCATAAAGCGGACGAGCGGGGAGCCCGAAAAGCGGTAGCGCTTCTTCTCGGCCTGCGCCTTCACGAACTCGGAAACCTCGCGTGCGAGCTGCGCGTAGTACGGTGCGAGCAGCGGATCGTCGTCGGCGGAGATGAGGACGGTGTACAACGCGGGTGCGGTGTCCACGCCGTTGATCACGAGCGTCTGGTCCTCCATCTCGCGAGCCGCCTGCTTGGCGAGCTTCTTAAAAGAGAACGGAGCTTGCGCTGCGCCAAAAATGCCGGCAACGCGGTCCTCGAAGATATTCAGGAAGTTCACGAGCGATCACCTTCCGGGGTTTCTCGTTTGTATCCAAGCAAATACACGCATATCCAAACGATTATAGAGGATAGGCACCCAAGTCCCACAGCCGCGGCGACCTCGAGGGGCGGCACGCTGGCAATTTCCATAGGCTGTGCAAGATGGCGCAACACAACAGAAACCACGGGAAGCAGCAGGTACAGGATGGTTGTGAGGCTGGTAGAGCGGCTGTCTTGTCGCGCCTGGCATGCGCGGTCGAGCATCCAGCCCGCACCGGCGGCAGCCGCCGAGAAGCCTGCGGCGGGGATGAGGAACTCGAGGGAGAACAGGGCTCGTGCGGCCATGTCGAGGGGCAGCGCACCGCCAGCGACGTGCGCGGCGATAAGGAGGCGCGCGAACGCAAGGCCACAGGCGGTGGATGTGGCGGCGTGGGCGGGCGCAAGGAAGAACGCGGCGAGGGCAGCCACAACGGGCGCCGCGAGCGAGGTGCTTCCGCATGCCAGTGTGCATGCCGCCGCAACGGTGAACGCCATGGAGGAGGCAGGCTGCAGGCGGCCCCACACGAGCCACCATGCGCAGAGCAGGGCGAACGAAAGGATGGCGATGGGCAGCACCGAGAGCAGGGGCGTGTTGTTTAGGATAAGCATGAGCCAGCCGCCCGCGGCGAGAGCCGATCCAATCTGCGGGGCGAGTGCCGCGCCGGCGCCAATGCCCGCCGCGGTGATCGCGCGTACGAGAGGGTCGGCGATTCCCAGGTCGCCCAGGAGCGTCCAGGACGTTACCGCGACTGCGGCTCCGCTGATCGCCCCGAGCGCGTAAAACCGCGCGCGGGGTGTGCGGCTGCCCAGGTATCCTTCTGCGGGATCGAGCTCCCAGGCGCGAGCCGCCTCTTGCGTCTCGCCCCCTTGCTCCTCTTCTTCGTCCGAGGTCAGGCGGGCGATGATGCGCGCCAGACTTCGACGTCCCTCGCGCGGGTTCCCCAAGTTGGCCAAAAAGAGGTCGCCGAACTCACCCACGTCCGCCATGCGGTCGCAGGCGTTGGGCGCGAGGGCGCAAAGCAACGCGTCCTCAGCGGATTCGGGGATGTCGGGGAGCAGGTCGCTGGGGTAGATCACGCCCTTTTCGATGTTCGCGAGGGAGTCCGCCGGCGTGCCCGCCCGGAATGGGGTCGCGGCGCAGAGCGATTCGTAGAGCACGGACGCGAGGGCGAATATGTCGCTGCGCTCGTCCACGACCTCGCCGTTGAGTTGCTCGGGGGGCATGTAGCCAATGGTGCCGCCGCGCGCTCCGCTGAACCCCGCGGCGCTCGCGAGTGTTGCCATGCCAAAATCGGCCAGCTTGACGTGGCCGCTGTGGTCGATAAGCACGTTCGCCGGCTTGATGTCGAGGTGGAGTACGCCGTTCTCGTGCGCGAAGGACAGCGCCTGGACGAGGGCATCGGCAATGCAGGCCGCCTCATCGTACGTGAGTGAGTGACCGTCGACCTGCGCGAGGAACTCCTCGAGGCTCATGCCGTCGACGTACTCCATGACCAGGTAGGCATAGGCGCTGTCGTAGGTGAAATCGATGACCTGCACGATGTTGGGGTGCTGGAGCATGCTCGCAGTACGGGCCTCGGCCAGCGCGGTCGCGGTGGTTTCGGTGGAGACGCGGTTGTAGGGGGAGGCGAGCGGCATGCGTTTAATGGCGACGCGGCGCTGCAGGCGCCCGTCGAGGCAGATCTCGACACTGCCAAAGCCGCCCGCCGCACGTGTTTGCAGGGGGCGATAGCGCTTAAGCAGGGCGGATGCGGCGGACCCCGCCGGGGGCGGCGGGGCAACGTGCACGCCGCCGAGTCCGTGGCGCTGCGACAGTGGTGCCCCGCCGGGTGTAAACCCATTGCCCGCGTGGTCGCTCGCGGGATAGCCCGCTTTGGCGCCGGGCACCGCGGTGGGCCCGTGAGATGCGGGTGTTCCTGCCCCGGATCGGGGCGATCTGTGTGGGGAGAATAGCGGCATGGCCATCCTTGGTGCGTTTGAGCTGCGTTCACGGCCGTGGCCGGTTGATGTAGGTCGAATTTTACCACGCGTGCAGGCGGGCGTATCCGTTCCACCATGCGGGAGTGCCCGGAATCGGGCGATTTTGTAACGAGAATCCGAACGCCCCGAGTAGACGGGCGTTTTGAACAACAAAACCCCAGCTCGCAGGAAGCCGAAACAGGCGTCTACTCGACCCCGCGGCAAACTCGTTACAAAATCGCCCGATATCGGGCATGCGCCTCCTCGGCGGGGCCGCCGCTGCGCCCCTGGGCACCCGCGCGGACGCAAGACGGTATGATTGATGGAGCGATTCATCATCAGCGGGTCGAGCCCCACCCGTGCCGTCGCCGCGTCCGTCCTGCGCTCGCGAGCGGGGAGGTAAAAGGGGAGAGAAGGGGGCGCCTTGCGTGGAGAACATGGATCGACTGACGGCGTTTGACCAGTTCGCTGCCGATGTGCGGCGTGAGCTGGACGAGACGGCTCGTCATATGGAGAAGCTTCGCGCGGAGAACAGGGTAAAATCCGCCACATACAAACAACTCTTCGCGATTCGGTCGACCTTAAAGGAGATCGATCGTCGTCTTGTCGAACACGGGCTGTAGCCTCGTCGCTTGCGTGTCTGTGCCCGAAACGCCGTAAAGGAGGCGCCTTATGGAGTCGCTGTACAGGAAGTACCGTCCACTCACGTTTGAAAGCGTGGTTGGCCAGCAACATATCGTCTCCACCCTTGAGCACGCGGTGGCCGAGGGTCGTCTTTCCCATGCGTACTTGTTCTGTGGGCCGCGTGGTACCGGCAAGACCACCATGGCGCGCATCCTCGCCAAGGCTCTACTGTGCGAGAAGTCCGACGCCGCCCGTGCGCAGGGCGCCTCGGGCTGCATGCCGGACGGCACGTGTCCCGAGTGCGAGGCCATCGCGGCGGGAACCCACCCCGATGTGTATGAGCTGGACGCCGCGAGCCGCACGGGCGTCGACAACGTGCGTGAGGAGATCATCAACTCGGTGAGCTTTGCGCCTGTGCGCGGCGCGTACAAGGTCTACATCATCGACGAGGTCCACATGCTCACGACGGCGGCGTTCAACGCGTTGCTCAAGACGCTCGAGGAGCCGCCGAGCCACGTGATCTTCGTGCTATGCACCACCGATCCGCAAAAGATCTTGGAAACCATTCTCTCGCGGTGCCAGCGCTTTGATTTCCACCGTATCTCGAACGAGGATATCGTGGGACGTTTGCGGTATATCTGCGAGCGGGAGGGTTTTGTCTTTGACGATGAGGCCCTCGATATTGTGGCAAAGCACGCACGCGGAGGCATGCGCGACGCCCTGTCCACGCTCGAGCAGCTCTCGGTATTCGGCGATGGCTCGGTACGTGCGGACGACGCCCGCGCCCTGCTGGGCGAAGTCGCGTCGACGGTCCTCGCCGAGTTTGCCTGCAAGATGGCCGTGCGCGACACCGTCGGCCTGTTCGGGCTGGTTCGTGTCCAGGTCGGTGAGGGTAATGACCTGCTGGAGCTCACGCGCGACCTGGTGGCGCACATGCGCGATGTCTATACCGCAGCGATCGCTGGCCCCAAGACGGAGCTGTTCGATGGGACGCCGGAGGAGGTCGCCGCGCTGGTGGAGGAGGCCCGCCTGTTTGGGAGTGCCGATCGCCTTGCTCGCGCGTTGACCGTTCTTGACGATGCGGCCCTCGAGATGCGCAGTGCCTCCGATCCGCGCTTGGTCCTGGAGATAGCCCTCACAAGGCTCGCTCGTCCCGAGTCCGACTTGACGCTGGAAGCCCTAGCCGAGCGCATCGTGCGATTGGAGGCCCAGATTGCCGCCGGTGTTCCGAGTACGCCGATGGGGGCAGAGCAGCTTGCCTCGATGACGGGGACAAGGTCTGTCGCGCAGGCGGCGTCGGCCAAGGGGGGCGTCGCGCCCGCGCGTGGGGAGATGCCAGCGGCGGCTATGGGGCGAGGCCAGAGAACCGGCGCCCAAGCCGCTGCCTCGAGACCGGCCCCCGATCCTGTCACGGCATCGGCTGCGGCACCCGCTGCGACACCGGTGCCCCCTGTTGCCGCGGCGCCTGCTGCCGCGGTTCCCGCTGCTGCCACGATGCCCGCCGCGAATTCGGCGTCTGCCCAGGTGCGTCCCGCCACTGCTGAGCCCTCCGCCTCGCCCGTCCCAACCTGCTCGACAAATCCCGAGCCCGGTGCGACTGTCAGCTCGGCTTCAGACCGCACAGCACCCGTTACGGCTCAGGTGCCTGGTGCGAGCGTGAGTTCGTCCGCGGCGTCGGCGACTGGCGCTCCCGCAGTGAAGACGACTATTTCCGCCGAGTCCCAGCCCCATATGGCTTCATGCGCCGTCACGCCCCCTGCCGCTGACGCCGGCGAACTGCAGCGTCGTTGGGCGGATGCGGTCAAGCGCGTCACGGCAGAGCAGCCCTCTCGCGGTGGCTTGCTGCAGAGCTCTCGCGCGGTGAGCGATGACGGCGAGACGCTTACGATTGGATTCCCCAAGGGTTCAACCTTTGCGCTCAAGATGATCACCCGGCCCGATTCGGCGCAACTGGTCATGCCCATCATCTGCCAGGTGTTCGGCAAGCGTTCGGTGACGTACGTGATGGAGGGGGCCGCCGCGACAGCGCCGGCGCCAAAGGCCGCATCCGCTCCGGCGGCGACGCAGGGCACGGCGGCCGTCCAGGCCGCGCCGGCTCAGGCGCCGGCCCCTGCTGCCCCCTCGACTCCCGCTGCGGAGAGCGCCTCCACCGCCTCCGCCCGGCAGGTGGCGCCTGCCGGGCAGGTGGCGCCCGTTGTCGCCGCCCCGCGGGCGGCGTCGGCCGCGCAGCCCACGTCGGCTCCTGTTCAGGGCCGGACCGATGCCTCGGCGCAGCCGGCATCTGCTCAGTCCGCGCAGACGGTCGACCAGGTGAGTGGTCCCACCGTCTTGCCCGAACGCGACATCGAGGCCGACCGTAGGGCGTGGGAAGATGAGCAGGTCCCGTACGACGACGCGACGATAGCCTCGTATGCCGATGAGGATGAGCTGCCGCCGTTCGACGTCCCCGCGCAGCCCGCGGTACCCCCGCAGCCCGCAGTCTCCGCGACATCTGGGCGGCCCGCCGCAGCTCAGAAGCCCGCGGCTACCGCTCCCGCCGCCGGCGACGCCGCCTCTGCACCCGCTGCCGATGCCGTCGACGCGAAAGAGGTGCTCCAGAACATCTGGGGCAACGTCGTCTTCAAGTAGTTCGGTCGCCAGGGTCGTCCTGCAGCTAAGGTACTCATGCTGCGAGGGTGGATTCGTCGAAAAATCTCCTGCTTTCATTAGGAAAAATCGACGAAGTTGCCCTCGAGAGCGCAGCCGTGGTCGAGACCGAGACTGGGGTAGAGGCCGAGACCGCAGCTGTGGCCGCAGGCGTGATCGCGGCAGAGACCGTGACCGCGTTTGTGGCCGCGCCTACGGCCGCCTCCCGCGGCGGCTGCGGTCCCCCGTGGTACCATGCCCTTGGACTATTCGCCTGCGGGAATCGCAGGAGGCTTGAGTAAGGAGAACCCATGGCCGGAATCAACATGCAGCAGCTCATGAAGCAGGCCCAGCAGATGCAGAAGAAGCTCGCCGAGGCCCAGGAG
>NZ_CAUFLV010000032.1:0-6757 GCF_959026545.1 uncultured Collinsella sp.
CCGGTGCAGTGGTTCGGCCTGGAGAACTCCAGCGTGTTCTACGAGTACGTGCCGCTGTTCACCAAGTTCAAGCCGGTCGACCGCATCGCACGCGTCGCCATGGATGAGCGCTGCTAACGAGCGCCTCCGCAATCTCACTGAATGTCAAAAAGACCCATCCAACCGGATGGGTCTTTTTTGTTTGCGCGTACCAGGACGTTCGCCACGAAACCGAGGCCCCAGCGGAGCCCCGAGCATCGCGCTTGAGATGTTTCTACCAGCCCTTTCCAAGCCAATTCCGAAGCCACAAGTCCATCGACCGGCTCATCTCGGCCATGAAGTCGCTCGTGTGCTTGCGCGTGTAAATGTCGCGCACACGCGCCCCGGACTCCGTTGCGTGAGGGCGGAACATCGCGTCCATCTCGGCGATTTGAGCGTCCATAGTCGGAGCGTCGGCGCGGCGATAGCGCTCCTCCATCACAAGGTTGACGGTCGGATGCGGGGTTGCCGGGCGCTCCTTCTTAGGGGTTCCAAGGATGAGCATACTCAAGGGCACGGTGTGCTCGGGCAAATACAGAAGGTCACGCACCTCCTCGGCGTTCTCTATGATGTCGCCTATGTAGCAGGTGCCCAATCCCACCGCCTCGGCGGCAATTGCCGCATTCTGCGCCGCAATCACCGCGTCCTGCGCCGCGATTCCAAAATCGCCCAGACCGGGATGCGGGCGGGCAGTGCAGCCAGATTCGGTCGCGAATTCCTCGGTCAAGCACCCCACGTGCTCGAACAGGTCGGTCCACTTGCAGTAGTCCACCACAAACACCAGCGCCCACGGCGCCTTGGAGATCATCGGCTGATTGTCGCAAAGCACCGCGAGGCGATCTCGCGTCGCCTGCTCGCGAATATCGATAATCGAATACATCATCATCGCCCCGGCGCTTGGGGCCCTACTCGCAGCATGGAGCACGGCCTCCCGCTGTTCGGCCGTGATTTCCACCGTCAAGTCGAACTGCCGTGTCGAGCTCCTGCGCTCGATGCAGTCGAGCACCGCGTTTCCCGTCATTCCCATTTACCGCCGTCCTTAAGCATCGGTTACGCTTCTTGGCCCATTCTATGGAAACAACGGATACCTGCAGCTTATCGACTAAATCTCGACAATCCGTGGGTAGTATGTTCCCTTGTCGCCTTCCGCGCGTAGCACATGTTTATCAAGGCCGGGTAAGCGCTGTCCAGGATTTGGGCACGCCGTCTGCTTTAACATCCGTTGAGCGAAGAAGAGGTTGTCGTATGTTCACTGCCATCGTATCCATCGCGGGGCTTGTCGCCTCCGCCTACTTGGGCCGTCGGGAGCTCACCCGTCGCAAGGAATCGGGTGATCGCTCCGGCATGGGCTGGGGCATCACGTTCTGCATCATGCAGGCCATTGCCGTCGCGCTGGGCTTTCTTGGCATGGCGCCCGACGACATCCTCTCTCCCATCATCCTGAACGCCGTGCTCACCGCCTGCACTTGGGCCTCTTTCGCGCGTGACATCACCTGGGCGCGCATCGAATCCTACATGCGTTTCGGTGACGAACTCGCCGCCCGCACCTTCCGACCCGACTGCGGTGCATGTGACAAGTACGATGCGTGCGCACATCGCATCACCCGCGACGAGGACCTCTCCCGCATCGGTCGCCTGGGCCGTAAGCTGCGCGGCCGCGCCCACGAGCTCCGCATCGCGCTGCACCGCCCCACCGCGGTCTGCGTGATGTTGCTCTTGCTCGCCGGCCTGTTCGCCATGCTCGGGCTCGAAACCCCCTCCAACCATGACCTCACCTGGTGCTACCCGCTGTGCATCCTGCTTGAGTGGGCACTCATCACCGCCGTCATGGCCGGCCTGTTCTACCTATTCCAGCGTCGCGGTGGCGCCCCGGCGTTCGTCGCCTTCCTATGCTGGGGCATCGGCATGGCGCAGTTCTTCGTCATCACGTTCAAGTCCATGCCCATCCAGCCCGCCGACCTTTCCGCCCTGGGCACTGCCGCTGCGGTGAGTGGCGGCTTCACCTACATCTTCAGCGCGTTCGGCCTGTACGGCATGACCTTCCTGGCCATCTCCATGCTGCTGTGCTCGCTCGCCGGCGTCTTCCGCCCCGAGCCCGCCAAGCGCAACCGCCGCCTCTTCCTCACCAACCTGTTGATCGGTGCCCTGTGCCTCGTTGGCGTTGGTGCCCACGTCACGCTCATCGACTACTACAACACCCTCAACATCACCGTGTACACCTGGCGCCCGCTCGAGAGCTACTACCGCCAGGGCTTCATCCCCACGTTCATCTCCTCCGCGCAGACCATCAAGCCGCCCGTGCCTAAAGACTACGATATGGCCAAGGCCGAAAAGCTCGAGAAGAAGCTCGCCGGCGAGTACGACGAGACTGCCGGCAAGACCCAGCAGCGCACCGATGCCGAGGCCCAATTCGCCAAGGAAAAGCCCACGGTTATCGCCATCATGAACGAGACGTTCTCCGACCTCTCCATCTACCAGAACATGCATGCCGGCTACAACGGCCCGCAGTTCTTCAAGAACCTCCCCGACACCCTCTCGCGCGGCACCCTCTACGTGAGCGCGTACGGCGGCGGCACCTGCAACACCGAGTTCGAGTTCCTCACTGGTAACTCCATGTCTTACCTTGGGTCGGGCGTGTACCCCTACACGATCTACGACCTGCTCGACACCAAGAATCTCGCCGAGCAGTTCAAGGATCTGGGCTACACCACCACGGCCATGCACCCCAACCACGGCACCAACTGGAACCGCGAGAACGTCTACTCCGGCTTCGGCTTCGATCGCTTCATGACGATCAACGACTTCCAGGATGCCGAGAAGCTCCGCGGCATGGTGTCCGACGCCGCCACCTACGACAAGATCCTCGAGATGCTCGAGTCCGACTCCGCGCCTCAGTTCATCTTCGACGTGACCATGCAGAACCACTCCGGCTATGACACCGGCCTGCTCCCGCCCGATAAGCTGAACAACTACCTGATCGACGGCGCGGTGAACAACGAGGTCAACGAGTATCTGTCCCTCATTGAGGAATCCGACCGCGCGCTCAAGGACTTCGTTGGCAAGCTGCGCAAGCTCGACCGCCCCGTCGTGCTCGTGTTCTTTGGCGACCACCAGCCGTTCTTCCCCGACAAGTACAACAACCGCTGGTTCACCAATGAGGATAAGGCCGAGCACAACATGCGCCTGTGGACCACCGACTACCTCATCTGGGCGAACTACGATGTCGCCGGCAACGACCAGGACAGCCATGTGGACAACCTCTCCACCAACTACCTGGGCACCGAGATGATGAACATCATCGGCGCGCCGCTCAACGACTACCAGAAGGCTCAGCTCACCCTGCGCAACGCGCTGCCCGCCATCAACACCACCGGTTACCTTGACGCCACCGGCACCATCTACCTGTCCAGCGTCAAGGAGGATGAGAACGGCGGAGATGCCCATACTTCGCTGCAAAAGGCAATGCAGGCGCGCTCCGAGTACGCCACGATTCAGTACTACGAGCTCTTTGGCGACGGCAAGGATGTGTACACCAAGCTTCGCCAGAGCGCCGCGAACGAGACCGATCCGAACCTCGCGCCCGGCACGACGCAAATCAAGTAACCCGAGCGAAAGGTCAAGAGGCAAGCGCTCGGCCCGCTTCTGCATATCATGACGTCAAAACCCCTGCATGCGATCAAAACATGCAGGGGTTTTGCATATGATTGCCGTCTCCGTTTTTCACTTGAGGGACTTTTGGTAATTACTTTCCGACCTTGCCCGGTAGACAACCCCAACGCCAAGACAAATCCGCAGGTCGGGCTCCCAACTTCTCACCCGCCATTTCACGGTTTCGAATTCTAATTACCAAAAGTCCCATTCATGAACTTTCCGACACGCCGCACCCCCCCCCACGAAGCGATCACCCAAACCTCAGTCGATGCGCAATCCGGTCGAGCACGGCGACGGGAACCCCGGCGTGACCCTCCAGATACTCCCGGACCGTTCCGTAGCGCTCGTGCAGATGCTCAAGCGTCAATTCCATCTCGGCGGGAATCGCCTCGAACAGGCAACGAGGAGCGCGACGACACAAAAGTGCGGAAACAGCCACGCGCTGAGCACGCATCCCCCGCCCGAGATACCGCTGCGTAGCCGCATAGTCCGCAACGATGTCCTCATCCGAAACCCCAGCGAGTCCCAGCAGCAACATCGCCACAACGCCCGTCCGGTCTTTGCCCGCCCGACAATGAAACAGCGTGCAGCCATCCTGCCCAAAGGCGTCAATCGACTCCATCACGCGTCGGATGCTCGAAGCGTGATTGTCGAGCAGCCCCTTGTACACCGTCGACATGCGATCCGGCAGTGCGTCACGAAACTTTCCCGAATTGAGCTGGTCGAGCATCTGAACATGCACGTACGCCACACCGTCTCGGCCGCGGGCATAAGGATCGGGCCAATGACCAACCTCAAAATCGCTGCGCAAATCGACAACGCATTTCAGACCCTCTCCGTACTCCTGCAGATATTCATAGTCTCCAGGTGTCAATTTGCGAAGAGACGGGCCGCGAAGAAAGATGCCGTATGCCGTTTCCCCTTGCGAGCCGTCCTCCGCCCTATACGCACACCCGCCCAAATCGCGCACGTTTCTCACGCGGGCAAGCGGAAGCTGCTGGGGGCCGGCGGAATGAACTGCGGCATCGCGCCGCTCAGTTGCAATTTCCATATGTGCCAATCCACCTTGCGAATCGAAGCTCTCATACGCTGGATTTTTCCATGCGGTTTGTACACTACATCGTATCGCTCGGTGTTCGCCACTTGCTTACGCAACGTTTACGGCATCCCGCTCTGCCTCGAAATGCCCGAATCGCCAAAACAAAGGGGCGGATTCCATTGCACCCGCCCCGCTCTCTCAAATTGAAGATGGTCCCTGGATGAAGATGATCCCCGAATTGAACGTTTGGCGTTGGGGCAGTCCCCGAATTGAGACTGTTTGGCATTTGCGCACCCTTACAGGTCGCGCGCCTTATACACCCGCAGAGAGACCAGCGCGCTCACGATATAGCACACCACACCGGAGATCAAAGCGCCCATGGCAAACGACGTCAGGCCCTCAGGCGTTTCCGCGAACGAAAGCGCCTGTTGCATGGCCATAATGGCCTCCTCGCCCATGAAGCCGCCCACCATTAACGGCGCAACTCCCAAGAACATCATGATGAAGGGCAGCCACTGCGTCGCCTTGGTCTGGCCGAATTTGAAGAACACCGGCATGGACACCGATGCAATCACAAACCCCATGGCACTGCAGAACGCAAGGGCGAACACCCCCGCCCGAATCATATCCGCATCGAGGCGCACCATGTTGGCGACCACCTCGGGAAGCAGCGAAGCCCCGCCCATCCAGGACAGCAGGCACGCCGCTACGGAAACGAACAGCGACGCGATCAGCGTGCCCGCCAGCACGAACAGATAGCGACCCAACACCACATCTCTGCGCGACACAGGCATGGTCAACCTAAACGCAGCCCAATCGTTTTGCTCGTCGTAATGACTCGCGCTATTTGACAGGTTGAACATCCCCATCATGAAAATGATGCCCGGCAACATGGAAGTGCTGCCCATGCCCACCGTGAAACACACCGCCATGAACAGGATGCCGAACGCCAGCTGCCTGAGGTATTGCCCAGACACCGTGAGCTCCATCTTGAGCATGCGCATCATCGCGCATCACCGCCTTTCTGGACGCCGTCACGCGGATGCAGGACCGTGCCCTTGAGGACGAGCGCCATGTAGTCGTCAATCGACACGCGGTCACATGGGATCTGCGGGAACGCGCGCATGAACTCAAAACGATCGGAAACGAGCAGGTCCACACCATAGTCGTGATGCAAAACGCGCACCTCCATAGGCGCCTGCGCGCTCGCCAGCACCTGCTCGACCTCCGCCGCACGGCACCGCGCCACTCCCATGAGGTCGCAGATTTCGTCCTTGTCGCAGGCAAACACGATACGCCCGTCATCGATGCACACCACCGTGTCGGCGATCTTGTCGAGATCGCTCGTGATATGGCTGCTCATCAGAATCGCATGCTGCGGGTTTCCCGCGGCATCCTCCACCGCCACAAACTCGCGCAGCATGTCGAGCACCTCATCGCGTGCCATGGGGTCGAGCCCGGCGGTCGCCTCGTCCAAGATGAGCACCTGCGGGTTGTGCGCCAGGGCGCAAGCCAAGCTCAACTTCATACCCATACCGCGAGACAGCTCTTTAATCGCCTTCCTCGAATCGAGCTTGAACCGGTGAAGATACTCTTCGAACACGCGCGCGTCCCAATTCCGATACGCGCGCTCCATAAGCTTGCCGACCTCGGCGATCTTGATATGCGGCGGCATCGAAACGGTGTCGAACACTACGCCGATGCGCTCCTTCACCGCGGCGTCGGCGCCGGACAGCCCGCGCGCATCGACACCCAAGATTCGGGCATCGCCCGCATCGATACCGATGATGCCGAGCAGGGCCTTGATGGTCGTTGATTTACCAGCGCCGTTCTGCCCGATAAAACCCACGATTTGCCCCGGTTCCACCGTGAGGGATACGCCCTGCAGTGTGAAACCGTCGTAATGCTTGGTGATATTGCGAGCCTCGATAAGAGGCGCGCCCACTCGTGATGAAGTCATAGCTAGTCGTCACTCTCCAAAAGGGTCCTCATCATCTCGATGAGCTCCTCATCGCCCAAATCGAGCGCCCTGCCAGCTTCGATGGCCTG
>NZ_CAUFLV010000033.1:0-5994 GCF_959026545.1 uncultured Collinsella sp.
GGAGGCGGGCCTGATCCTCTCGTAGATTTGTTCAAGAAGGTGTTGCCACATCACAGGAACATCACGAGCGGGCCCACGATGGAGCCGTTGTCGACGCACATGGAGGCGCCGATGGAGCCGGCGATCGGGAACCAGGTGAGGTTCAGCAGGGAGTCGCCCAGACCGGCGAAGGGACCCATGAGGGAGGTCTTGATGCCGACGACGGTGTCCTTCTGGTCCTCATCCGTGGACTCCTCCAGGGCGGCGGTGATGCCGAGGATGAAGGGGATCGCGAGCGGGTGGGTGTTGAAGTACTCGAGGTGGCGCTTCATCGCGTTGACGCGCTCCTCCTTGGGGGCGTCCTTGTAGAGCTCCTCGAGGACGGGGGCGAAGCAGTAGGTCAGAGACAGCGACTGCATGCGCTCGTAGTTGTGCGCGAACTGGCAACCCTGGGTGCGCAGCAGCACCTTGTTCAGGGTGGACTTAGAGATCTTACCCATTAGAGATCGTACTCCTCGTCATCATCGGAGCCGGCGGCAGGGGCGGCGGCAGGGGCGGGCTGGTTCTTCTGACCCTCGGTAATGACGTCCCACACGCCGGCGGCGGCGCAGGCGGCCAGGGCGATGCCCACGGTCGGGACGTTGAGGAAGGCGGCCATGATGAAGCCGGCGAGCAGGAAGATCCACATGTTCTTCTTCATCATCATGGTGAGGAGCATGGCCAGGCCGACGGCGGGCATCATGCCACCGGCGGTGGAGAAGCCGGAGAGGACCCACGGAACCTGGTTCTGCAAGAAGTTCATGATGTCCTCGATCACGAACGAGCCGATGCCCGTGGCGATGAAGACCGGGACGGCGCGAGTCAGGAAGAAGCAGAGGGCGCCGGTCCAGAAGAACTTGTTCACAGCGTTGAACTTACCGGACTCGATGGCCTTGTCAGCACCGTGGACGAGGGAGACGTTGGTGGTCATGACCAGGATGTTCAGCTGCTGAACAAGGGTAGCGGTCGGGATGCCGATGGCGACGGCGAGCGCGATGGCCGAGGCGGTGTCGCCACCACCCATGATGCCCAGGGCGGCGCCGACGATGGTGCCGGAGATGACATCCGGCGGAACATAGGCGCCGATGTTGTTGACGCCGAGCCACATGAGCTCCATGGTCGCACCGATCATGATGGCGGTCGTCATGTCGCCGAGGATGATGCCGACGCCGACGGACGCCAGCAGGGGCTTGCGGAAGCCCAGGTGGGGACCGAACTGGTCCCAGGTGCACAGACCCGCCCAGATGGCGAGCAGAAGTGCTTGAAGCATATGCCTCTCCTTCCCTATTCGCCCGCTGTACGCATCCAGCGGGCACACTCCGGGCCCATATGCCCGGAGATGATTACCGGCTTAGTAGTTCTTGAGGAGCTCAGACACCGGCTCCTTGGAATCGCGCGTGGTTGTCTGCATCCAGCACTCTACGCCCAAGCCGATGAGCTCCTCGAAAGCGGCCTTCTCCTCGGCGGTGACGGACATGTTCTTGTGCAGGCGGTGGCGCTGATCGTTGAAGCGCATGCCGGAGACGTTCAGGTAATCGAACGGCAGGCCATTCTCATGCAGCTTGAGGGCGTCGATGGGGTTGGTGAACAGGACCATCGTGGCCTTCTTGAGCTCCGTCTTCTTAAGAACGTCGATGAACTTGTCGACGCCGAAGACGGAGACCTTGATGTCGGGGGCGGCGAGGCCGGCCACGGACTTCTGAACGGGGTCATTGGCGACCTTGTCGGAGACGATGATGGCGGACTCGATGCCGAAGTCCGGGATCCAAGTCGTGGCCACCTGGCCGTGAATCAGGCGGTCATCAATGTCGACGAGCTTAAGTGCCATGATGTTCTCCTTGTCGTTTGCACTTATGTTCATTGCTTCCAGCAAGTGGCGTAACACGTGGGGCGCCACCCGATGGGGGACGGGCGCGCCCCGGAACCGGCGATCGCGGGCGAGTTAGAGATCGAGGTCGTCCCCATCGTCCTCCGCGACCGGAACAGGGGCCTTAATCTCCTTCTGGGCACCGGCATGCGCGGCGGTGATCTGCGCACGGACGGCGTCGGCGGACTCAAGGCCATCGCGGGTCAACAGGAGCTCGACGACCACGGGCATCGACAGGCCGGTGTACGCGACCATCTCCATCCCGTTGAGCAGGGCGCGGGTGGTCACGTTGAACGGTGTGCCGCCGTAGATGTCGCACAGGGTGACGACCAGGTCGCACTCGGCGTTGAGCGTCTCGTAGGCCTCGCGCATCTCGGCCTCGAAGGCCTCCAGACTCTTCTCGGCGGTGAGACCAAGCGCCACGACGTCGCCCTGCTTGCCGGCGATCATCTCAACGGCGCCGAGGGCGGCGCGTGCAAACTCTCCGTGGCTCGCGAGGATAACGCCAATACGCATCTGCTGTCCTTTCATGTTGTTATATTATGTTCGTTCTGCTCATTTATGTTCGTCTATGTTTGATTATTGGTCAAGGATTGTTTTTTACAACGCGCTCTTTTTTATCGTTTTTAATTGGTATCAATGGATTTTTTCCCGTGAACGTGCTGTTGTGACCGGTGAAAGGTAGTTGTGTTTCTGTGAACGATTTGCGTTCATTTGTGTTGTTCGCTTTAATTGAAATATGAACAAACGCTCGATAAGGAAGTTCACGGCCATGAAATCCGAACGTCAGCAGGCCATTCTCGACCTGCTCGATCAACATCATTCCGTTACGGTCAATGAGATATCCAACACCCTGGGTGTTTCGAATATGACCATTCGGCGCGATTTGGCGGAGCTCGCCGACAAGGGACTGCTCGTGCGCGTACACGGCGGCGCCCAACTGCCGCGCTCCGCACGTGGTACGACACTCTCACGCCTGATCTCACACGAAGAGAAGCGCCATTTCCACGTCGAACAGAAACGCGCGGCGGCGATGGCGGCGGCGCGCACTGTCTCCGCCGGCGATACCATCTTCCTCGGGGGCGGCTCCACACTCGAACTTATGTGCTCGTATCTGCCGCAGGAGGACATCCGCGTGGTCACCAACAGCCTCCCCGTCTTGAACTTATTGGCTGACAACCCCCATGTCGACCTCTTCTTCATTGGCGGCATGATGCGCCATGACACCCGCGTCTTCACCATGCCGTACAACGGCCGCGGACTCTACGGCCTTTCGGCGCCAAAAGCCTATGTCTCCGCCACCGGAATTTTCGAAAATGAGGTCTTCGGCTCTCGCCCCGACGCGACTATGGTTCTTTCCGATGCCCTTGCACGCGCCCAGGAGCGCTACCTCGTTGTAGACGCGGTAAAAGTTGGTAGGCGCGACTTCTGCCTGTTCACCACCTTGGAGGAGATGACCGCGGCCTTCGTCAACGCCGACGCAGACCCTCAGATCCTCGAGGCGCTCAGCACTTACACTTCCGTTGTCACCGCATGACCGATTGGCAAGCCATGCTCAAATCTGAACGTCACGAACAATTGCTGAAACTGTGCATGCAGCGCGGTATGGTCACCGTCGCCCAAGCGGCGAAGATCTTCGGCATTTCCGAAATGACCGCTCGCAGGGATTTCGATGAACTCGCGCGAGATGGCGGCGTGAGCCGCGAGCACGGCAGTATCCGCCTATCAAGCGGGACCCCCACCGCCGGCGAGGTTCCCTTCTTTGAAAAGCTCTCGATACGCTCGCCCGAAAAGGAACGCATTGCGCACTGCGCGGTCGGTCTGATCAAGGAGCATGACACCGTTTTCCTCGGACCCGGTTCGACCTGCGCCCTCATCGCCCGCGCACTGCCGCCCATGCAGCTGCGTGTCATCACAAACAGCATCATCGTGCTGAGCATGCTCCAAACGCGCAGCGACGTGGAGATCTGCGCCCTGGGAGGACAGTATCGCAAGCGCTCGGGGTCCTTCGTCGGTCCCGTAGCGGAAGATGCGCTCGCCCCACTCGGTATCGACACGTGCTTTATCGGCACCAACGGCGTGCTCGCTCAATCCGTCTCCTGCTCCAACCTCGAGGAGGGTCGTCTGCAGGCGCTCGCTTGTGATCGAGCCGCCGAGCGGTACCTCGTCTGCGACTCAAGCAAGATCGGACAGATGGACTTCTTCGGCTTCTACAACCTCGATCAGATGGACGCGCTCATCACCGATGCAAATGTCAGCGACGAACAGTGCTCCATGATCCTCGAATCAACCCGAATAATCGTCGCCGACTGATTCGCTTCGCCTTCAAGAACGTTTCGCATTCAAACGCCCCGATCCGGTACAACCGGGTCGGGGCGCTAAAGATTCATATCGATCTCGCCAGAGAACGATGGTTACCTCTCGACGTAGACGCTCTCGCCGCCGAGGTAGGTCTCGACGAGGGTGAGATCGGAGTTCAGCACGACGAAGTCGGCATGACGGCCGGGACGGATGGAACCGCACTCGTCGGCGATGTCGTTGGCCTCGGCGGGAGCCTGGGTGGCCATGTAGATGGCCTCGGCCTTGGTGGCAACGCCCCAGTCGGCGACGTTCTTGACGGCGTCCTTCATGTTGAGGATGGAACCCGCCAGCGAGCCGCCGTCCTTGAGGCGGGCCGTGCCGCCTGCGACGACGACAGGCAGCTCGCCCAGGAAGTAGTCGCCATCGGGCATGCCGCCAGCGCACATGCAGTCGGTGATGAGGGCGACGTGCTCATGGCCCTTGGCGCGCATCACGATACCCGCGGAGATGGGGTTGACATGATGGCCGTCGCAGATGAGCTCGGAGTACGACTTGTCCTGGCTGGACAGGGCGGCACCCACCATGCCGGGCTCGCGGTGGTGCAGGCCACTCATGCCGTTATAGGTGTGGACGAAGACCTTGGCGCCCGCGTCCAGGCAAGCCTGAGCCTGCTCGCAGGTGGCGGCGGAGTGACCGAGAGCCACGACGACGCCGGACTTGACGGCCTCAGCGGTGAACTCGACGGCACCATCGTACTCAGGGGCGACGGCGATCTTCTTGACGAGGCCGTGCGCAGCGGTCTGCCAGGCGTTCAACTTCTCCATGGTGGGGGCGGAGAGGTAAGCCGGGTTCTGGGCGCCCTTGTACTTCTCGGTGAAGAAGGGGCCCTCGAGGAAGATGCCCTGGATGCGGGCGTGCGGCGTCTCGTCGCCAGCCTCGACGTACTCGGCAACGGAGGCGCAGGCGGCCTCGAGCTGCTCGGTGCTGGCGGTAAGGGTCGTGGGAAGGTAGCTGGTCACGCCGTTACGGAGGATGCCACGGGAGACGACGGCGACGCTCTCCGCTTTGCAGTCCATAATGTCATGGTTGTCAAAGCCATGGATGTGCGTGTCGACATAACCCGGGGCGACCTCGTAACCGGAATAGTCGCGGATCTCGCACGCGGGAGCATCGGTCACGTACTCGCCGAAGACGCCGTCCTCGACCATAAGGTACCCACCGCGGGCAACGCGGGTCGGCAGGTAGAAGGCATCGGCTTTGATTGCATAGGTGCTCATGTGTTCTCCTAACACGAATTTGATGCACATATTGCGGTTATACCCAAAGGCGCTGCGCTAGTCCGTCATAACGCAAGCGCGTTTTCGTAAATAAAAGTCGCCCACCCGTCCAAGGACAGGGCGGGCGCTTCGGGTCCATAGGCGGCGCGCAAAGCAAAAGGTGCAATCGGGGTATGTCCCCAATTGCACCATGGCCCTCAGTCCTTGAAGGCGATTAGGCCTCGAAGGGGTGGATGGTCACGCCCTTGACAACACGGTTGACCGTGCCGGAAGGAGACGGGGTGTCCGGGGTATTGCCCACGCGCACGGAGTTGAGCAGGGAGATGACCTGCGCAACCATGACGAACGGAAGAGCGAGGTAACCCTCGGGCAGCGCATCGAAACCGGAGAAGGTGAAGGCCTTGCCGTCGAACTTGGTGGAGCCGTCCTGCTGGATGGCGATCGTCTTGGCGGCGATCTGATCGCCGTTGATCTCATTCAGGATGTCGAGGTCGTACTGACGGGTGTACTCGTCGTTGTTCATGTACACGA
>NZ_CAUFLV010000034.1:0-5101 GCF_959026545.1 uncultured Collinsella sp.
CGGGCCTGATCCTCTCGTAGATTTGTTCAAGAAGGTGTTGCCACATCAGACGGCCCCGAGCTCGACCTCGACCCCGGAGCGCAGGACGCCGCTGACCGCCTGTACGACATGCTCGACCCGGAGTATGTGGCCACAGCTGAATGATGAGTAAAAGAGGGGCGGTCCCCTCTTTGCGCATCTTGGGGAAGGAGCGAGGATGACGAGACGCGTGGACATAGGGGTGCCGGAGATCCGGGTGAACGAGACCGATTGCCGCGTGCTGTGGGCCGTGGCCACGCGCGCGCTCGCCGAGACGGGGCTGCGGTTCTCGCCCGTGGTGGCGAGCCTCGCGGAGCTGGCGATGTCCGTCGGGGTGGGCGCCCAGTCGGACATGGCGGCGTGCAGCGGACTCGCCGAGCGCGGGATCATGGTTGTCACGCTCCGCGTAAACGCCAGCGGCGGAAGGCTCGCCAACAGCTACGAACTCACCGCCGTGGGGCTGGAGGTCCTGCGCCTCGCGGAGAAGTGCGGCGCATTCGGCCCGGAGGGGAGCGGCGATGAATGATGGGAAGCTCAAGGTCATCATAAGGCGACTGAGCTGGGGCCTGCTCGTCGCCTTGGCGCTCTTTTTCGCCATGATGCGGCTGCGCTGGCTTAGGAATGCGGTGTTCGGTGCCCTCGCCCTCCTCGCCATCCCGTTTCTTCTCTTGTTGGGTTGGCTGGCCCCCGATCTCTATATCGATCTACTATGAAATTTGGATATCCACGGCGCGATAATAAGTAAGACTTCTCCTCATTGGAGAGAAGTTGCTAAACTTGGACATGCGTGATGTGATGGCGCGTGACGTTGTCGATCGTTATCCGCGCGCGGGGATCGCTCTCGCCAACCAAGTGGCAATGTGTTGCCTGCGTAACATCGGCTGTGGGTTATCTATCAATAATCTGGTGACTGATCTTAAAAAAGTGGGTTATCCCACAACGTGGGAGACCGTCTCCGAAACATTTCGGCTATCGAAGCAGGCGCATCTGTACAGTAGCGTTGGTGGATACTCCACGCCCCTCACTCTGACAACGCTGTTTTATTGAAGGGTGGGTTGCGGCCCTCCCTTCGTTATACAATTTTGGACATACGTGAATTTTGCTGAGGAAACTGCGCAAGAAAGGTTTGTCCATGTGCGGATTCGTAGGTTTTACCGGCCATGTCGAGGACGACGAGCGCGTTCTCACGGCGATGATGGACCGCATTGTCCACCGCGGTCCCGACATGGGCGGAACCCATATCAAAGATGGCGTGGCGCTGGGTTTCCGCCGCCTGTCCATTCTCGACCTCACCGAGGCGGGAGCCCAGCCCATGGGCAACGAGGACGGCTCGGTCTTTGTGGTGTTCAACGGCGAGATCTACAACTTCCAAGAGCTCCGCGCCGAGCTCGAGGCCGCGGGGCACACGTTCCACTGCAACGCCGACACCGAGGTCCTCGTGCACGGCTATGAGGAGTGGGGTGAGGGCCTGGTCGAGCGCCTGCGCGGTATGTACGGCTTCGTGGTGCACGACATGCGCTCCGGCAAGCTCTTTGGCGCGCGCGACATCTTCGGCATCAAGCCGTTCTACTACTACCAGTCCGACGAGGGCGACTTGATGTTCGGCTCCGAGATCAAGAGCTTCCTCGAGCATCCGCATTTCAAGAAGGCCGTGAACAAGCAGGCGCTGCGTCCGTATCTCACCATGCAGTTCCCCGCGACCGACGAGACCTTCTTCGCCGGCGTCTTCAAGTTGCCGGCGGCGCACTGCTTCACCTACGACATCGCCGCGGCGCGCATGGACGTGCGCCGCTACTGGGATGCCGATTTCTCGGACGACAATTCCAAGACGTTCGACGAGTACGTGGAGGAATGCGACCAGGTGGTCCACGAGAGCGTCGCCGCGCACCGCATCGCCGACGTCAAGGTCGGCTCGTTCCTCTCTGGCGGTGTGGATTCCAGTTATATCGCCGCGTGCCTCATGCCCGACAAGACGTTCTCGGTGGGCTTTGACTACAAGGACTTCAACGAGACGAATTACGCCAAGGAGCTTTCCGACAAGCTTGGGATCGAAAACTACCGCAAGATGGTGACGGCGGACGAGTTCTTCGAGGTGCTCCCCCAGATCCAGTACCACATGGATGAGCCGCAGAGCAATCTGTCGAGCGTGCCGCTGTGGTTCCTCGCCCAGCTCGCGGCCGAGCAGGTCACGGTCGTGCTTTCCGGCGAGGGTGCCGACGAGCTGTTCGCGGGGTACGCCTACTACGAGGACGTGCCCTCGATCGCTCGCTTCAAGCGGATTATCCCCCGCGGCATCCGTCGCGCCCTGGGGAACTTCGTGGCCGATAAGCCGTACTTCAAGGGCAGGAACTTCCTGCTCAAGGCGGCGGAGATGCCCGAGAAGTGGTTCACGGGCCAGGCCTTCGTGTACCGCCCCGACGAGATCGACGACGTCGTGAGACCCGAGTACGCCGGCGGCCCCGACGCGTTCGAACTGTGCGCCCCCGTCTACAGCCGCGTCCAGAATTTCTGCGACCTGTCCAAGCGCCAGTACCTCGATATGAACATGTGGCTGCCCGGCGACATCCTGCTCAAGGCCGACAAGATGTGCATGGCCCATTCGCTCGAGCTCCGCGTCCCGTTCCTCGACAAGAAGGTCATGGAGTTCGCCGAGCATATCCCGGCGCGCTTCCGCGTGAACGAGAACGGCAACAAGCAGGTTGTCCGTCACGCCGCCAATCGTATCCTGCCCGACGAGTGGGCCACACGCCCCAAGAAGGGCTTCCCGGTCCCGCTCAAGTTCTGGCTGCGCGAGCAGAAGTACTACGACTACGTAAAGGAGTACTTCACCGCCCCGTGGGCCGAGGAGTTCTTCGACACCGGGAAGCTCATGGCGATGCTCGACGATCATTTCGAGGGCCGCGCGCTCAACCAGCGCAAGATCTATACCGCGCTCACGTTCCTCATCTGGTACAAGCGCTACTTCATCGACGAGGACGCGCCTGCCGCCGCCGCGTAGCGCCCATGCGGACTGTCATCCGCAAACGATTGAACTAAAGCTGCGGGCGGACGTTGCATCAACTCCGCCCGCATTCGCATAGTGAGGAGACACCATGCCTAAAGATTCCCTTGCTCCCTCGGACAAGTGCTCTACGGCGTTGCCCCTGTTGACGCTGGAACAGTTGGTGCTCGCCTTGGAGGCGCAGGACATCTCCGTGCGGATCGTGGGCGATCCTTCGCGCGTTGTCTCGGGCATGGCCATTGACTCCCGCATAGTTGAGCCGGGCAATCTGTTCGTGTGCAAAGGCGCTGCGTTTCGCCCTGCATTTCTCGGCGGTGCCATCGAGGACGGTGCCGCCGCATATATGTGCGAGGGCGTTGGCGCCGAACTCGGGGTCCCTTCGGAGTTGCTCGCCGTGTCTCCATTGACCCCTGCGCTCGTCGTGTCCGATGTTCGCCGTGCCATGGCGATCGTGGCGCCTACCGTGTATGGGAACCCCGAGAAGGGGCTGCATATCGTGGGCATTACGGGCACCAAGGGAAAATCCACGGTGGCGTATATGCTAAGGTCCATCTTCTCGGCAGCTGGAATCGACGCCTCTATCTTGGGTTCCATCGAAACGGACGACGGCTTTGTCCACGAGGAGAGCCACAACACCACGCCCGAGGCTCCGGATTTGTGGCGCCACCTGTATAACACTACGCGCGCCGGTCGAGATCACATGGTGATGGAGGTCTCGAGCCAGGGCCTCAAGTACGACCGCGTGCTGGGGCTTCCGCTTGAAATCGGTTGCTTCCTCAACATCGGCCGCGATCACATCTCTGGCGTGGAGCACCCCGATTTCGAAGATTACTTCACCTCGAAGCTGCGCATCTTCGATCAGTGCTCCATTGCGGTGGTGAACGCGCGAACCGAGCACGTCGACCGCGTGCTTGCCGCCGCCGCGCATGCCGACCAGGTGGTCACCTTCGCAGTGGAGCATGCGCAAGGGCAGCCCGACGATCGCCGTACAGTCGAGGTGCAGTTCAGTGCAACCGACATTGCCCAGCTGCCCACGGGTGGTCTGGCGTTCACCGTGCGTGAGCGCGCCTCAAGTGGGCAGACGGCGTGCGCCGAGCGTGTCGAACTCGGCATGCCCGGTTTGTTCAACGTGGACAACGCGTTGGCAGCAGTGGTCATGGCGCGCCTGCTCGGCGTGGACTACGACTCCATTCGTGCGGGCCTTGCCCAGATTCGCGTTCCTGGGCGCATGGAGCTCGTGTCGTCTGCGGACGGCAAGGTGCTGGCAATCGTCGATTACGCACACAACGAGCTCTCTTTTGAGACCCTGTTCAAGTCCGTGAAGGCCGAGTATCCCGACCGTCGTGTGGTTGCCCTGTTCGGCGCCCCCGGCGGCAAGGCGCAGGAGCGCCGCGAGGCCCTGCCGCGCGTTGCCGGAGCCTATGCGGACCATATTGTGTATACCGAGGAAGACCCCGCGCACGAGCGCGTCGAGGATATCTGCGCCGAGTTGGCCTCCAATACGCCGGCAGGCGTTTCCCACGAGGTCATCCTCGACCGCGAGCAGGCTGTGAGGCAGGTGCTTGCGAGCGTGCTCGCCGCGGCGGAACGATCCGTGGTTCTGCTGCTTGCAAAGGGCGATGAGACACGACAGCATCGCGGCGACGAGTATCCCGAGGTAAAGAGTGATCTCGCGATTGCTCGTGAGGTGCTCGAAGGGTAGGCGTGGCGTCTGCACGCGCTACTAGACATGGCGTCCGTGCTGACGGGGGCTCTTGCAGTGCGTACGCGATACAAATACGCAAATGTTGAGGCATTTTCGCAAACTTGAAGTAGACCGGGTAGATCTGGTTGCAAAAGCCCTGCTAGATGAAGTGGCGTTTTTTCGAGTACTTCTCCTTCGGCGAAAAAGCCCAACATTTGCGTATTTGCAATCGCCTACGATGCTGCCGCGTCCCTTGGCGAGCTCAAAGAGGCTCGTTCGGCCATGACGTCCTCCAAATTGAGCGATTTTTTCCGATAGGACGGGAAAGAGGGGCCTAAAAGAAAAGGCTCTGTCACAACACACAGTTGATTTAGAGCATCTTCCCTATTTTCTATTTA
>NZ_CAUFLV010000035.1:0-3474 GCF_959026545.1 uncultured Collinsella sp.
GGCGGCGGGGTTGCGGGCGCGGCGGGGTTGCGGGGCGGCGCAGGCGCGCACGCGCGGCGTCCGTGGCGCGCGCTTCGCTCCGGCATCGGTTCGCATCGAGCCCACCTCCCGGCGCACGCGTTTGTGTCGTACCATAGGGGAACGTGAACCAAGGAGGCCCCATGCCCATTCGCATTCCTGACGCTCTGCCCGCCACCGCGGCATTGGAGAGCGAGAACATCTTCGTCATGACCGAGTTCCGTGCCCTCCACCAGGACATTCGTCCGCTTCGTGTGTTGATCTTGAACCTCATGCCCACCAAGATCGCCACCGAGACGCAAATCATGCGCAAGCTCTCCAATACGCCTCTGCAGATCGAAGTCGAGCTGCTGCGCACGCGTAGCCACGAGGCGAAAAACGTCTCCCCCGAGCACCTGGAGACCTTCTACCGCACGTTCGACGAGGTGCGCCATGAGCACTTCGACGGCCTCATCATCACAGGAGCGCCGGTTGAGAAGCTTGACTTCGCGGATGTCGACTACTGGGACGAGCTGGTGGACATTATGGATTGGTCTACCACAAATGTGCACTCCACGTTGCACATCTGTTGGGGCGCGCAGGCGGGGCTCTTTCATCATTACGGCATCGACAAACACGCGCTGCCCGCCAAGCTCTCTGGCGTGTACGAGCATCGTATTGAGAAGCCGAGTTCGCCTTTGGTGCGTGGCTTGGACGACCGCTTTTTCGCGGTGCATTCGCGCTACACCGGGGTCGATGAGGCCGCGGTGCGCGCGCATCCGGAGCTCGAGGTCATCGCGAGTTCGTCCGAGGCAGGGCTCTACCTGGTAAAAAGCGTGGATAGTCGGCGGTTCTTCGTGTTTGGGCATCCCGAGTACGACGCCGATACGTTGCAGCTCGAGTACGAGCGCGACGTGCGTGCAGGCATTGATCCAGACGTGCCGGTGAACTACTTCCCCGGCGACGATCCGGCGCGCGAGCCCTTATGTACATGGCGCGCCCAGGCGCAGCTCATTTACACCAATTGGCTCAACTACTACGTGTATCAGACCACGCCCTACGACGTCACCCGCGTGGGTGCTGGTAAATAGTTCCGGCTGGGGCGAAGCGCGCGGACTTCGGGTCGTCTTGCTATCTGAATGCGGCGCCAAGCGCGCGGCGGAGCCTCGCAATGCGGAGGTGCCTCGCGGAGAAGTGGCGCCTCGCAATGCGGCGGCGTCCCGTGGGGCAGTGGCGTCCCGTGGGGTGGCGACGTTTTGCTGGGCGGCGGTGTCTCGCTGGGCAGCGGCGTCTCGCGGGGCGCTGAAATCATGGTGTTTGGGGCTCTTCTGCGTTTTGCCAGTGGCTATTCTAGGGTGCGCCGGGGCCTTTTCTGGGTTGCCGGGGCCTTTTGCGCGGCTCGGGTGCGTGGATGCAGGTGCGGTGCCGTGTGCAAATACGCAAATGTTGTCCTAAAAGAGGACGCTCGGAGTAGAGCAAAATCCCGCACCGCGTCTACCTGCATGTTTGCAAAGTCATTGACGCTGTCTACTCGGGTTTTCGGAAAAGCAGTCAACATTTGCGTATTTGCAGGGTCAAAGGTTCCGTCACGACGCCTCGGTATACTGGATAGGCTCAAAAGACGGCGGCCCGCAGGCCCGTCGATGATGTGTTTTGGAGAGAAGTCATGAACGATCAGCCTGATCTGTGGGGCATGCAGGCCGCTGCCGCTGCGCCCGAGCCCGATTACGTTCCGCTTGAGGCGTATGGCGTGGTGGCGGTGCCCGAATCCGCACCAGTGGACTACGTTCCTGCAGACTACGTGCCCGTTGACGTCCCGGCATCCGCCCCGATTCCCGTTTCAGCCCCTGCCGCGCCCGCCCGCCCGCTTGTGGACATCGACTCGCTCAATCCCGCCCAGCGCGAGGCGGTCCTCACCACCGAAGGGCCGTTGCTTGTGCTCGCAGGCGCCGGCTCCGGCAAGACGCGCGTGCTCACCTTCCGCATCGCGCGCATGATCGGCGACCTCGGCATTCGCCCGTGGCAGATCCTGGCCATTACCTTTACCAACAAGGCCGCTGCCGAGATGCGCGAGCGTCTGGCCGCCATGCTTCCCGACGGCGGCATGCGCGGCATGTGGGTCTGCACCTTCCACGCCATGTGCGTGCGCATTCTGCGCGAGGACGCCGACTTGCTGGGCTACACCGGCCAGTTCACCATCTACGACGACGATGACTCCCGCCGCATGGTGCGCGAGATCATGACGCAGCTCGGCATCGAGCAAAAGCAGCACCCCATCAACATGATCCGCTCCAAGATTTCCACGGCGAAGAACGCCATGATCGGCCCGGAGGAGTTCATCGAGAAGGCAAGCTCCCCGCAGGAGCAGAAGGCGGGCCAGGTGTACCTGGAGCTCGAGCGCCGCCTGCGCGCCGCGAACGCCATGGACTTCGACGACCTGCTCGTCCGCACGCTCGAGCTGCTGCGTACGCGCCCCGAGGTGCTGGAGAAGTACCAGGAGCGCTTCCGCTACATCAGCGTCGACGAGTACCAGGACACCAACCACGTCCAGTACGAGATCGCCAATCTGCTCGCCGCCAAGTACCAGAACCTCATGGTCGTGGGCGACGACGACCAGTCCATCTATTCCTGGCGCGGCGCCGACATCTCGAACATCCTCGACTTCGAGAAGGACTTCAAACAGGCCAAGGTGGTCAAGCTCGAGCAGAACTACCGTTCGACCGGCCATATCCTCGCCGCCGCCAACGCGGTGGTGCGCAACAACTCGCAGCGCAAGGACAAGCGCCTGTTCACCGACCTCGGCGACGGCGAGAAGATCCAGTCCTACCAGGCGAGCGACGAGCGCGATGAGGGCCGTTGGATCGCCTCGGAGATCGAGAAGCTGCACGTTGGTGGCATGAGCTACGACGACATGGCGGTTTTTTACCGCACCAACGCGCAGTCCCGTATCTTGGAAGATATGTTCCTGCGCGCGGGCGTGCCGTACAAGATCGTGGGAGGCACGCGATTCTTCGACCGCGCCGAGATCCGCGACGTCATGGCGTACCTCAAGATGATTGTGAACCCCGCCGACGAGATGAGCGTCAAACGCGTTATCAACACCCCGCGCCGCGGCATCGGATCCACCTCCATTTCCAAGATCGAGGACCTTGCACGCACCAACCGCTGCTCGTTCTTCCAGGCGTGCGAGATCGCCACGGCGGAGACGGGCATGTTCTCCGCCAAGGTTCGCAATGCCCTGGGCGACTTTGTCTCGCTCGTGCGCGAGGGGCGTCGCATGGACGGGGAGCTCAAGGATGTTGTCGAGATGATCGTCGACAAGAGCGGCCTTATCCAGGCATTCCGTGCCGAGGCGACGATGGAGGCGGAGAGCCGCGCCGAGAACATCCAGGAATTCCTGGGCGTCGCCGCCGAATTCGAGGAGACGCACGAGGACATCGAGGGCACGCTCGAGAGCCTCGAGGAGCTGCGCGCCGC